>NZ_JBSFLQ010000003.1:0-289141 GCF_053599115.1 Streptomyces sp. NPDC001020 | reverse complement strand
AAACGCTCGGCTGGGAAACCCCAGCCGAGCGCCTCGCTAAGCTCCTGGCCACAGCCAGTTGATCACCTGTGTTGCAACGACCCCTGGAATTCGCCGTGTGCGACAGGGGCGCGTGCGTGCGGTGCCCGGTCAGGCGGAAACCGTCTCGCCCGGCAGGCAGAGGTCCAGGTCGACCGGGCGCTGGTCGCCCGTGTGGGTGGCCGATGCGGCGAGCGGGGCGTGGCCGGCGGCCCTGGCGGCCAGGATGTAGGGGCCCTCCGTCGGCACGACCAGCGCGTAGCTGCCGTCCTCGGCGGAGTGCGCGGCGCCCACCTGACGGCCCCCGCGGTCGATCAGCGTGACCTTGGCACGGGCCACCGGGGCGCCCTCGGCGTCCAGGACCCGGCCGCGGAAGCCCCGCAGTACCTGGTCGGCGTGGGCCAGATGGGCATCCTCCTCGCTGCTCGCGCGCAACTGCGTGCGGACCGAAGGGCGTTGCCCGGGCAGGAAGAGGGCGGCCAGCAGGCCGAGCGCCACCGCGCCGGTCGCGATCAGGAAGGAGAGGCGGAAGCCGTGCATGGTGGGGACCGCGAGGCCGTTCACCTGGTGGGCGGTGTTGGCGAGCACCATGCCGATGACGGCGCTGGAGACCGACGTGCCGATCGAACGCATCAGGGTGTTGAGGCCGTTGGCCGCACCCGTCTCGGAGGCCGGGACCGCGCCGACGATCAGCGCGGGCAGCGAGGAGTAGGCGAGTCCGATGCCCGCGCCCAGGAGCACGGAGGTGATCACGGTCTGCCAGGCGGCGTCCATCAGGCCGAGACCGGCGCCGTAGCCGATCGCGATGATCAGCAGGCCGGTGATGAGGGTGACCTTCGGGCCGTACCGGGCGGACAGCCGGGCGTAGACCGGGGCCGTGAACATCATCGTCAGGCCCAGCGGCGCCACGCACAGGCCCGCGACGACCATCGACCGGCCCAGACCGTAGCCGGTGGCGGTGGGCAGTTGGAGCAGCTGCGGCAGGACGAGCGAGACGACGAAGAACGCGACGCCGACCATGATCGAGGCGAGGTTGGTGAGCAGGACCTCGCGGCGGGCGGTGGTGCGCAGGTCGACCAGCGGCGCGTCCAGGCGCAGTTCCAGGACGCCCCACAGGCCGAGGACGACGGCAGAAGCCGCGAACATGCCGAGCGTGGTGCCGGACGCCCAGCCCCAGTCGCTGCCCTTGGTGACCGGCAGCAGGAGCAGAACCAGGCCGGCGGACAGGCCGAGCGCGCCCAGCAGGTCGAAGGAGCCCTTGGCGCGCGTCGTGGACTCCGGCACGACGAGGAGGGTGAGGACGATGGAGAGGGCGCCGAGTCCGGCGGTGGCGAAGAACAGGGCGTGCCAGTCGGCGTGCTGGGCGACCAGGGCCGCGGAGGGCAGCGCGAGTCCGCCGCCGACGCCGATCGAGGAGCTCATCAGCGCCATCGCCGAGGCGAGCCGCTCACGGGGCAGCGTGTCGCGCATCAGGCCGATGCCGAGCGGTATCGCGCCCATCGCGAAGCCCTGGAGCGTACGACCGACGATCATCGGTACGAGGTCGCTGGTGGAGCCGCTGACCAGCGCGCCGATCACCATCACGGCCAGGCTGGTGAGCAGCATCCGACGCTTGCCGTAGAGGTCGCCGAGGCGGCCCATGATGGGCGTGGCCACGGCGCCCGAGAGCAGGGTCGAGGTCAGTACCCAGGTGGCGTTGCTGGGTGTGGTGCTCAGTAACTGCGGCAGATCCTTGATGACCGGGACGAGCAGGGTCTGCATCACCGCGACAACGATGCCCGCGAAGGCGAGCACCGGCACGATCGCGCCCGACCGCCCTCGACTGGATCGGTCGGTCGGTATGTGCGTCATTGCGTAGGCCTCCGGGCCGGAGATCGGGAGTGGTGCGGAAGGTCGGTCGTGCGAGATCCGTGCGGGACAGGCGCTGGGTAAACCCCGTTCGCTCAGGCACCTATTCCGATACTTCGGCTTCCTAACTGACCTTTGACCATTCCATGGCGGACTGATTGACCGTCACTTGACCTGCCGCGGCACTAGGCCGCAGGGCCGAGCCGCGATACGGCGAAATCCCGATGCGCGCGACCTACCGCGGTTGGGACCATGCCCTTCATGCTGCGAACCGCCGAAGACACCTTCACAAGCCGCCGTTCCGCGCCGCCCACCTGGGTGGTGGTCGCACTCGCGTGCGCCGGGCAGTTCCTCGTGGTGCTGGACGTTTCCGTCGTCAACGTGGCGCTGCCGTCGATGCGGGCCGATCTGGGACTGAGTGCGTCCGGGCTGCAGTGGGTCGTGAACGCGTACGCGATCGCCTTCGCCGGGTTCATGCTGCTGGGCGGGCGGGCCGGGGATCTGTACGGGCGCAAGCGGATGTTCCTGGTGGGGCTCGCCCTGTTCACCCTGGCTTCCGTCTTCGGCGGGCTGGCCCAGCAGGGCTGGGAGCTGCTGGTCGCACGGGCCGTACAGGGACTGGGGGCGGCCGTGCTCGCGCCCTCGACGCTGACGCTGCTCACCGCGGCGGTGCCGGAAGGTGCCGCACGGGCACGTGCCATCGCGACCTGGACCGCGGTGGGCGCCGGCGGGGGCGCGGCGGGCGGGCTCGTCGGCGGCCTGCTCGTGGACGGGCTGTCGTGGCGCTGGGTGCTCCTCATCAACGTGCCGGTCGGCGCCGTCGTCCTGGCCGCGGCGACACGGTGGCTGACCGAGAGCCGCGCCGGGGACGGGCGACGGCTCGACCTGCCGGGCGCGTTGCTGGTCACGGCGGGGCTGGCCACGCTCGCGTACGGGATCGTGCAGACGGAGGCCGAGGGCTGGACGGCGGCGGCGACCCTGGTGCCGCTGTTCGCCGGGATCCTCCTCATCGGCCTGTTCCTGGCCGTCGAGGCGCGCACGAAGGCCCCGCTGATGCGCCTGGGGCTGCTGCGGGTGCGGTCGGTGGCCTCGGCGAACGCGGCCATGTTCGTCTCCGGTTCGGCCTCGTTCTGCATGTGGTTCTTCATGACGCTGTACGCGCAGAACGCCCTCGGCTACTCGCCGCTGGACGCCGGCCTCGCGCTGATGCCGAGCTCACTGGCCGTGGTGCTCGGGTCCAAGCTCGCGCCCCGGGTCATGCGGGTCGTGGGGGCGCGGAACGCGACGGTAATCGGGACGCTGGTCACGGCGGCCGGTTTCGGCTGGCAGTCGACCATGACGGCGGACGGGCGCTATCTGACGGCGATCATGCTTCCGGGGATCCTGATGATGCTGGGCGCGGGTGTGGCGATGACCCCACTCGCCGCGCTCGCCATCTCCGGGGCGGCGCCGGAGGACGCCGGGCTGGTGTCGGGGCTGGTCAACACCTCGCGCACGATGGGCGGTTCGCTGGGGCTCGCGGTCATGTCCGCGGTCGCCGCGACGCGCACGGGGGGACGCCAGTCGGCCGAGGCCCTCACGGAGGGCTACGCGCAGGCGTTTCGGGTAAGCGGGTGCGTGCTGGTGGCGGGGGCTGTGCTGATGCTGGTGTGGCTGCCGCGAAAAACTTCCGCGAATTCCGCTCGGTGAGGCAACGGTCCGGTGGCCCCATGGACTCCTTTTGACATCTAGGAGGTGCCCATGGGGGATCGGAAGCAGGCTCGGGACTCGGAGTTCCAGAGCTTCGTCATCGGCCGCTGGCCGCGGTTGATGCGCACGGCATTTCTCCTCACGGGGGAGCAGCACGCCGCGGAGGACCTGGTTCAGTCGACGCTGGAACAGGTCTATGTGGCATGGCGCAGGGTCGGCTCGGCCGACGACCCGGAGGCGTACGTACGACGCGTGATGATCAACGCGCATGCGCGCAGGCATCGCAGACGCCTCAAGGAGTTCCTCGCGCCGAGGGACGACTCGGGCCTGGTGCGTGAGGTGCCGGACACCGGCGACCGCATCGCCCAGGCCGACGACCGCAGCGCCCTGCTGAAGGCGCTCACCCAACTGCCCCCGCGACAGCGGACCGCGGTGGTTCTGCGGTACTGGGAGGACTTGACCGAGACGCAGACGGCCGAGGCGATGGGCTGCTCGGTGGGCACGGTGAAGAGCAATGCGGCCAAGGGGATCGCGAAACTCCGCGCCATACCCGGCTTGGCCGAGACGGTGACCGAGGGAGGGCGGAAGTGATGAGCGCGGACCGGGAGAACCAGGACATGACGCACAGGGACATCGCCCTCCTGCTGGCCGACGCCGCGGACGAGGTCGAGATCGGCATAGCCCCCTACCAGGCGGTGATCCGGGGCGGCAGGCGTCGTAGGGCCCGCCGCCTGGCAGTCGCGGGGGCCACGGCCCTGGTGCTCGCCGGTTCCACGGGCGCCACACTCGCTTTGGCGGGCCTGCCCGGCGAGGGCGGGAACCGGGTGGCGCCGGCGGCGACACAGCCGGCCTCTCCGGAGGCGCGGCACGTGTCCCAGCCCCAGCGCACCGAGCTGGCGGCGGGAACCGACCAGGGCGAGGAGTGGGCTGTCTACATCGACGTGTGGGGAGCGCCGCGCGATGAGAGCGAGGCGCGGCTGCAACTGGGCGCCATGCGCGAGTACGGGGTGCACCCCGCGGAGGTGGGCAAGGCTTCCGACCTGGTCGGCAAGACCTCGTACTTCGTAGCTCGGGGCGTCGGGGACGGCCAACCGAGGACGATCATGTTCAACACGGTCAAGAAGTGGGACCGCATGTCGGGCGGCGACATCCAGAGCATGGCGGCCCCTTTGAAGCCCGGCACTCTTGGCCCTTACCGCCTGGTCGTCGGCAAGGTCGCCAAGACCGCCCAGCAGGTCACCTGCACATGGAAGGACGGCACGACCTCGGTGGTCCACAGGGCCTCCGACGACAACCCGAAACACCGGGGGATCCGCTCGGCGGCCGGCTCCCCGGTGAACTGGTTCGTGTGCCTGGGGCCGAAAGGAACGGGCTGGAAAAGCGACGAAGTCTCGAAGTAGCAGAGCCAAGGGAGGAGTTGAGGCCCGTGGTACGGGGCGGCGTGACGTCGGGTTCCTCGGCCCACGCCCTTCGGAAAGCGCCGTCGGCGCGCCGTTGGGCGGGGCCCTCGGCGAGCGTCCTCCCTACAGCCATCCCTGCTGCCGGGCCTCCCGCACCGCCTCCATGCGGTTGCGGGTGCCGGTCTTACCGATGGCGGAGGAGAGGTAGTTGCGGACGGTGGACTCGGAGAGGTGGAGTCTGGCGGCGATGTCGGCGACCGTCGCCCCGTCCACGGAGGCCTTCAGTACGTCGCACTCGCGGGCGGTGAGGGGGCTGGGACCGGCGCTGAGGGCCGCCGTGGCCAGCGCCGGGTCGACGACCGTCTCGCCGGCGAGCACCCGGCGGATCGCGGCGGCCAGTTCCTCCACCGGCCCGTCCTTGACCAGGAAGCCGGCGGCGCCCGCGTCCATGGCGCGGCGCAGATAGCCGGGCCGACCAAAGGTGGTGAGGATCAACACCCGGCAGCCCGGGACCTGTTCACGCAGCTCGGCGGCCGCGTCCAGCCCGCTCATGCCCGGCAGTTCGATGTCCAGGAGGGCCACGTCCGGGCGGTGGGTCAGTGCCGCGTCCACGATCGCGTCGCCCGCCGCGACCTGGGCGACGACCTCCATGTCCGCTTCCATACCGAGCAGCAGGGCGAGGGCACCGCGCATCATGCCCTGGTCCTCGGCGAGCAGGACCCTGACGCACTTCGACGGCCGACGATCCGCGGGCATCTCATTCACGCCCCCAGGGTATGGGGCTGACGCATCCCTGGGCTGCCTGTTGGGTTCGGTTGCCGTCAGGGGTCGGGTGTGGCGAGGTGCTACTTCATATGCTTCTCGAGGTCGTCCACGGTCCAGTCGGCCTGGCGGAGGTTGGAACGGAGGGTGCCTGGGGCGAGACTGTGGTGGAGGGGGACGATGACGGTCCTTTCCCCGCTGCGGTACTTGGCGTGGCTGCCGCGAGTGGCGATGTGCTCGAAACCGCCGCGTTCGAGGGCCTTCGCGACTGCTGAACCGGAGAGGCCTGTGAGGACGGCAGGGCTCATGCGACGCGCACCTCGATGGGAGCGGTGATCACGTCGGTGACCTTGGGAGCGGGAGCGTCCTCGAAGTAGAGCTCGAGTGCCTCACGGAGGTTTTCCAGGGCCTCCTCGATCGTCGCGCCTTGGGAGGTGACCTCGACCTGGAGGCAGCGCGCCACGTACCACTCGCCTTCATGGGTGATCGCGGCGGTCAGGTGCAGTGCGTCAGCCGTCATACCGCCAGCCTGGCATGCACTACGGCTGCCTGGGCGCGTCTTCTTCCACGGTCACCTTCCACGGTCACCCGTTCGTATTGCCGCGAACGAGTTGAGCAGGGCGGTCAGTCACCCGTGGGCGCCGTGGCCGCAGTGGACGGCAGCGCATACCCCGGCTCCACGGGGCGTTCCGGCTCCACCGGCAGTTCCGCGGTGACCGTGAAACCGCCGCGCGGTGACGGGCCGGCTCGCAGGGAGCCGCCCGCTGCCGCCAGGCGCTCGGTCAGCCCTCTCAGGCCGGTGCCGCCGACGCCCTCCGGGCGCGGTGCCGAGGGCACGCCGCTCCCGTTGTCGGCGACGGTCAGCCGGACGCGTTCCGAGGTGCTGTCGACGGTGATCTCGCAACGGTTCGCGCCGCTGTGCCGTACGGCGTTGGTGACGGCCTCGCGGACCACCCAGCCGAGCAGCGCCTCGGTCTGGGGCACCAGCGGCGCGCCCGAGCGGCGTACGACGGGTTCGATGCCGGCCGCGGTCAGGGCCGAGCGGGCGCGGTCCAGCTCCGTGGCCAGGCTGCCCTCGCGGTAGCCCGTGACCGCCTCGCGGATCTCGGTGAGCGCCTGCCGGCCGACGGACTCGATGTCGGTGACCTGCGCCAGCGCCGCCTCCAGGTCGTGGCGGGCCAGACGGCGGGCCGCCTCCGACTTCACGACGATGACCGAGAGGGTGTGGCCGAGCAGATCGTGCAGATCGCGGGAGAAGCGCAGACGCTCCTTCTCCACCGCCCGGCGGGCCAGTTCCTCGCGGGCGGCGCGCAGTTCGCGTACGGCCTCGGACAGTCCGAGGATCGCCGCGGTCACCATCGTCGACAGGAACGTGCCGTACACGATGGTGATCGCGTCCGTGCCGACGCGGAAGCCGGCGATGACGCCGGCGAGCGCGCTGAGGCCGAGGCCGGTCTTGCCCAGCCACGGGCCCCGGACCGTCGCGCCGGCCGCGAGCCCCAGCAGCGGGAAGAAGAGCAGCCAGTCGCCGCCGTACCCGATGGCCAGAGCACAGGTCACCAGGCCCATCAGGACGAGCGCCACCCGCGTGGAGGTCGCCTCACGGGTCTGCCTGTGGAAGGCGCGGAATGTCACATAGATGTAGAGGGAGTTGAAGGTGATCAGCCCTATGGAGCCGATCCAGGGGTCCGGGGTCTTGCCCTGGAAGAGATTGGAGAAGGCGCCCATCCCCATCAGCAGCCAGGGGAGCAGGGAGAAGCCGTTGGGTGGTGGGCCCGGTTCCTCGTGTGCCTTGCCGGCCTTCCGGGCGCTCCTGTACTCGGAGTTGAGGCGTTTTGTGTCCTCCTGCCACGCCCGACGGTCCAGTCGCCATGCGTCCAAGCGGCACGACACCCCTCGCAACCAGGCCATGTCCCCGTCCCCCGATCAGATGTTCCCGGCATACCGGCGGTACGACAGCACAGCGTACGAACCGAACGCCAGCAGCCAGGCCGTGAGCACGAGGACGGCACCGGCCGCCGGGGAGTGGCCCTCGGCGACCGCCGTGCCGAGCTGGGCGAAACGGTGGGTTGGGGTGAACGCGGACACCGAGCGAAGCCAACCGGGGAAGAGGGCGACCGGGAACCACAGACCGCCGAGGACGGCCAGTCCCAGGTTGCACACCATGTTCGCCACGCCGGTGGTCTGCGCGGTCAGCCGGTAGCCGTTGCCGAGGCCGAGCAGGGTGAAGGGGATCGAGCCGAGCCACAGCAACAGCGCGATCGTCGCCCACTGCCAGGCCGCCAGCCGTACGCCGTTGACGAGGCCGCCCGCCGCGAGCACCGCGACGATCGCGGGCAGCACCGTCACCGAACCGGTCAGTGCCCGGCCGGTGACGACCTGACGCGGGGTCATCGGGGTCACCCTGAGCTGCCGCAGCCAGCCGATCGCCCGGTCCTCGGCGACGCCGCCGCCGGTGTTGAGGGCGGAGCCGACCGCGCCGTACGCGGCCATCCCGACCATGGACGCGGCCTTCCAACCGGCGTCGATCTCACCGATGTTGGTGAACAACAGGTACATCATCACCGGCATCGCGATCCCGCCGATCACGAAACCGGCGTCGCGCAGGGTCCGGCGCACTTCCAGCAGCAGGTAGTCGAGCATCAGACCGTCTCCATCGTGCGCGAGGTCAGGGTCAGGAACGCGTCGTCCAGCGACGCAGGGGCGACCTCGAGGCCGCGTATCGCACCCAGGTCGGCCAGGGCGATCACCGTGGCGTCGGAGTCGTCCGTGCGCAGCAGCGCCCGGTCACCGCGCACCTCCAGCGAGCGCACACCGGGCAGCAGGGTCAGGCCGTCGGTGCCGCGACCGGCCAGGTCGATCGAGACCAGGTTGCCGCCCGCCGCCCGCCTCAACTGCTCGCCGGTGCCGTCCGCGACGATCCGGCCGCGGTCGATGACCAGGATCCGGTCGGCGTGCGCGTCGGCCTCCTCCAGGTAGTGCGTGGAGAACAGGACGGTGTGACCGCGGCGCGCGTACCCGCGCATGGAGTCCCAGAAGGCGCGCCGTGCCTCGACATCGAGAGCGGCGGTGGGCTCGTCCAGGACGATCAGCGACGGGTTCCCGGCGAGCGCCACCGCGAACCGCACCCGCTGCGTCTGCCCGCCGGAGAGCCGGTCCACCCGCCGCCCGGCCAGGTCGGTGATCCCGGCCAGTTCCAGGGCCTGTGCGACCGGCAGCGGTGCGGGGTAGCGGCCGGCCACGAAGGAGACCAGTTCGCGGACGGTGACCCGGGGTACCGCCCGTGCGTCCTGCAGCATGGCGCCCACCCGGCCCGCGCGCACGGCCCGCTCCGGGGGCACGCCGAACAGCTCCACCGTGCCCGCGTCGGGCTCGTTCAGACCGAGCAGAAGGGAGATCGTCGTGGACTTCCCGGCGCCGTTGCGGCCCAGCAGCGCGACGGTCTCGCCGCGCTCGATCTCCAGGTCGACGCCGTCGACGGCGCGTACGGTGCCGTAGGTCTTGACCGTCCCCGTGAAGGCCACGGCGGGTGGTGTCCCGGTCGTCTTCGTCATGACCACGACGCTACGAGCGCACGGTGCTCGCTCGGCAGATGCGGTTGTACGGACTCCGGCAGGACAAATGTCACCGTGTGTCGACCGACCTGACGTCCCCGATTTGGCGTCCTCGACCTGACGCCCGGTCAGGACCTTTCCGGGGGCGGAACGCTGGGCTATACAGGGGGAGTCGGGCGAGTGGACGCGTTCTGGCTCGGCTCATGACGACACACCGGGAGCCCCATGCCGATCGACGCAGTCAAGGCCCTCGCCGCCGACCCCCGGACCGGTGAGATCGCCTGGACCGCCAAGGACGTCCAGCTCTACCACCTCGGCATCGGCGCGGGCGTTCCCGCCACCGGCCCCGACGAGTTGCGCTACACCCTGGAGTCCCGACTGCACGTCCTGCCGAGCTTCGCCACCGTGGCAGGGGCCGGCTCCCCGGGCGTGATCGCCGGTCTGTCCATGCCCGGCGTCGACGTCGACCTCGCCCACGTCCTGCACGGCGGCCAGACGCTGCGGATCCACCGCCCGATCCCGACCGAGGGAAGGGCAAAGGCCGTCTCCCGTATCGCCGCGGTGTACGACAAGGGCAAGGCCGCCGTCCTCGTCCTGCGTACCGACGTCGGTGACGCCGACGGTCCGCTGTGGACCGGCGACGCGCAGATCTACGTGCGAGAGGAAGGCGGCTGGGGCGGCGACCGCGGTCCCTCCGCCCGCCCTGCCGATCCGCCCACCGGCGAGCCCGACAAGGTGGTGGAGCGGCCGATCCGCGAGGACCAAGCCTTGCTCTACCGCCTCTCCGGGGACTGGAACCCGCTGCACGCCGACCCCGAGTTCGCGCGGCTCGCTGGATTCGAGCGGCCCGTCCTGCACGGTCTGTGCACTTACGGGATGACGCTCAAGGCCGTCGTCGACACCCTGCTCGAGGGGGACGTGAGCCGGGTCCGCGCCTACTCCACGCGCTTCGTCGGGGTCGTCTTCCCGGGCGAGACCCTGCGCATCCGTATGTGGCGGCGGGACAACTCGATCCGGGTGGCCGTGCGGGCGGTCGAACGCGGCGACGCTCCTGTCCTCGCCGACACGACCGTCGAACACTCCTGAGTCAGCCGAGTCTCCGGGCCACTCCCGGGCCACGCACAGAGCGGCCCCGCCCGTCGTCCGACGGGCGGGGCCGTGTGTGATGCGGCAACCGGTAGGCGGTTCAGTGAAACCGGTGGACTTCAGTTCACTTTTCCGCCTGCCGTTGGCCCACTGTCAGGCCACCGAGCTACCGACCTGCTCGGCCTCCTCGGACAGCTTGCGGTGCCGGCCGCTCGGGGCCGACTCGGCTTCCTGGGCGGAAACCGGGCCGCGGTGCCGACCGTGACCGGAGGCCTCCGAGGCCTGGGCAGACATAGGCGGTGTGGTGTTGTTGTCGCTCATCGGAAGTGCTCACCCCGTCAATATGATCCTTCGTACAGCCGGGCGAGTCTAACGGGCGGCCATGACAGGAGCGTTGCCAGCCGGAGAAGTCTTCGCCACTTCCGCCGGAGGCGTCCCCACCGCTTCCGGCAGAGGTTTGCGTACCGCGCCCGCCGGTGGTCTGCGTGCCGGTTCCGCCAGGGGTCTGCGCACCTTGGCGGCCTCGGTCGCCGTACGCCCCCGCAACGGCGCCTGCTGCAACGGCACCGGCCGCGCCGCTTCCCGCTCCGCGGACTGCCGGGCCGGCCGCTCGGAGCGCTCCCTCACGGGCCCGGGCGGGACGGCTCCACCGGGCGCCGTCAGCCGCGCCACCCCGCACCGCAGCGCCTCCGTCGCATACGGAAGCCGCAGCACCCCCTCCGGCGTCCACAGCCCCGCCCCCGCCAACCAGCCGGTGGGCGGCGCGAGGTGCTGAACCCGGCGGTCCGCCGGGTGCCACACCCCGACCCAACTGCCCGCCGCCCCGTCGATCCGCAGCGCCACCGCACAGCTCTCCGGGGTCAGCGTCTGCCCCGGCTGGATCGCGAACGGCGTCACGGAACAGGTGTCCAGGCGCAGGCACTTCGGAAAGCGCACCGGCAGCGCGCTCCCCAGCACTCCCCAACCCAGCCGGCCACGACCGGGCGACGGCGCGTCCGAGCGGATCAGCAGCAGCCCGCTGTCCGGGTCGGCGAGCAGCACCCGGTCCTCGCTCTCCTCCGTGATCTCCAGCAGCGGCGACACCTCCCCGCCCCGTCCCAGGTCCACCACCACCGTCTTCGTGGGACCCCCCTCAGGCATGCGGTCCAGGGCCAGCATCCGGCCCGTACGGTCCAACCACACCCCTCCGGAGCAGCGGGCCGGCACCCGGGCCAGGCGCTCGGGACCGTGCGCCCCGCCCGCCACCAGCCACACCGTCGTCGTGTCGGCGTCCACCGCGAGCGCGTACGCGCGGTCTCCCGTCGGCACGGGCGGCAGCAGCCACAGCCGGGTGCCCTGGTTCGGGTACTCCAGCGCACCCAGTGCCAGCTCCCCGGTCCCCGGACCCGTCGGGTACAGCAGTGAGAACGTGTGCCGCCCGTCCGCGGCACGGTGGATCAGCACCCGCCCGTCAGTCATCGGCTGCACTTCGGTGCCGGGTTCCTCCGGCCGGCTGCCGGGCAGCGGTACGGCGTACGGTTCCGGTCCGTCCAGGGTCCAGCGCTCCGGGTACCAGGACTCGCCGTCCCGGGCGAGCCGCGCGGCGTAGGAACCGTCCGCGGTGATCACACATCCGGTTCGGGCGGTCCAGTCGTTCCCGTTCTCCGTCGCGGTCATGAAGGCACAGGCCGTCATCGTTCGGTCACCTCCGGCGAAGAAGCTAGTTTTCATACGCACAGACGTGGCATCCCCGAGGGCCGCTTCACACATAAGGGTGTTCGTCTCGCCGTTCGCCTGAGGAAACGGGGGCGGATGTGCTGCACGAGGAACGGACGCGTCCCGCCCGCAGGCCACCCCGTGCCGCCCAGATGGCCGGTCGACCCGTGACCCGGTATGGCACAGACCGGGGCCAGGTAGCCTTTTCCCCGTGCCCCGTCTGTCTGAAGTCATCGCCGCGCTGGAAACCCTGTGGCCTGCCGAGCGGGCCGAGTCCTGGGACGCGGTCGGCACGGTCGTCGGCGACCCCGGCCAGGAGGTCTCCCGGGTCCTCTTCGCCGTCGATCCCGTCCAGGAGATCGTCGACGAGGCGGTGAAGCTGGGCGCGGACCTGCTGGTCACGCACCACCCGCTCTATCTGCGGGGGACCACGACGGTGGCGGCCTCCACCTTCAAGGGCCGTGTCGTGCACACCCTCATCAAGAACGACGTCGCGCTGCATGTCGCCCACACCAACGCCGACCGGGCCGATCCAGGTGTCAGCGACGCCCTGGCCGGCGCGCTCGACCTGCGGGTCCTGCGCCCCCTCGTACCGGACCCGACAGACCCGGACGGTCGCCGGGGCCTTGGCCGCATCTGCGAGCTGGACCACCCGCTGACCGTCCGCGAGCTGGCCGCCCGCGCCGCCGAACGGCTGCCCGCCACTGCGCAGGGCGTTCGCGTCGCCGGCGACCCCGACGCCCTCGTCCGCACGGTCGCCGTCAGCGGCGGCTCCGGCGACAGCCTCTTCGCCGACGTCCGCGCGGCCGGCGTCGACGCCTTCCTCACCGCGGACCTCCGCCACCACCCGGCCTCAGAGTTCATGGCGGATGGCGCCCACAGTCCTCTCGCGCTGCTCGACGCGGCGCACTGGGCCACCGAATGGCCCTGGTGCGAGCTGGCCGCCGCCCAGCTCGACGAGATCTCCGACCGGCACGGATGGGACCTTCGCGTCCATGTCTCGAAAACGGTCACCGACCCCTGGACCGCCCACGCGGCTTCCTCCCCGACCCACACCCCTGGAGCCCCCAACTGAACGCCGCGCCCGCCGACCAGATCCGACTCCTCGACGTCCAGGCCCTCGACGTACGCTTGCAGCAGCTCGCGCACCGGCGGAGGTCCCTGCCCGAGCACGCCGAGATCGAGTCGCTGACCAAGGACCTCACACAGCTGCGCGACCTGCTGGTGGCCGCGCAGACCGAGGAGAGCGACTGCGCCCGCGAGCAGACCAAGGCGGAGCAGGACGTGGACCAGGTGCGCCAGCGCTCCGCCCGCGACCAGCAGCGCCTCGACTCCGGCGCGATCACCTCCCCCAAGGACCTGGAGAACCTCCAGCACGAGATCGCCTCGCTCGCCAAGCGGCAGGGCGACCTGGAAGACGTGGTCCTGGAGGTGATGGAGCGCCGCGAGTCCGCGCAGGAGCGGGTCGGTGAGCTGACCGAGCGGGTCTCCTCGGTGCAGTCGAAGATCGACGGCGCCATGGCGCGCCGGGACGCGGCCTTCGAGGAGATCGACGGCGAGGTGGCGTCGGTGACCAAGGAGCGCGAGGTCATCGCCGGTTCGGTGCCCGCGGACCTGCTGAAGCTGTACGACAAGCTGCGCGGGCAGCAGGGCGGCATCGGCGCGGCCAAGCTGTACCAGCGCACCTGCCAGGGCTGCCGCCAGGAGCTGGCGATCACGGAGCTGAGCGAGATCCGCGCTGCCGCGCCGGACAAGGTCGTGCGCTGCGAGAACTGCGGCCGCATCCTGGTGCGCACCTCCGAGTCGGGCTTGTAAGAGGCGTACGGCGTGCGGGAGTTCATCGTCGAGGCCGACGGCGGGTCCCGGGGCAACCCGGGACCCGCGGGCTACGGTTCCGTGGTGTGCGACGCGGCGACGGGCCAGACGCTGGCGGAGCGGGCCGAGTTCATCGGGACCGCCACGAACAACGTCGCCGAGTACCGGGGACTGCTTGCCGGGCTGCGCGCGGCGCACGACCTGGACCCGGCCGCGCGGGTGCGCGTGCGGATGGACTCCAAGCTGGTCGTGGAGCAGATGTCCGGCCGCTGGAAGATCAAGCACCCGGCCATGAAGCCGTTGGCGATGCAGGCCGCCGCCGTCTTCCCCGCCGAGCAGGTGACCTACGAGTGGATCCCGCGCGAGCAGAACAAGCACGCGGACCGTCTGGCCAACGAGGCGATGGACGCGGGCAGTCGGGGGGAACGCTGGGAGCCCTCCCGCTCGACCGCCGAACTGGACACCCGTGCCGCCGGGGCACCCGAACCGGCGGGCCCGCCGGGCGACGCGGCCGCCGGCGCGGCACGGGCGCGGGCGGCTCTGGCCGCCGCCGTCACTGCCTCCCCGGCCCGCGACGGGGCGGGGGAGAAGGCCGCCGCCGACATCAGGGCCGCCCGCCACGTCGCCTCCGCCCCGCCCGACCTCGGCACCCCGACCACGTTCGTGCTGCTGCGTCACGGTGAGACCCCCCTCACCCCGCTCAAACGGTTCTCCGGCAGCGGCGGCAGCGACCCGGCCCTCTCCGAGACCGGCCGGCGCCAGGCCGAACTCGCCGCCGGGGTGCTGGCCGCGCGGGGGACCGTTCAGGCCGTCGTCTCCTCGCCGCTCGCCCGCTGCCGCGAGACCGCCGGGATCGTCGCCGCCCATCTCGGGCTCGACGTGGGTGTGGAGGACGGGCTGCGCGAGACCGATTTCGGCGCCTGGGAGGGCCTGACGTTCGCCGAGGTCCGCGAGCGCTACCGGGACGACATGGAAGCCTGGCTGGTCGATCCGGAGGCCGAACCCACCGGCGGCGGCGAGAGTTTCGCGGCCGTCGCCCGCCGGGTCGCCGCCACCCGCGACCAGATCCTCGCCTCCCGAGCGGGCCGCACGGTCCTGCTCGTCTCGCACGTCACCCCCATCAAGACCCTTGTGCGCCTCGCTCTCGGCGCACCCCCCGAGGCCCTGTTCCGCATGGAGTTGTCCGCCGCCTCGCTGACCGCGGTGGCGTACTACGCGGACGGCAACGCCAGTCTCCGCCTCCTCAACGACACCTCTCACCTGCGCTGAGGATCACCGCGGCGACGCTACCGCCCGAGCGCCGCCGCCTGCCGAGCCAGCCCCTCGACCCGAGCCCAGTCCTTCGTCGTGATCGCGTCCTGCGGCACCATCCATGTTCCGCCCACACAGCCGACGTTGGGGAGCGCGAGATACTCCGGGGCGTTCGCCGGGCCGATCCCGCCGGTGGGACAGAAGCGGGCCTGTGGGAGGGGTCCGGCGAGCGACTTCAGATACACCGTGCCGCCCGCCGCCTGTGCCGGGAAGAACTTCATCTCCCGTACGCCCCGTTCGAGGAGCGCCACGACCTCCGACGCCGTGGACACCCCCGGCAGGAACGGCACTCCGGACGCCTGCAGCGCCGCCAGCAGCACGTCGGTCCATCCGGGGCTGACCAGGAAACGCGCCCCGGCCGCCACACACTCGGTCACCTGCCGGGGCGTGATGACCGTACCGGCCCCGGCCACCGCGCCCGCGACCTGCTCGGCGATCGCCCGGATCGCGTCGAGCCCGGCCGGGGTGCGCAGTGTCACCTCGATCGCGGGCAGCCCGCCCGCGACCAGTGCCCGCGCCAGCGGTACGGCGTCTGCGGCGTCCTGTACGACGACCACGGGGACGACGGGCGCGAGATCGAGCACCGAGACGGCGGACGCCGACGAGGGCAGCGGTGAGGCCATGGCCTCATCCTGCCCACCGAAACCGGCATACGCAAAGGTCGTTGCACATACCGCAACGTCAGTGGTGCGGTGGCCCTCAGGTGTCAGTGGATCTCGGACACCACCACGTCGAGCGCCCACGCCTTCCCCGCCTTGGCGGGCGCCTCAGCCTCCACCACGTACCCCAGGTCCCGCAGCGCTTCCACCAGTTGGGCCGGGTCCTTCGGCGCCGCCCCTTCGGTCAGCAGGCTGCGGACGATCCGCCCCTTGGTCGCCTTGTTGAAGTGGCTGACCACCGACCGCTTCTCGACGCCGTCCACGACCTGCGCGTGCAGTACCCGCACGGTCGCCGTCCGCCCCGCGAGCTCCCCCTTCGGCTTCCAGGCTGCCGCGTACGCGGAGGACCTGAGGTCCAGCACCATGCCGTCGCCGGCCGCCTCGGGCAGGGCGGAGGCCATCGGCGTACGCCAGAACGCGCCCAGCGCCCCGAGTCCGGGCAGCTTCACACCCATCGCGCACCGGTACGACGGGATCCGGTCGGACACCCGGACCGCGCCCCACAGCCCGGAGAACACGAGCAGGGACCTGGCCGCGCGCCGCTTGGCCGCCGTGTCCAGCGAGGGGAGGTCCAGGGCGTCGTACAGGACACCGGTGTAGATCTCCCCGGCCGGGCGCGCCCCCGCGGTCCGCAGCCCGGCGTTCTTCGCGACTTCCCCGCGCAGCCCCTCGCTGAGCCCCAGCACCTCGCGCGCCTTGTCCGTGTCGCCCGCGCACAGCTCGACCAGCTCGGCGAGCACGGCCTCGCGGGCGGCGTTCAGCTCCGGCAACGACAGCGACTCCAGCCTCACCGGGGCACCGCGGCCGGAGGACGCCTTGCCCTCGGAAGGCGGCAGCAGGACAAGCACCACGTACTCCTTCTGTAGAACTCAGCGCCAGCGTACGGCGTGCCCCGCGCCCGGATGCCACCCCACTGCCCCGCGGTCGTGGGGGAGCGACCGTGGGTGCGTCTCACCCGGGCTGGTCCGCGAGCGGCGCGGACGCCGTTCGCGCCTGTGCGAGGGCCCGTACGAAACCGTCGGCGTCGTCGGCCTGGAAGCGGACGACACCGACCGGCCGCCGGCGCCCGAGCAGGGTGACATGGGTGACCGGCTCGGTGAGTTCGAGCGTGACGGAGGTCTGCGCGCCGACCGGCATGTCCAGTTCGCCGTCGGCCCGCCCGTGCGTGGTGCGCAGTTCGCGTCGCACGCTCGCGATCCGCTCCAGCGGAACGCTCAGGTCGACCTGGGCGGCCTGGCGCAGGCGCAGCACCGTGGGCGTCAGGACGTGTGGCCGGGTCACCGAGGCCGCGTGCAGTCCGACGACCATCAGCACGGCGTACACGTCCACGACGAGCACCATCCCGTGGACGACCGGCCGGCCGCGCAGCAGCACCGCCAAGCCCGCCGTCTCCACCACGCACACGAAGCCGAGCCCGAACAACAGGGCGCCCTGCCCGCGCGCGTACCCGAACGGGCGGCCCCCGCGTAGGCCGTGGGTGCGGCGGGCCGCCCAGAGCGCGATGCTCGCCAGCGCCCGGAACTCGTGGCGCAGCAGCGCTCGGACCGTGCGCACAGCCGCCCTTCCCTTACCGTCCGTCATGCGCGGCTCTCCTCGGCGTACCGAAGGGCGCGGCGGATCACCTCGGCCTGGGCCGGTGCCAGGTCCGCGTAGAGCGCGTGCAGGAAGCCGTGACCGTGGTCCACCTGCTCCTGCGGCACCAGCCCGTCCGGCAGGCAGACGGCGACCGCTCGGGCCGCCTCCTCGATCCGCGGGTCGTCCGGCTCGGCGTCCACGAGCGCGTCGAGGAGCGCGTACGCCTCCCGCGCCCGCTCCATCGCGTCCGCATCCCCGAACGCCTCGCCCAGCGAGGCCATCAGCCGTTCCCGTTCCTCCTCAGGCACAGCGGTCTCGATCAGCGCCAGCACCTCGCGGTCCTTGGCGGCCATGGGGGAGGCCGTGACGCCCTCCAACCCTGCGAACATCGCTGCCAGTTCGGGGGATACGGGGCCTTCGGCGGGCAGGTTGCCCTCCAGGAGCGCGCGCAGCCGGGCGCGGCGCTCGCGGATCGCCGCCTCCTGCCGGGCGAGGTCGTCGTCCAGTTCCGCGAGTACCTCGACGAGTTCGCGCCCGGCGTCGTCCGCGAGTACGTCCCGTACCTCCGCAAGGCCGAGGCCCAGTTCGGTCAGCCGTCGGATCCGGGCGAGGACGACGGCGTGCCTCAGTCCGTAGTCGCGATAGCCGTTGGCGCGCCGCTCGGGTTCCGGCAGCAGCCCGAGGTGGTGGTAGTGCCGCACGGTCCGCGTGGTGACGCCGACGGTCGCGGCGAGTTCTCCGATCCGCATGGCATCAGTACAAACGCTGACGTCGCGTCAAGGTCAAGCACGGCCCGAGGGTAGTCCGGCCTTGACGGCTAACGTCGTTAGCCCTATGGTCGTAGTCGACGGCTAACAACGTTAGCCGCAACTCGACAGCGCAGGAGGCAGCCATGTCCGCGGCCACCACCACATCCAGCCGCCCCGCCCGCCCCGCCCTCACCGTCGCCCGCCGCACCGCCTGGCTGGCGAACGCCCTGTTCTGGTCCGCCTTCGCGGTGGTCGAAGCCATAAACCACGGCTGGCTCGCGGGCACGCTCGCTCTCGTCTTCGCCGTCCTGCCCGACCTGACCTTCCTGGTCGCCCTGGACGAGGCGCCCCACATGGCCAAGGGACAGCTCCCGCCCCGAGCGGTGCCGTACTACAACGCGATGCACCGGGCCTCGGTCCCGCTGGCGCTGCTGGTCCTCTGCGTGGTCGTGCCCTTCACCGGGGCCCCGGCCTTCGCGGCCCTGTGCGGCTGGCTCGCCCACATCTCGTACGATCGCGCCTTCGGCTACGGACTGCGGACCAAGGAGGGCTTCCAGCGTGGCTGACCGTTCGACATCGAAGCCCGGGGCTCCCATCGCCGCGGCCGTGACTCCCCTCCCGACGGCCGGGGCGCACCTCTCGCCCCGCGCCCGGGAGATCGTCGCGGCGGCCCGGACGCTCCTGGAGGAGTCCGGGCCCACCGCGCTCACCATGCGGACCCTCGCCGACCACCTCGGTATCAAGGCCCCGTCCCTCTACAAGCACTTCCCGGACAAGCAGGCCGTCGAGGTCGAGCTGATCGCCCAGATGCTCGAGGAGTGGGCCGAGACCCTGGAAGCGGCCGAGGCCCGCACCTCCGGCGCGCTGCCCGCGCTGGCGGAGGCGTACCGGACGTACGCACTCGCCCACCCGCACTTGTACTGCCTGGCCACAGAACGCCCCCTGCCCCGCGCGTCGCTGCCCCCGGGCCTGGAGGACCGGGCCGCGCTGCCCCTGCTGCGCGCCTGCGACGGAGACCAGGACCTGGCCCGCGCCATCTGGGCCTTCGCCCACGGCATGGTGGTCCTGGAGATCCACGGCCGGTTTCCCGGCGACGCGGACCTGGCGGAGGCATGGAATCGGGGACTGAGCGCGTTGCACCCCTAGAAGTCGCAGCCCCACAAGGGGGCAAGGCGCATGGAAGGGGCCGTAGTGCGCGCACGTGAGCAGGCGTTGTGGACCAGGGCGCGCCTCGGCCGGGGCGGACCGCCGCTCGACCTGCTCACCGCCAGCTTCGACCGGCACCGCTACGCCCCGCACGCGCACGCGGAGTTCACCATAGGCCTGTGCGTCAGCGGCTCGGAGGTCATCGACTACCGCGGCGGGCGCATCCGCACCAGCCCAGGCACCATCACCGCCCTCGCCCCCGGCGAGATACACACCGGCGCACCCGCCACCACCGACGGCTACGCCTACCGGGCCCTGTACGCGGAACCCTCCCTGCTCACCGACGGCGTCCTCGGCGGACTCCCGCACTTCCGTGAACCCGTCCTCGACGACCCCGAACTGGCCGCCGCCCTGCGCGCCGCCCACGCCGACCTGAGCGCCTGCCCGGATCCCCTGGAGGCCGAGTCCCGCCTCCCGTGGCTGCTCACTGCGCTCGCCCGCCGCCACTCCACCGCCCGCCCGGTCGCCGACGCGACCCCCGGCGCCGCGTCCATCGCACTCGCCGTACGCGACCGCCTCGCCGACGAACTCCTCGCCCCGCCCTCCCTCGCCGACCTCGCCGCCGACCTGGGCCTGTCCCGCTACCAGTTGCTGCGCGCCTTCCGTACGACGATGGGGATACCGCCCTACGCCTGGCTCGCCCAGTACCGCGTCACCCGCGCCCGGGGCCTGCTGGAGAGCGGACGGCGCCCCGCCGAGGTCGCCCCGCTCGTGGGCTTCGCCGACCAGGCACATCTGACACGCTGGTTCCGGCGCGTGCTCGGGGTGACCCCGGCGGTGTACCGCAACGGCGTTCAAGACGCGCTGCTCTGACGTAGCAGAGACTCGCCGCATGACTGCACGTGGCTGGATTCTCTTCTCCCTGATGGGAGTGGTCTGGGGCTTCCCCTACCTGATGATCAAGGTGGCGGTGGACGCCGTGTCCCCCACCACCGTGGTGTTCACGCGCTGCGCGCTGGGCGCCGTGCTCCTGCTCCCGTTCGCCCTGCGCCAAGGGGGACTGGCCCGGACCGTACGGACGCACTGGCGCCCCATGCTGGCCTTCGCGTGCCTGGAGATCATGGGCCCCTGGCTCACGCTCACCGACGCCGAACGGCATCTGTCCAGTTCCACGGCGGGGCTGCTCATCGCGGGCGTGCCGATCGTCGGGGTGGTCCTCGCCCGGTTGCTCGGCGACACGGAACGTCTCGGCGTGCGACGCGTGGCCGGCCTCGCCCTGGGGCTGGGCGGCGTCGCCGTGCTCACCGTTCCCCACCTCACCGGCGGCGACGCACGCTCGCTGGCCGAGGTGCTCCTGACGGTCCTCGGCTACGCGACCGCACCGCTGATCGCTGCCCGCCACCTCAAAGACGTCCCCTCGCTCCAGCTCACGGCCCCCTGCCTGGCCCTGGCAGCACTGGTCTACGCCCCGGCCGCCGCGGCCACCTGGCCGTCCGCCCTGCCGTCCGCCGAGGTTCTGGCCGCCCTCGCCGGACTGGGGGTGATCTGCACGGCCGTCGCCTTCGTGGCCTTCCTGGAGCTGATCAAGGAGGCGGGCCCGACCCGGGCCACCGTCATCACCTACGTCAACCCGGCGGTCGCGGTGGCGGCGGGCGCACTCCTCCTGGACGAACGCCTCACCGCGGGGATCCTGGTCGCGTTCACCCTGATCCTCGCCGGCTCGGTGCTCGCGACGGCGGGCCCGGCCACCGGACGAAACCGCCGCCCGCGCCCGGTAGCATGGTCGGCACGGCAGACGAGCCGGGCGGGCGGCCGCGTGGGGGTCCTGGTGGACCTCCCCGAGGAACGTCCGGGCTCCACAGGGCAGGGTGGTGGCTAACGGCCACCCGGGGTGACCCGCGGGACAGTGCCACAGAAAGCAAACCGCCGGGGACCGTATTCGTACGGACCCCGGTAAGGGTGAAACGGTGGTGTAAGAGACCACCAGTGCCCAGGGTGACCTGGGCAGCTAGGTAAACCCCACCCGGAGCAAGGTCAAAAGGGAGCACCTTGGTGCTCCTGCGCGGACGTTCGAGGGCTGCCCGCCCGAGTTCGCGGGTAGACCGCACGAGGCCGGCGGCAACGTCGGTCCTAGATGGATGGCCGTCACCGATGGGTCCGCGAGGACCCTTCGGGACAGAACCCGGCGTACAGCCCGACTCGTCTGCCTTAAGGCTCTGACCTGGGTTTCCCTGGGCAGAGCCGTTTCGTGTGTAGAGGCGTCTGCCCGTTTGGACTGAGGGTTTCCCGAACGGCACTCCAACAGAGCCTCACTAGGCCACGGTTGAGCCTGATCGGCTTGTGCCCCCAGAAAGAGCAGAAGAGAGAGGACACCAGTACTCGAGCCCTGCCGTCCAAGGGGAATCGGCAGGGCTTTCGGGAGGCGTGCGGACGTCAGGCGCCCCGGTCCGACGAGGCCAGACGGACGAAAACCGCCCACGCTTCACGCGACACAGTGAGGACGGGCCCGGCGACGGCCTTGGAGTCGCGGACGTGTGCAACTGCTGTACCTGCCGCGACCTCTACGCACTGGCCACCCTCGGCGCCGCTGTAGCTGCTCTTGAACCAGGTGAGGCCGGACGTGACGGTCGAGGACTCAGCGTTGTTCATAGCGATCCCAGCAACCCTTCGATGAACTTCAGTGACTCTCGCGAAGAGAGAGCCTGTGATCGGATGATTCCATAGCGCGCGGCAGCGAGGGCGGCTCGTCCGGGATCGGTTTCCAGACTGCTGGTGCCTTGTGCTTCGGCATACACGAACTTCTTGCCGTCCTGACGCGTGATGACCGTGAACGGCCCATCTGCGCCAGCGCTCTCTTCACAGGCGAGTGGCATGACCTGGATCTCGACGCTCCGCCTTTGCCCGATCAGGAGGAGCTGTTCCAACTGCCCTCGCAGCACGTCCATTCCGCCGTGCCGGCGTCGCAACGTGGACTCGTCCAGCACGAAACTCAGTAGTGGTGCCAGTGGTCGGTCGAAGATCTCCTGCCGAGCCAGTCGCGCGGTCACCCGCTGCTCGATGGTCTCCTGGTTCAGAGGCGGTCGCCGATTGCCGAGCAGTGCCCTCATGTATTCCTCGGTCTGAAGCAGGCCGTTGACCACGAGCGTGTCGTACATGAGCAGCTCAATGGCCTCCTTCTCCAGTACAGCCATCCCCTGAAAGAACACCGGATACTGAGCCTTCTCCACCTCCTCCTTCCACACGCACAGCAACCCGCCCGCCCCCAATACCTCGTCCGCCTCGTCGATCGTCCTCGGAGAGGGAATCCTCCGCCCCTGCTCGAACGCGGCGACCGTCGACGCCGAGTACCCGATCCGCCGACCGAGCTCCGCCCGGTCCAGACCCGCCCGGAGCCGCAGGGTCTTCATGGTCTGCCCGAAGGCCGCGACGACGCCCTTCCCGGCGCCCTCCTCCGGTCGCCGTCCGTCCCCGTCGCCGTTGTCCAGCCAGTCCCCGGGGCTCACGATCGCCGTCCCGTCATGGGCCGGAACCGCCCCGGCCTCCGCCGCCGCATCCATATGCTCTGCCATCTCCACCACCGCCTCCCCCGGCCAACGCCCCGCAGGGGGACGCTGTCACGCCGCGCGCTTCGTACTCGTGGACGCATCGCGCGTACAAGCGGCCGGCGTCGGTGCGTCACCAGTTGTAACGCTACGCCGCCAACGCTTCTGTAATCAGCGTGACGCCCAAACCTGCCAACACCACTGGCGCCACTCGACCCATCGAGGAGTACCAGCGTCTCCGCCGGATCTCCGAGGACGCCGAAGAGGAATGGCTCAACTGGCTGGCTCGCGAGGCGGAGTCCGAAGGCGCGGAAGGCTCGGTCTCCCTCAAAGAGATGACTGACCTGCTGCGCGGCCGTCACGACTGACCACATGGGGTGGTGAACGACGATCTGCGTGCAGGCCCCGTCAGCCCCAGGTACCGTCGGAGGTCAGCGTGACACCAGGAGGAGCGCCGCACCCGATGTCCGCAGTCCGTAAGATTCCCGCCACCCCCGAGGCCCTGCGGGCCGTCCTCGCCGAGATCGCTCCGCATCGGCTCACCGACTTCGACGAAGCCCGTGCCAAAGCAACGGGACAGGCCCGCGAGGCGACGGACCCCACCCCGCTCCGGATCTTCACCGAGATGTGGGCGGTGGAGGTCGCCATAGAAGGGGACCCGGACCTCGCGGCCAGTCTGCGCACTTTGGAACACAAGGCCGACGTCGTCACGGATATTGCGGAGGCCCGCGATATCGTCCGGCAGATCGCCGCCATCCGTCGCAACGCCGCTGCTGCTGCTGGAGTCCTCCCGGAGGAAACCGATCGGTGACCGACGAATGGACTTGGGACCATGCCTTCGCAGCCGAGGACCAACTGTCCTTTCCTGAGATCGTCCGGGAAGAGGTCAGGGAAATGGCCAGCAAGATGCTGCACGCGGAGGTGCGACTGCGCGACAGACTACCTGCACGCCTCTTCAGTGGGGCTCAGCACTGCTCGGATCTGTGTCCAGTCAGCGCATCGCCGGGTTCTCCAGGCGGTGGGCGCGCTCGGTGAGGTGGCGGCGCTCGGGGGTGCTGGTGGTGCGGCGGGCGGCCTCACGATAGGAGTTGGCGGCGGCCTCGCGTTCGCCCAGCAACTCCAGCAGGTGGGCGCGGGTGGCGAACAGCCGGTGGTGACGCGCCAGGCGCTTGTCGCTCTCCAGCTTCGCCAGCAGGTCGAGGCCGGCGGCCGGGCCGTGGACCATGGCGAGGGCGATGGCGCGGTTGAGGCTGACCACCGGGTTCGGCTCGAACTGTTCCAGGAGGTCGTACAGGGCGAGGATCTGGGGCCAGTCGGTGGCGTCGGTGTGGTCGGCCTCGTCGTGCACGGCGGCGATCGCCGCTTGCAGTTGGTAGGGGCCCGCCTGGCCGTGGGAGAGGGTGCGGCTGATCAGGTCCACGCCTTCGGCGATCAGTTGGTGGTCCCACCGGCCGCGGTCCTGCTCCGCCAAGGGCACCAGCTCGCCGTGGGGTCCGGTACGTGCCGGGTGGCGGGCTTCGGTCAGCAGCATCAGGGCGAGCAGCCCCGCTGTCTCGGCGTCCTCGGGCACGAGGCGGTGCAGCAGCCTGGTGAGCCTGATCGCCTCGGTGGACAGTTCCGGCGTGGTCAAGTCGGAGCCGCCGGTGGTGGTGTAGCCCTCGTTGAAGATCAGGTAGAGCACGTGCCGGACCGCGGCCAGCCGCTCGGCACCATCGGGGTCCTTCGGCAGGGACAAGGTGCCGCCGACCGTCTTGATGGCCTGCTTGGCCCGGCTGATGCGCTGGGCCATCGTCGCCTCGGGTACCAGGAAGGCCGCGGCGATCTGCGCGGTGGTCAGGCCGCCGACCGCGCGCAGGGTCAGCGCGATCTGGCTCGGTGCGGACAGCGAGGGATGACAGCACAGGAACAGCAGAGTCAAGGAGTCGTCCCGGTCCGAGGCGGGCGAGACGTCGGCGGCATGGGCCAGCAGCGCGGACTGCGGAGTGGCCAGCGCCAGGACGTCCTCACGGCGGCGGCGCGCCGTCTCGCTGCGCACCTGGTCGACCAGCTTGCGGGAGGCGACGGTCACCAGCCAGCTCCGCGGGCTGTCCGGCACCCCGGTCTCGGGCCACTGCAGGGCGGCCGCCAGCAGCGCCTCCTGGACGGCGTCCTCACACGCGTCGAAGACGCCGTACCGTCGGACGAGAGTGCCGAGGACCTGCGGCGCCAGCTCGCGTAGCAGGTCCTCGACCTGGTGGTGCAGGGTGCTCACGGTGCTCACATGTCCGCCGCGGACTCGTGCAGCACCGGCCACAGCTCCACCGGCTCCACATCGGCGAAGGGCATGTCGGCCGCGATCTGCTGCGCCCGCTCCAGGCTCTCGCAGTCGAACAGGTAGAAGCTGGCGATGTACTCCTTGGTCTCCAGGTACGGCCCGTCGGTGACGGCCGGGACGCCGTCCTTGCGGCGCACCAACTGGGCGGCGGCGGCATCCGCGAGACCGTAGGCACCCAGCAGCTCGCCGCTCTCCCGGTACTTCTTGTTGAACGCCTCCTGCTTGGCGATCGCCTCGGGCCACGCCTCGGCCGGGAAGGAGTCCCACTTGGCCTGGTTGCCGTAGATCATCGCGAGGTACTTCATGTCGGGTGTCCTCCCCGTCGCGCGCGCCCCGTCGGTGCGCTGTCACCCTTCGGTCGGAGCGGGAAGCGGGTCCTCGACATCCGACGGCACTTTCTTCGATTCAGTCCTTCCACGGTGATCCCATGATCGTGTCCACGAAGTTGCCGCGTTCGAAGCCGGGGACGAAACGTTCGAGCACATCCGCCTTGACGTTGCCGAAGGTCGTCTCCGGCTTGCGTCGCCTCACGGGTGAGTGCCGTGTCGGGAACGTGGATCCCGGCTGCGTCGGTCATGGTCATGGACTCCGCCTGTTCATCGGGAGGGTCGATGGGCGTACGGCTCTTTTCAGGGTCGCCGCGATAACGGCTCGGTGCCATGGCGATGTCGACGCGTATCTCGCGGATTCCGCCATGGCGGGGGCGCGCGACCGCCGAGGTGACCGTCGGCCGCTTCCGGTGCCCTCAGTGACCCGGCTTGCCGGATCCCTTCCCGGCGGCGGTCAGCAGCGGGGTGATGATCTCCGCCATCCGCGACTCCGTCACCATCCCCATCCGGGTGGCCGCTACCTTCCCCGCGGGATCGACGATGATCGTGAACGGAAGCGACTGCGTGTTCACGAGGCCGTGCGGCAGCCTCAACACCTGCTTTCCGGAGGGATCGTGCAGGGACGGGTAGCCCAGACGGAACTCCCTTTGGAACGCGCGCCCATGGGCCCGGCTGGTGTCGTTGTCGAGCCCCAGCACCTGGACCCCACGGCTGCCCCACTTCTCCTGGATTCGCTTCAGCTCGGGCGCCTCCGCCCGGCAGGGACCACACCAGGAGGCCCACGCGTTGACCAGCACCACCTTGCCCCGGTAGTCGGACAGCCGGACCTCGTCGCCCTCCAGGGAGGTCCCGGCAAGGTCCGGAGCAGTGGGACGCTCGCCCTCCTTCATGGTCCTGGTGAGCCGATCCCCGGGGCTGGTGTCGCCGACCGGATCCGGGGACGAGCAACCGGCGAGAACCACACAGGCCGCGGCCACGGCCAGGTACGGGCGTCGAGTCGCTGTCATCGCCCGGTCACACATCCCTTCGTCACGGGCCGCCCCCCGGCAGCGGCCCGATTGACTGATCATTGTCCTCCGCCGCCCAGGCCTCCGGAGCCCGGGGGTCGGTTCAGTCGTGTCAGGTCCGCTTGAGCGAACGGAATGCCAACTTCCGCCAATGCAAAGCCGGTTGGAGGGTTTCAGGAGGCCGTGTCCGTGGAGGGCGGACGCCTGGGCCGCGTCGGCCCCTCGGTCCCCGGTGCCCTAACGTTCTGCCCGACCCAGCCGCTCCCGCTCCGGAAAGCCGACCACCGAGTATGCCGTTCACCCGCCGAACCCGACTGGCCCTGACCATGGGGGTGGGCGCCCTCGCCGCCGGTGCCGCCGTCGCCACCTACGCCCTCACCGACACCGGAACCGACCCCGGCGTACGCCCCGCCAGGAACGCCGACGCCCCGCACTGCCGCCGCATCACCGACGCCGCCCCCGCGTCACTCGGGGACCTTTCCCGCCGCGACAGCGACCTTCCCGGCGTCGCTGTCTGGGGAGACCGCGCCATAGTGCTGCGCTGCGGAGTCACACCTCCCGGACCCACCAGCGACCCGTGCTTCGCGGCCGATGGCGTGGACTGGGTCATCGACCTCGGCCAGTCCACCCGGAGCAGAAAAGTCGTCGTCACCTACGGTCGTACCCCGGCCACCCAGGTCATCTTCGACGGCGCCGAACAGACCGACGTCGCCCTGATCGGCCTCTCCCGGCTCGTCGCCCCCATACAGCAGACATCCCGCTGCCTCGAGGCGAAATGACAGGCTCGCGCACGCTCCGCACCCTGACAGTTCGGTGAGTGCCGAAGCATTGAGGCATGATGAAGACGTGACTGACTCTTCCGCGCCTGCCGCACGCCTCGCCGCCCTCGCCGGTGCCATGGCCGACGAGACCCGGGCCGCCATCTGCCTGGCACTGCTCGAGGGCCGCGCGTGGAGTGCGGGCGAACTGGCCCGGATCACCGGGGTGGCACCGTCCACCGCGAGTGGTCATCTGACCCGACTTCTGGATGCCGGGATCTGTGTGACCGAGCGGCAGGGCCGCCACAGTTACGTACGGATCGCCGACACCGCGACGGCACGCCTGGTCGACCTGCTCGCCGCGCACGCGATCCCCGACCGGGACGCGGCGCACGCGGCGCCGGTCGTCGACCCGCCCGATCCGCTGGCCGGTGCACGGACCTGCTACGACCACTTCGCGGGCCGGTTCGGCATGGCGGTCACCGACGCCATGGCGGAACGCGGGCTGCTGCGCACGGAGGGCGTGTTCGAGCTGACCGAAGCGGGTCGGGAGTGGTGCGCTCGGGCAGGCGTCGACCTCGGCTACCGGGGCCGTCGGCCGATCGCGAGCTCCTGCCTGGACTGGACCGAGCGCCGCCGCCACCTCGGCGGGGTGGCCGGTGCGCGACTGTGCGCCCTGGCGTTGCGTCTGGAGTGGGTGGCACGGGTGGAGGACGGCGGACGGGCGCTGCGGGTGACCGCCGCCGGCGAGCGCGCCTTCGGCGAGCTTCTGGGGATCACGCCCGACATCTGGCGCTGACTCCGGACTCCTGGCATCTGACGAGAAAATTTCGGTGGACGCCGAAATGTTGGGACCTTAGGCTGTCCGCATGGGTTCCCGTCTCAGCTCTCCTGGCGTCCTCACGGCCGGCGCCGCCACCTTCTCCGTGGTCGCCTGGGCGTCCGCCTTCGTGTCCATCCGCAGTGCGGGATCCGCCTACTCCCCGGGCGCACTGGCGCTCGGCCGGCTGCTGTCCGCCTCGCTGGTGCTGGTCGCCCTGGTGGTCATACGACGCGCAGGCCTGCCACCCCGCGGCGCCTGGCGCGGCATCCTGGTGTCCGGAGTGGTCTGGTTCTGCGGCTACATGGTCGTCCTCAACTGGGGTGAGCGCCTCGTCGACGCCGGGACGGCGGCCCTCCTGGTGAACGTCGGGCCGATCCTGATGGCACTGCTCGCGGCGCGGCTGCTCGGGGAGGCGCTGCCGCCGCGGTTGCTCGCCGGGATGGCGGTGTCCTTCGGCGGGGCGGTGGTGGTCGGCCTGTCGACCTCGTCCGGGCATGACGGCGGCACCTCGGTACTCGGAGCTGTGCTGTGTCTTCTCGCGGCGGTGGCCTACGCGACCGGCGTGGTCGCCCAGAAGCCGGCGCTGTCGTACGGGACCCCGCTCCAGATCACCGCGTACAGCTGCCTGATCGGCACGGTGGCGTGTCTTCCGTTCGCCGGGCAACTGGCCGCCGAACTGCCGAAAGCCCCGGCGTCCGCGACGTTCAACATGGTCTACCTCGGCGTGGTGCCGACCGCTCTCGCCTTCACCACGTGGACTTATGCGCTGGCCCGCACGCCCGCCGGCAAGATGGGCGCGACGACGTACGCGGTCCCGGCCATCGTGGTACTGCTGAGCTGGGCGTTCCTGGACGAGGTGCCTGCCTGGCTGACCCTGCTCGGCGGCGTCCTGTGCCTGGCGGGTGTGGCCGTGTCCCGTTCCCGGCCTCGGGCGCCCCGTACCGTCGCCCAGCAGGCCGCCGCGGAACCAGAGCCGGCCGACACGGCCTCCTGACCAGTGCCTGCTGCGGCACGAGCCGCGTCCGCAGGCCGCTCCTACTCGAACTCCTCCTCGAACAGCGCCTCCTGTTCCCCCGCCGCACTCCTCCGCATCCGCCTGTTCCGCGCCCCCACCACCACCGCCGTGACCGCCGCCGTCGCCGCGAACGCGGCCGGAACCATCCAGTCCCGGTTCACGGCGTGCCCGAGTACGGCGTCCAGGGAGAGGCGGCCGGGGCCCGCGACGGCCAGGCTCACCGCCGTGAGACCCACGGACGCCGCGTACTCGTAGCCGCCCTCCTGGGCGAAGAACCCGCTCGGCGCGTGGACCGCCGCCGCCCCCGCCATCGCGCCGGCCGCCGCCGCGCCCGCCGCCGGTGTCGCCAGGCCCAGCGCCAGCAGTGTGCCGCCGCCGGCCTCCGCGAGCCCGGCCGCCGCGGCGCTCGCCTTCCCGGGCCGGTAGCCCATCGACTCCATGAGCTGCCCGGTCCCCTTGATCCCGCCCCCGCCGAACCAGCCGAACAGCTTCTGCGCGCCGTGCGCGGCCAGCACCCCGCCGGTGCCCAGCCGAAGCAGCAGCAGTCCCACGTCACGTCGGTCGATACAGGTCACGGTCGGCTCCCGGGGCAGGCTGCAGGAACAGTTCCCTCCGCCTTCCCACCGTCCCACCACCCCCACCCGCCCGGCATGTTCGCGACGCCGATCGGGTGGCCGGGGCCCGCACCCGAGCACGGGCTCCGGCGGCGGATCCCGTGGGGGAGGCGGACACGATGACCCGGGCTTTGCCGCGCCTTTATGCCTCCCTTGCGTGCCGCCACAGGCTCCCTTTGTACGGTCCCGGGATGCGTGATTCCTTTCCGCCCTCCCCGCGTGCCGCGCAGATGAGCCGCCGTGCCGTCCTCGGGCTCGCCGCCGCCGCGCCGCTGGCCCTCGCCGCACCCGCGTCCGCCTCCCCCCAGTTCTCGGCTGTCGAGCAGGGAGGCACCCCCGAGGTCGTCGGCGGTGAGCGGCTGGGTCGCACCGGCGTCCAGGTGCAACGGGCCCTCGGCCTGCCGGAGAAGCTCACCGCCCGCTCCTGGCTCGTGGCCGACCAGGACAGCGGCGAGGTGCTCGCCGCGTACAACGCGCACCACCGGCTCCCGCCCGCCTCCACGCTGAAGATGCTGTTCGCGGACACCGTGCTGACGAAGTTCGAGCGGACCCGGACGTACCAGGTGACCGACGAGGACCTCGCAGACGTCCCGGTGGGCTCCAGCCTGGTCGGCATCAAGCCCGGAATCACCTACACCGTCGAGCAGTTGTGGCTCGGTGTCTTCCTCCGCTCCGGCAACGACGCGGTGCACGTCCTCAGCCATATGAACGGCGGCGTCGCCAGGACCGTCGCCGAGATGCAGGCGAGGGCACAGGATCTGCAGGCCCTCGACACGCATGTGGTCAGCCCCGACGGCTTCGACCACGAGGGACAGTTCTCCTCCGCGTACGACCTCACGCTGTTCGCCCGCCACGGCCTGCGGAACGCCGACTTCCGCGGCTACTGTGCGACACGGACCGCCGACTTCCCGGACGACGACGGGAAGACCTTCCAGATCCAGAACACCGACCGTCTGCTGACCGGCGCCTGGGGTCTGGGCACGTACAAGGGGCTCATCGGCGTCAAGAACGGATACACCAGCCACGCGGGCAACACCTTCACCGGTGCCGCCACCCGCGGCGGCCGCACCCTCCTCGTGACCGTCATGCACCCGCGGCCCGGTGGCAACAGCGTCTACGAGGAGACCGCTGCCCTGCTCGACTGGGGCTTCGCCCGCGGCGCGACCACCCGGGCGGTGGGCAGCCTGGTCGACCCGCTCAGCGAGGGCGGATCGAGGGCGACGCCCGCGCCGCCGGCCAAGGCGCCGGAGAGGGCCTCGGGTGCGGAGCCCTCCACCGCGGGCAGCGGCTCGTCGTGGGGGCTGGTCGGCGGGGCCGGGGGAGCGATGGCACTGCTGGCCGGCGGGGTATACGTGCTGCGCGGGCGCGGGCGTCGGCGCAGGGGAGCGGCCGGGAGCACGAGGGAGGAGAGCTGAGCGCACCGAGACTACGAGTCGGCACCCCGGAGAAGGCCGGGCTCGATCCGCACGAGCTGCGCCTCCTCGTCCAAGGGATCAGCGACGCCGTGAGTGCGGAGCGCCCCTGGGCGGCCGGTGCCGTGGTGGTCGCCGGGCGCGGCCCGGTGGTCGCCGTCGAGGAGGCGGTGGGCTGGGCGGTCCGCTACGCCGCGTACGACGCGGACACGGACCGGGGTGTCGAACTGCCGCCCGCGGCGCGGGTGCCGATGACCGTGGACACACCCTTCGACCTGGCCTCGCTCACCAAGCTGTTCACCTCGGTCGCCGCCGTGCAGCAGCTCGAGCGCGGCACGCTCGGCATCGACGCCCGTGTGGCGGCGTATCTGCCGGACTTCCGGGCGGCCGCCGAGCACGGCATCACCGTGCGCCGGCTCCTGACCCACACCTCCGGACTGCGGCCCGAACTCCCGCTGTACGACTGCCGGTCACCGGCGGCACGGCTCGCGCTGCTCCGGGCGGAGGCGCCGGTGTCACAGCCCGGGACGTACCGCTACTCGGACCTGAACCTGCTGCTCCTGCAGTACGTCCTGGAACGCATCACCGGCCGCACCCTCGATGTGCTCATCCGCGACGGGATCACCCGGCCGCTCGGCATGACGGCGACGGGCTTCGGGCCGAGCCCGGGCGCGGCGGCGACGGAGGACCAGCGGCGGCCGTGGGCCAAGGCGGACCGGGGGATGCTGCGGGGGGTGGTCCACGACGAGAACGCGTGGGCGCTCGGCGGGGTGGCCGGTCACGCGGGCCTCTTCTCCACGGCCCGTGACCTGGCCGTCTTCTGCCGCACGCTGCTGGCCGGCGGCTCGTACGGGCCCGCGCGCATCCTGGGCCCCGACTTCGTCGAGCTGCTGCTCACCCCGCCCGGGCTCGGCTTCGCTCTCGACCAGCCCTGGTTCATGGGCGGGCTGGCGGGCCGGGGCGCTGCCGGTCACACGGGATTCACGGGCACGTCGCTGGTGCTGGACCCGGCGACGGACACCTTCCTCGTCATCCTGGCGAACACGGTCCATCCGCGCCGCCGGAGCCCGGACAGCCGGCCGAGGGCGGCGGCCGGGGACCGACTGGCACGGGCGACCCGGGGAACCTGAGAGAATTTCCCGGTGAACGCCCCCGCCTCTCCAGCCGACACCCTCCGCGCCGCCCTCGCCGGGCTGCTCGACGGGCTCCCGCCCAGGCAGGCCGCCCAGGCCGTGGACCGGCTGATCACGAACTACCGGGGGCGGACCCCGACCGACGCGCCCGTACTGCGGGACCGCTCGGACGTGGTCGCGTACGCCGCCTACCGGATGCCCGCGACGTTCGAGGCAGTGCGCGCGGCGCTGGACGCGTTCGCGGACGCCGTGCCCGACTGGGTACCGGCGAGCCATGTGGACGTCGGTGGCGGCACCGGCGCGGCGACCTGGGCCGTGAGCGCGACCTGGGAAGGGGAGCGGCCGGTCACCGTGCTCGACTGGGCTGAGCCCGCACTCGCGCTGGGCCGGGAGATCGCCGCCGCGAACCCTGCGCTGAGATCCGCCGCATGGCACCGCTCTCGTATCGGAGCGACGCTCTCTATCGAGAGCGCCGATCTAGTCACGGTCTCCTACGTCCTGGGCGAACTCACCGAGGCCGACCGCGCGTCCGTCGTCGACGCCGCTGCTTCCGCCGCCCAGGCCATCGTGATCATCGAGCCCGGCACCCCGGACGGCTACGCCCGCGTCATCGAGGCCCGCGACCGGCTGATCGGCGCCGGCTTCCATGTCGCCGCCCCCTGCCCGCACAGCTCGGCCTGCCCCATCGTCCCCGGCCAGGACTGGTGCCACTTCTCGGCCCGGGTCAGCCGCTCCTCACTGCACCGACAGGTCAAGGGCGGCTCACTGGCATACGAGGACGAGAAGTTCAGCTATGTCGCCGCGACCCGTCTCCCGGTGGCGCCGGCCACCTCCCGGGTCGTCCGCAGGCCGCAGATCCGCAAGGGCCAGGTGCTCCTCGACCTGTGCGGCCCGGGTGAGCTGCTGCACCGCGACACGGTGACCAAGCGGCACGGGCCGCTGTACAAGGCGGCCCGGGACGCGGACTGGGGCGACGCCTGGCCGCCGCCTCCCGTGGACTGAACAGCCCAGCCCTCGCGCGAGACGCACCGTCTTGCCGCCTTGATAGGTTCGGCCGCATGGTCAAGAAGCCCGCACCCGATTCCAGTCGCCGCAGTGAGAGGTCCCGCCGCGCCATCTACGACGCCGCGCTCGCGCTCGTCGGGGAGATCGGCTATCCGAGGACCACCATCGAGGGCATCGCCGCCCGGGCCGGTGTGGGCAAGCAGACCATCTACCGGTGGTGGCCGTCCAAGGCCGACGTCCTGCTGGAGGCCTTCCTCGACCTCGGCGAACGGGCGACCGAGGAGACCGGCCAGGAGCCGCACGCCCTCCCCGACACCGGGGATCTCGCCGCCGACCTCAAACTCGTCCTGCGGGCCACCGTCGACGAGCTGCGCGACCCCCGCTTCGAGGCCCCGGCCCGCGCCCTCGCCGCCGAGGGCCTGGTCAACGCGCAGCTCGGTGCCGAGGTCGTCGCCAAGCTGCTCGAGCCCCAGTTCCAGCTCTACGTCCGTCGGCTGCGCTCCGCGCAGCAGACGGGTGCGATACGCCCCGACGTCGACCCGCGCATCGCCCTCGAACTCTTCGTCTCCCCACTCGCCCAGCGCTGGCTCCAGCGCACCGGGCCCATCACGTACGCGTACACGGACACCCTCGTCGACTACGCCCTCCACGGCCTGGCGCCCCGCTGAGGCTCACTTCTGGCCGGGTAAATCGTATGAAATCCTGCTATACATCCCGACCCTGGTCCGCAGTCGCTGTCGTCTCCTCCACCCCGGACGAAGGCTCCGGTCACGGGAGGCGCAGGATGGTGGGACCATAAGGCGTGCTGTCCGCATCACAGCAGCGAGGCGAGGGGATAGATGAGCGCAGAGTTCGGCCGCCGCACGGGCGGGCGGGGCAGGATCTCCCAGTGGCTGCGCGGACGTCGTCCCGACCGTCGCAAGGAGGACGTCGGCGACGGCGGCCGTGAGGAGATGCTGCTGGCTGCCGCCGCCGCGGGGCTGCCGCTCGCGCCCGCCGCGCACCCCGTCGGCTACCGGTGTTCCTGCGACCGCGTCGGCTGTCCCACGCCCGCCCGGCATCCGGTCTCCTTCGCCTGGCAGACGCAGTCCACCACCGACCGGGCGCAGATCGAGCGCTGGGTCAGGCACCAGCCGGAGGCGAACTTCATCACCGCGACCGGGATGGTGCACGACGTCCTCGACGTCCCCCACCAGGCCGGTCAGGAAGCCCTGGAACGGCTGCTCGCCACCGGTGTCGAGGTGGGACCGGTTGCCACGACCGGCGACGGGCGCATGCTGTTCTTCACGCTGACCCGCGGCACGCCCGAGGACGAGGACGAGTGGTGGCCGTGCGAACTGGACTGCCACCCGGAGACGATGGACGAGCACCCGGGGCTGCGCTGGCACTGCCGGGGTTCGTATGTGCTGCTGCCGCCCGCTCGGCTGCCCGGTGACCTGACGGTCGAGTGGGTACGGGGGCCGGAACACACGCTGCCGGATCCGCTGAGCCTGCTGGAGGCGCTGACGGACGCGTGCGCGCGCCACGCGGAGGGCGAGACGGAACTCGCGTCCTGGCCGCACCGGGGCTGAGCGGCCCGGTCGCGCACGCGCCGACACCGGGCCTATTCCCCCTTGGCGCCGGTCAGTCCCTGTACCCGGCTGAGGAACTTCACCTCGCCCTTCGCCGGGTCCAGTACGGCCTGGTTGGAGACGTACTCCCGGGTCAGTGACTGCCTGACCTCGCCCTTCAGCAGCGCCTTGATGTCCGGATCGGTGACGTTGATGTTCACGCCCTGCGCGGCCGTCTGCTTCTCGTAGTGGCGCGTGGCGAAGAAGACCAGCGCGCCACCGTCCGTGGTCCGCAGCCCCACCGGGGCGTAGTCGCCGCCTCTCAGCGGCTCGTCGATGTACTGCCGGGCAAGTCCCGGCTTGCTCGCGTTCTTCAGCCGGGTGGCCCGCCACTGCGAGGTGTGCATGCCCGGCGCGAACGCGTCCCCGCCGCTTTGCAGATAGGTCGTGTACGCCGCGCCGAGCTTTTGCGGCTGCACGGCGAGCGCCGGGTCGTTCGCGGGGACGGGCTCGGCCCAGCCGTCCTTGTCCTTCTTGAACGTCGGTACGTCGTTGCCGGGGAGGATGGTCAGATATGACACCGCCCACACCTTGCTCGCCTCGGAGCGGGTGAAGACCAGCAGCCAACGGGCGTCCGTGCTGCCCTTGTTGGCGCGGGTGTCGGCGACGAACCAGCGTGGCCAGCCCGCCTTTTCGGGGATCGTGAACTTGGCGTCGGTTAGCTTCAGCGGGACGTGGGCCGGGTTGCCGCCCGGGTGGTTCCGGTGCCCGGCCTCCAGCTTGCCCCCGTCGATGTCGGCGATCGGACCGGTGACCCGGTCCGCGTCGAGGGACCGGTCGTACGCCTTGTCCGCCTTGTTGTAGGCGGTGAGGAAGTCCCCCAGCGCACGGGCGGCTTCGGCCCGGGTCGCCGTCGGTACGACCTCCCGCTCGCCGTGCACCACCACGCAGCCGCTCGCCGTCACGGACACGGTGGCCACCGCCGCCGTCACCAGGGCGAGCCGGCCCGGACTACGAAGCGTTCGAGGGCTGTGATCCCCGCGATCCCTGCTCATCAGTGACCTTCACCTTCCCCTTTCCGGAGGCGAACCCTACCGGGGAGAGGAACAGCGCGAGCGTGGGGACCAGGTACAGAGCCCACACCGTGACCTGAAGGACCGTCGGGTCGGGCTGGAAGTTGAAGACGCCCTTCAGCAGGGTGCCGTACCAGCTGTCCGGCGGGATCGTGCCGCTGATGTCGAACGCGAGGTTGGTCAGGCCGGGGATCAGGTCGGCCTCCTGGAGGTCGTGGATGCCGTAGGCGAGGACGCCTGCCGCGACGATGACCAGCATGCCGCCGGTCCACGTGAAGAACTTGGCAAGGTTGATCTTCAGGGCACCGCGGTAGAACAGCCAGCCCAGCAGGACGGCGGTGGCCAGGCCCAGGGCGACGCCGATCAGCGGGCGGGGCGTGCCGTCGCTCGCCGCGTGCACCGACGCCCACACGAACAGCGCGGTCTCCAGACCCTCGCGGCCGACGGCCAGGAACGCGGTGACGACGAGTGCGGCCGTGCCCGTCTTCAGGGCCGTGTCGAGCCTGCCGTGCAGCTCGGACTTGAGGTTGCGGGCCGTGCGCCGCATCCAGAAGACCATCCAGGTCACCAGGCCCACCGCGAGGATGGACAGGGAGCCGCCGAGCGCCTCCTGCGCCTGGAACGTCAGCTCCTGGGAGCCGAACTCGAGGGCGAAGCCGAAGCCGAGCGCGATGGCGACCGCGATGGCGATGCCGGTCCAGATCGGTTTCAGCGCGTCCCGTCGGCCGGTCCTGACCAGGTAGGCGATCAGGATGCAGACGACGAGACTGGCCTCCAGCCCCTCACGCAGGCCGATCAGATAGTTGGAGAACACGGGCTACGCCTCCTCGGAAAGCAGGGTCCGACCCCACCAGTCGTGCTGGTCGCGGACCCCCGGCGGGATCGCGAAGACAGCCGAACCCACGTGCTGGATGTACTCGTTGAGCGCGTCGGACGCCGCGAGCTTGCGCTGCAGCGGGATGAACCCCTTGCGGGGGTCGCGCTGGTAGGCCAGGAAGAACAGACCGGCGTCGAGGCGGCCGAGGCCGTCCGTACCGTCAGTGAAGGAGTAGCCGCGGCGCAGGATGGTGATCCCGCCGTTGGCGTCGGGGTGCGCGAGCCGGACGTGCGCGGTGGGCTTCATCGCCTTCAGGAACGGCTCGTCGTGCTCCTTCGCCTTGCCGACCGGGGCCCCCTCGCCCTTGTCGCGGCCGAAGACGTCCTCCTGCTCCTGCAACGAAGTCCGGTCCCAGGTCTCGATGTTCATACGGATGCGCCGGGCGACGAGGTACGAACCGCCCGCCATCCAGGCCGGTCCGTCACCGTCGCCGACCCACACATGCTTCTTCAGCCGGTCCGTCTCGGTGCCCGCGATGTTGCTGGTGCCGTCCTTGAACCCGAAGAGATTGCGCGGGGTCTGGGCGTCCGGGGTCGTCGACGACGTCTTGCCGAAGCCGAGTTGGGACCAGCGGACGGCGACCTTGCCGAAGCCGATGCGGGCCAGGTTGCGGATCGCGTGCACGGCGACCTGCGGGTCGTCCGCGCAGGCCTGGACGCACAGGTCGCCGCCGGTGCGGGACTTCTCCAGGTTGTCGCCCGGGAAGTGGGGCAGGTCCACGAGCGCGTCAGGCCGCTTGTCCGCGAGGCCGAACTTCTCGAAGAACGACGGCCCGAAGCCGATCGTCAGCGTCAGCCGCGACGGCTTGAGACCGACCGCCTCACCGGTGTCGTCGGGCGGGGCCTCGGGGAGCCCGCCGAACGCGCCCTCGCCGACCGCCCGACCGGCGGTCATACGGCGCGCGGCCTCGGTCCAGTCCTTCAGCATCCCTGCGAGCGCGGCACGGTCGGTGGTCTTCACGTCGAACGCGGCGAAGTGCAGCCGGTCCTGCACCGCGGTCGCGATGCCCGCCTGGTGCGCGCCGTGGAAGGCGACCTCGGCGCCCGTCGTGGCCCCCGCCGGGTCCGCGTCGTCGCGCGTACGGGCCATCGCGACCGTTCCGCCGGTCACGGCGGCGCCGAGCGCGAGTCCCGCCCCGCCCCAGCCGATCAGCGCCCGCCGGGAGGGCGCCGAGGAGGCGGTGCCCGGCGTGGTCGTGTCGGGGTTGGAAGTGTCCGTCATGTTCCCGCTCTCCTACTTCACGACCGCGGCGGCGAGCTTGGACAGCGGCTCGGCGAGCGCGTTCACCGCGTCCGAGAGCTCCTTGCGGTCGTCCTTGCCGACCTTGTCGTAGGAGACGAAGTCGTACGACGTCTTGCCGGACCGGTACTTGTCCAGCAGCGTGTTCAGCGCGGCGAACTGCTGGTCGAGTTCGTTGGCCAGTGCCGGGTCCTTCTTCCCGGCGACCGGCTTGAGCAGCTCGTACGCCTTCTGCGCGCCCTCGACGTTGCCCTTGAAGTCGACCAGGTCCGTGTGCGAGTAGGCCTCCTCCTCGCCGGTGACCTTGCCGGTGGCGACCTCGTCGAGCAGTTCCTTGGCGCCGTTGGCCATGGAGGTCGGGGTGATCTCGGCGGTGCCGACCCGCTTCTGCCAGTCCTTCAGGTCGGTCACGAGCTGGTCGGCGAGGGCTCTCTCCTGAGCGCCGATCTTCTTGTCCGCCCAGAGCGCCTTCTCCAGACGGTGCCAGCCGGTCCACTTCTGGCCCGGCTCCAGACCGTCGGCGCGGACGTCGACCTTCGGGTCGATGTCGCCGAAGGACTCGGCGACGGGCTCGGTGCGCTCCCAGCCGAGCCGGGAGATCGCGTACGCCTTCTTCGCGGCCTCCAGGTCGCCGTCCTTGACCGCCTTCACGAAGGTCTCGACGTGGGGCAGCGTCTCGTCGGCCTGCGCCTGTACGTAGGCGCGGTAGTCGGCCACGGCCTGGTCCAGCTTGGGGTCCCGCTTGGCGCTCGTGCCGCCGGTGACCGTGAGCTTCTGCCGTACGCCGTGCCCCTTCATGCCGGGGCGGCAGGCGATCTCGTACTCGCCGGCCTTGACCTCGGAGGTCATCGTGTACTTGGTGCCCGGACCGATGTTCTCCTTCTCGGCGACGATCCGGTCGTCCGGGAAGAGGATCTCGACCTCGGTGGCCTTCGAACCCTTGTTCTCGATCTGCAGCGTGACATGGCCGGCCGGCACGGACTTCGTCGAGGTCTCGCAGGTCGAGTCGGCCGCCGTCACCTGGATCGCCCCGTCGCCCTTGGCGTCGCTCTTCGCGGTGCAGGCCGTGACGGCGGTCAGGGCTGCCGCGGTGACGGCGACGACGGCGGAGAAGCGGACGGTTCGCATGCGTGCTCCACGGAGAAGGTTCGGTAAGGCATGCCTAATTTAGCCGAGGCTTGGCTAAGTCATGCCCGGCGGGTCCGTGATTCAGGTCTCACCGGCGCGCCAGGAGCCTGATTCGGCCGCCGTCGGCCGGGGCGCCGGTGTGATGTTTGAATGCCCGCGTGACTGACTACGACGTGCTGCGCGTCTTCTGTGGGCCCGACGGCGGCTACGGCAACGAACTCGGCGTCGTCCGCGACGGTTCGTCGATCCCCGAGCGAAGCGAGAGGCAGGCGTTCGCCCTGAAGCTCGGCTTCAGCGAGGCCGTGTTCGTCGACGACCCCGAGCGCGGTGTCATCGACATCTATACGCCCACCCTGCGGCTGCCGTTCGCCGGACACCCCTGCGTGGGCACGGCCTGGCTGCTCGACGTGCCCGAACTGGTCACGCAGGCGGGAGTGGTGGGTGCCCGCCAGGACGGCGAGTTCTGCTGGATCGAGGCCCGCGCGGAGTGGGCGCCGCCGCGCACGCTGCGGCAGTACGCGACGCCCGAGGAGGTGGATGGCCTGTCCGTCCCCCCGCCTGGGGAGTGGATCTACGCCTGGGCATGGGAGGACGAGACGGCGGGCCGGGTGCGCGCCCGCGGCTTCCCCGGCCGCGACGACGGGATCGACGAGGACGAGGCGACGGGCGCGGCGGCGCTGCTGCTCACGGCCCGGCTAGGCCGTGCGCTCAACGTCCGCCAGGGGGCGGGCTCGCAGATCGTGACGGCACCGCAGCCGGAGGGGTCGGTGGAGGTCGGGGGGCGGGTGTTCCTGGAGCGCTGAGACTCGCGGCCGCGGCCCTCAGCCAAGGTGTGCGATGAAGGCGTGCCAGGCATTGCGGCCGAAGGGGATCACCGGGCCGGTGGGGTTCTTGCTGTCGCGGACGGGGGCGTGGGTGGGGATGTCGTGGCCGAGTTCGAGGCACTCGTTGTTGCCACCGCTGTAGGTGCTGCTGCGCCAGTCCGCCTTCGTCAGGTCCGGTATCTCGTGGCCTGAGGTGTTCATGTCCTGTGCTCCTTGGACCTGCGTCGGATGACCGTGCGGGATTCCACGGGGGAGAGGGCGGACGTACGGGCGGCATCGAACAACTCGCGGTAGCGGGTCACCTCGGCTTCCCTTTCCAGCCACACCGAGCCGGTCGGATTGTCCGCCAGCACTACGTCGAGCGCCGCCTCCTCGGGGAAACCCAGGACTACGTACGGGCCGAACATACTCGCATGTGCTCCACGCGAGAACGGGAGGACCTGGATGGTCACGTTTGGGCGTTCGGAAGCGGACAGGAGATGTTCGAGCTGCACCTTCATCACCTCGGGGCCCCCGACCTGTTGGAGGAGCACCGCCTCCGAGAGGACTGCCCAGAGGCGGAGCGGTGAGTCGTCGACGAGACGTTCCTGGCGGGTGAGGCGCACTTGCACGAAGTGCTCGATCTCGTCGGCCGTCTGCCACTGGCGGGAGGCGACCGTCACCGCTCGGATGTACTCCGGGGTCTGCAGCAGTCCGGGCACCAACTGAGCCTGAAACGTGCGGATGGTTCCCGCCATAGCCTCAAGCGCGATGTAGTCGCGATACGTGTCGGCCAGCATCGATCCGTACTGAGTCCACCAGCCCTGCCTGCGACGGCGGTTGGCCTTGCGGGCGAGCCCGGCGAGTCGGTCGCGGAGTTCGGTGTCCGTAGCTCCGTATGTCTGAAGCATCGCGGTCAGGTCAGGGAGCCGGACTGTCACGCGGCCGTTCTCGATGCGGCTGATCTTCCCTTTGGTGCAGTCGAGCGCCTCGGCTGCCTCTGAGGTGGTGAGCCGCGCGGACTCTCGCAGTCGGCGCAATTCGTCGCCCAGTTGGCGACCGAGGACGGTCGATGGGCTCGAGGCGGTGCTGTTTTCAGGCATGGCTCCACCTTTAGCAGCGGCGCGAGTGGGGCGAGCATGACTTAACTCGAAAGAAGGAAGATTGGCGCCACATCATCTAGAAACGTTGCAGACACGGATGGCGCGCATACATCGTTCCTTATCGGCGGCCCCAACCAGAGCCGTACGGCGGGGATTTCGTCACTGACGCCGAATCCTGGAGGCTTCCCCATGACGACACCGAATGACGTCGCCTTTCGGCTCCCGCGAAGCCATCGCAGCGTTTCCCGAGCGAGAGCCCTGCTGCACGCCGTGCTCACTGATTGGGGCATCGGTCAGGAGGTACTGAGCAACGCCGAGTTGGTGCTCTCCGAGCTCGTCACCAACGCGCTCCGCGTCCCGGTACCGAGCGACCGGCAGGTGGGCGTACGGATCGCGCACTCGGTGGCGGAGGGGCTGCTGCGGCTGGAGGTGAGCGACGCGGGAGGGGGCAGGCCCGAGGTGCGGGAGCCCGGAGAGGACGAGACGTGCGGGCGGGGGCTGCTGCTCGTGGAGGCGCTCGCGCATCGCTGGGGCTACGAGGAGCGCGCCGCCGGGATCGGCAAGACGGTGTTCGCGGAACTCAAGGCTCCCGACCTCCTCGCCGAGCCTGTCGCGCGCGAGGTGGCGGCGGTGCTGGTCCGTACCGGACAGCAGGTGCGGGTCTGGGGCGCATGGCGGACCGTTCTCGGCGTGCGGAACGAGCAGTACGCGTCCGCGGGCCCGGCTGTGGTGCTGACGCTGGACGACGGTCCGGCGCTGCGTGTGCACGCGGCGGAGCCGCTGGCCGTGCGCGGAGGGGAGGGCGTCGGGCGAGGTGGCGCCCAGGGGTGATGCTGCCTTGGAGGCCGCCCTGCGCGGCCGCGTCCACGGGGTGTACTTGCCGCGGCGTTACACATTCCGAAGAACCGTCACATCCGCGGCCGCCCCTACCGGCAGCACCCCCTGGGTTCCTTGTAGGTGTACGACCTTCCCCGGAACAAGTGCCCTGTGCCGGCAGCGGACGGCTGCTCGTGGCGAGGGTGCCCCTAAGGGGAAGTTGGGGGGTTACCCCGATCGTCGCCAACCGGAAGGAACGGTAGTTTGCAAGGAGTTGGAAACCGGACAACTCGGAACGGTGCATTCTGCGGGTCCGTCTCGGACGGCGCCCGGAACGGGGGACATTCATGCGTAAGTTGGTTCGCTGCCTCGCGATCGTCGTGGCGGCCGGAACCGCGGTCGGCGGGCTGGCCGCGTGCGATCCGCTGCATCAGGAGACCTTCCAGGACGACAGCACGCTGTCCGGGAAGATCACCTCGGTCCGGCTGGACATCGGGTCGGGCGGTGCCACGGTGAACGGAACGAAGGGCAACGGTAAGTTGTCGCTCCATCGCACGGTCGCGTACGAGGGCGACAAACCGCACGGCGCCACCTACCGGATCGAGGACGGCGTCCTCGTCCTCGGTGGCTGCGGCAGCCACTGCTCGGTGACCTACACCGTCGACGTGCCCGCCGGTATCCCGGTGAGTGGCGATGCCTCCAGCGGTTCCGTCAGCGTGACGCGGGTGGGCGCGGTGAAGGTGACCGCAGACTCCGGCCAGATCGAGATGAACGACGTCTCCGGCCCGGTCGAGGTACGGACTTCCGACGGCCGGATCACGGGGCGGAACATTGCAGGCCGCCGGCTCCGGGCGGAGACCTCCAACGGCGCGATCGACCTCGCCCTCGCCACACCCCAGGACGTGCGGGCCAGGACGTCCAACGGGAACATCGACCTGACCGTGCCCCAGGCCGACTACCGGGTGAGTGCCAAGACCAGCAACGGCAGCAAGCACATCGAGGTGACCGACGACCCGTCGGGTCGCTACCGGCTCGACCTGACCACCAGCAACGGCCAAATCGCCGTCGAACACCCCTGATGAGCGGCGCGAGCCGGCCACGCCCCTACGGCAGCGTCAGGATCTCCGCGCCCGTCTCGGTCACCACCAGCGTGTGCTCGAACTGGGCCGTGCGCTTGCGGTCCTTGGTGACGACCGTCCAGCCGTCGTCCCACATGTCGTACTCGTGGGTGCCGAGGGTCAGCATCGGCTCGATCGTGAACGTCATGCCGGGCCGCATCACCGTCGTGGCGTGCGGGCTGTCGTAGTGCGGGACGATCAGGCCGGAGTGGAACGAGGTGCTGATGCCGTGGCCGGTGAAGTCGCGGACCACGCCGTAGCCGAAGCGCTTGGCGTAGGACTCGATGACGCGGCCGATGACGTTGATCTGGCGGCCGGGCCGGACGGCCTTGATGGCGCGTGCGAGGGACTCGCGGGTGCGCTCGACCAGCAGCCGGGACTCCTCGTCCACCTCGCCGACGAGGTACGTGGCGTTGTTGTCGCCGTGGACGCCGCCGATGTACGCCGTCACGTCGAGGTTGACGATGTCGCCGTCCCGCAGCACCGTCGAGTCCGGGATGCCGTGGCAGATCACCTCGTTGACCGACGTGCACAGCGACTTCGGGAAGCCGCGGTAGCCGAGCGTCGAGGGGTAGGCGCCGTGGTCGCACATGTACTCGTGCGCCACCCGGTCCAGTTCGTCCGTGGTCACGCCCGGTGCGATGTGCTTGGCCGCCTCCGCCATCGCCCGCGCGGCGATCCGCCCGGCGGTCCGCATCGCCTCGACGGTCTCCGGAGTCTGTACCTCCGGCCCGGTGTACGGCTTCGGCGCGGGCTTGCCGACGTACTCGGGGCGGCGGATGTTCCCCGGCACGGGACGGTTCGGGGAGAGCTCCCCGGGGGCGAGCAACGAGTGGCCAGACATGACAGCGAGTCTATCCAGGGCCGAGGGGGGAACATGTCGTTGGTGAGAGGAGCTGGTCATGGCCCTGTTCAAGAAGCGGACCGCGGGAAAGCCGGGCGAGTGGTACTACTGCCTGGAGCATCAGAAGGTCGAGGAGGGACCCGAGTGTCCCGCCAAGGACCGGTTCGGGCCGTACGCGTCCCGCGGGGAGGCTGCGCACGCGATGGAGACGGCGCGCGAGCGGAACCTGCAGTGGGAGACGGACCCCCGGTGGCACGACGTCCCTCCGACGGGTGAACGGGAGGACGACTGAGTCAGGGCTTACCGGGCGCTGTCGGGGCGGCGGGGGCGAACCCCCCCCGGCCGCTCAGCCCGCCGCCCCCTCCCGTTGCGGGCCGACCGAGTGCGACAGCAACTCGCTACCGGCCAGACGACCGCGCAGCTCGTCCGGGATCGTCTGGTTCCACATCGCGCCCCGGAATCAGCCGACCCGGAGCCCGGAGGCAACCGGTTTTCCCTCTTCGCGGCTTTCCCCCTTCCCGTGGCGGTCCTCACTCGACGAGCGCGGATCGCGGGGCGCGGGCGCGCACGTAGAGTCGCCCCATGACCTCAACCGACAGTGCACAGAAGGCCCCCGTCAAGGACCCCTGGGACCTTCCCGACGTCTCCGGGCTCGTCGTCGGCGTGCTCGGCGGCACCGGCCCGCAGGGCAAGGGCCTCGCCTACCGGCTCGCCCGGGCCGGCCAGCAGGTGATCATCGGCTCGCGGGCCGCGGAGCGCGCGCAGTCCGCCGCCGAGGAGATCGGCCACGGTGTCGAGGGCGCCGACAACGCCGAGGCCGCCCGGCGCAGCGACATCGTGATCGTCGCCGTGCCGTGGGAGGGACACGGCAAGACGCTCGAGTCCCTGCAGGCGGAACTGGCCGGCAAGCTCGTCGTCGACTGCGTCAACCCGCTCGGCTTCGACAAGAAGGGCGCGTACGCGATCAAGCCGGAGGAGGGCAGCGCCGCCGAGCAGGCCGCGGCCCTGCTGCCGGACTCGCGGGTCACCGCCGCCTTCCACCACCTGTCCGCCGTCCTGCTCCAGGACCCGGAACTCGACCAGATCGACACCGATGTGATGGTCCTCGGCGAGGAGCGCGCCGACGTCGAGATCGTGCAGGCACTGGCCGGGCGGATCCCCGGCATGCGGGGCATCTTCGCGGGGCGGCTGCGCAACGCCCACCAGGTGGAGTCCCTGGTGGCGAACCTGATCTCCGTCAACCGCCGGTACAAGGCGCACGCGGGACTCCGCATCACCGACGTGTGAGCCCATGGGGGACACTGGTCGACGTACTTGATGTACTACCGGTCGTCGCAGCAGTGTCCCCCGACAGGAGCCACCCCCATGCCCCGCCTCGCCCTCTACGCCCTCGTCGTCTGCGTGCTCGCCGTGGCCGCGGCGGTCGTCTCGTTCGTCCAGGGCAGCTGGCTGGGGATCGTATGGGTGCTGCTGGCGGGCCTGTCGTCCAACATGACCCTGTACTACCTGCGGCGCGGCAAGGCGGCCCAGAAGCAGTCCGCTACCGGCTGAGCTGACAGAGCTCGCCGGTGCCGTCCCAGAAGCGGTAGAGGTCCTGGCCGCAGTAGCGGTCGAGGTCGTCGATGCCCAGGGCGCCCAGGATCCCGTCGATCACATCGAAGAAGGCGCTGTTGACCGACGGGAGCCACAGCAGCGCGAACACGAACAGCAGGCCGTACGGGGCGAACGGCTCCACCTGGCGCTTCACCTTGTACGACAGCCAGGGCTCGATCACCCCGTAGCCGTCCAGGCCGGGTACCGGCAGGAAGTTCAGGATCGCCGCGGTGACCTGGAGCAGCGCGAGGAATGCGAGCGCGTACCGGAAGTCCGTGGGCACCCCGTCCAGCGCGTGCAGCCAGAACGGGGCCGTGCACACCACCGCGAACAGCACGTTCGTCAGCGGACCCGCCGCCGAGATCAGACTGTGCCGCCAGCGGCCCCGGATGCGGCCCCGCTCGATGAAGACCGCGCCGCCCGGCAGACCGATCCCGCCCATGATCACGAAGATCACCGGGAGGACGATGCTCAGCAGGGCGTGCGTGTACTTCAGCGGGTTGAGCGTGAGATAGCCCTTGGCGCCGACCGTGATGTCACCGCCGAGCAGGGCGGTGCGCGCGTGCGCGTACTCGTGCAGACAGAGCGACACGATCCACGCGGCCGTCACGAACAGGAACACGGCCACGCCCGGTTCCTGGGCGAAGCCGCTCCAGGTGGCCCAGCCGGTGACCGCCGTCACGGCCAGCAGGCCCACGAAGACGGGGCTGATCCTCCGGTCGCCGGGCCGGGTGGCGGCGGTGGTCATGGGACTCCTCGGACTCGTACTCCTGCCGGGGGCGTGCCCCGAAAACGTCTCGCGAACGGTACCGGGTTCCGGAGAGGGTGGGGACACGAAGGGCGTCGTACCGCCCGAACCCCGTGACCGGCCCCGACGCCACCGGAGACAATGACACACGTGCGCTATCGGATCCTCGGCACCACCCAGGCATTCCGCGTCGACGGCACGAGCGTCCCGGTCGGCGGGGCGCGGCTGCGCGCCCTGCTGACCGTGCTCGCCCTGCGAGCCGGCCGGACCGTCCCCGCCGCCCTCCTCGTCGACGAGGTGTGGGCCGGCGACCCGCCCGTCGACGCCACCGGCGCCCTGCAGGCGCTGGTCGGACGGCTGCGCCGGACGCTCGGGCCGGACGCGGTGCAGTCCGTGGACGGCGGCTACCGGCTGGCCTCGACGCCGGACGACATCGACCTGCACCGCTTCGAGCGGCTCGCCGGGGAGGGCCTGCGCGCCCTGGGCGACGGCGATCCCGCGAAGGCGGCGGTCGCCCTGGACGACGCCCTCGCCCTGTGGCACAGTCCCGCCCTCGCCGACCTCCCCGACCGCACCGCCGAGGCGGCCCGCTGGGAGACCCGCCGCCTCGACGTGCGCCGCGCCCGCCTCACCGCGGGCCTCGCCCTCGGTCACGGCGAGCGGCACCTGCCCGAGCTGACCGCCCTGTGCGACCTCCACCCCCTGGACGAGCCCCTCCAGGCACTGCGGCTGCGCGCCCTGCGCGACGCGGGCCGGCCGGCCGAGGCGCTGGCCGCGTACGAGGACGTACGAGAGCTGCTCGCGGACCGGCTGGGCTCGGATCCGGGGCCCGAACTCCGTGCGCTGTACGGGGAGTTGCTGCGCGCCCCGGAAACCGCACCGGCAGTGGTCGTCCCCCGGCCCGCAGTGGCCCCGGCCGGGGAGACCTCCGTCTCCTCCCCGCCGCCCGGCAACCTCCGCGCCCGGCTGACCTCCTTCGTCGGACGGGACGCGGACATCGACGCCATCCGCGGTGACCTCGCCGCCGCCCGGCTGGTCACCCTGCTCGGGCCGGGCGGTGCCGGAAAGACGCGGCTGTCGCAGGAGGCCGCCGAGGCCGTGGCGCACACGGCGCCGGACGGGGTGTGGCTGGCCGAACTGGCGCCGGTCGGCGACCCGGATGCCGTGCCCGAGGCCGTGCTCACCGCCGTCGGAGCGCGCGAGACCGTGCTGCGCGGCGCCGGCGCCGAGGAGATGCGCGTCGCCGCCGACCGGCACGACGACCCCCTTGTCCGGCTCGCCGAACACTGCGCGTGGCGCCGCATGCTGCTCATCCTCGACAACTGCGAACACGTCGTGGACGCCGCCGCCCGACTGGTCGAGCACCTCCTGGAACGCTGCCCGGGGCTGACGGTCCTCGCCACCAGCCGTGAACCCCTCGGCGTCCCCGGGGAACTGCTGCGCCCGGTCGAGCCGCTGCCGCAGCCGTACGCGCTGAAGCTGCTCGCCGACCGCGGCGCCGCCGCCCGGCCGGGCTTCAGGGTCCAGGACGCCCCGGAGGCCGCCGACGAGATCTGCCGCCGCCTCGACGGACTGCCGCTCGCCATCGAACTGGCCGCAGCCCGGCTGCGCATGCTGTCGCTACGCCAGATCGCCGACCGGCTCGACGACCGCTTCAGGTTGCTCACCTCCGGCGCCCGTACTCTGCTGCCCCGGCAGCAGACCCTGCGGGCCGTCGTCGACTGGTCCTGGGACCTGCTGGACGCCGACGAACGCGCGGTGCTGCGTCGGCTGTCCGTCTTCGCCGGTGGCTGCGACCTGGCCGCCGCCGAGGCCGTGTGCGGGCCCGCCGCACTGGAAGGGGTCGCCTCTCTCGTCGACAAGTCCCTGGTGGTGGCGGCCCCTTCGGGAGACGGGGAGATGCGCTACCGACTCCTGGAGACCGTCGCCGAGTACGCGGGCGAGCGACTCGACGAGTCCGGTGAGCGGCCCGACGCCGAGCGCGCCCATCTCACGTACTACCGCGAACTTGCCCGTACCACTGACCCGTTGCTGCGCTCGTCGGCCCAGCGCACGGCGATCGAACGGCTTCAGGTGGAGCACGAGAACGTGCGTAGCGCCCTGCGCCGCGCCGTCGCCGCCCGTGACGAGCAGGAGGCGCTGTGCCTGCTGCACTCGTTGTCCTGGTACTGGCAGATGCGGGACTTGCGCACCGAGGCCCGTGCCTGGTCGAGCGCCGTCATCGCCCTCGGCCCTGATCCCTTCACCTCGCCCGTCCGTAAGGTGCCCGACCTGCACGAGAGGTGCACCGACAGCCCGCCGCCGATGCGCCCGGAGATCCTCGACGAGGCCCGCCGCGGCGCCCATCTCGTCCACCTCGCCTGCATGGACATGGACCTTCAGGTATGGGAGACGGCCGAGGCCAAGGAGAAGCTGCGCGTCATCAGCGAGACGTACCGCCCCGGCCAGCCGCAGACCTGTCGCATGCCCGGCTTCGTATGGATCTTCGCCGTCCTGCTCACCGGCGACCTGAACCGTCTGCGCGTGGTCCTCGACGAATCCGTCCGCACCTGCCGGGAACGCGGCTCCACCTGGGAGCTGGCCAACACCCTTCAGATGCGCGCCAACATCCTCGCCAACCGCAGCGACTGGGCGGGGGACGCGCGGCGGGACGCCGACGAGGCGCTGGAGACCTTCCGTGACCTCGGGGACGCCTGGGGCGTGGCCGAGTCCCTGTCCGCCCGTGGTGAGGCCCATGAGCGGCGTGGCGACTATCTGCTCGCCGCCGCCGACTACGAGGCCGCCGCGGAGTACGCCGAACAGCTCGGTGCCCGATCCCAGAGGGGCGTGCTCGTCGCCCGCCTCGGCAATGTCCTGCTGGACACCGGGGAGAGCGAGCGGGGCGAGCGGCTGCTGCGGCAGGTCATCGACGAGGGCCATGGCTCGTTCAGCGACGCCATGCCCTTCGCCCGGACTGTCCTGGCCATGTGGCTCAGCCGCACCGACCGGGTGGCCGAGGCGCGTGAGCAGGTACGGCTGCTGCGCAGGGACTTCGCGGCTGTCGGGTTCGTGGTCTTCGAGGGCCTGGTGCTCGGCGTAGAAGCCTGGCTGGAGACGGTGGACGGGCGGTATCCGCAGGCCCTGGCCAAGGTGCGCGCGGCGCTCGCGCGATCCGAGGATCGGATGACCCAGATGATCGCTCCGCAGATGCCCTCCGTGCACCTGACGTGTGCCGTGATCGCGCTCTGCGGTGCGAAGGACCGCAGCCGTGCCCGCGATGCCGCCCGGTGTCTGGCCACCGCCGACCGGCTGCTGCCGCCCGGCCATGTCCAGCCCCCTGCGGAGCGCGAGGCCCGCGTCAAGGCGGAGGCGGCGGCCCGTGACGTGCTGGGCGACGCCGCGTACGAGGCCGCGTACGCGGAGGGCGACGGGCTCTCGCTGGAGGAGGCCGTCGCCCTCGTCTGACGCGTACCGGCGGTGCTGGTGCCCGGTCAGCTCTTGGCGGCGTACTTGCGGATGGCGATGGGCGCCGCGACCGCCGTGATCGCCGCCGACCAGATCACCGTCACCCACAGGTCGTGCGCGACCGGGCCGCCCAGCATCAGACCCCGGGCCGCGTCCGCGAGTGTGGACAGCGGGTTGTAGTCGGTGAAGTGCCGCAACCAGCCGGGCATCGAGTTCGTCGGCGCGAAGATCGAGGAGCCGAACTGCAGCGGGAACAGCACCAGGAAGCCCATCGCCTGTACCGACTGAGCGTTCTTCAGCGTCACGCCGAGGGTGAGGAACACCCACATGATCGAGGAGGCGAACAGCGCGGACAGGCCGATGGTCGCGAGCAGGCCGGCCCAGTGGTGGATGTGGAACCCGACCAGGACGGCGACGACCATCAGGATGACCGTGGCGAACAGCATCCGGGCCAGCTCCACGGCGACCTTCGCGAGGAGTACGGACCCGCGCCCGATCGGCAGCGAGCGGAAACGGTCCATGACACCGCTGTTGAAGTCCTGGCTGAACCCGGTGCCGACGCCCTGCGACAGGGTCATGCTCATCATCGCCAGCATGCCGGGGATGACGTACTGCACGTACTCGTCCTGGCCGCCGCCCAGCGCCTGGCCGATCGAGCCGCCGAAGACGTACACGAACAGCAGCGTGAAGACGATCGGCATGAACAGCGCGTCGAACATCGACTCCGGGTCCTGGCGGATCCAGAGCAGGTTGCGCCGGATGAGCGCGCTGGTGTGCCGCAGATGCCCACGCAGCGGGATCCGGGCGTTGGCGGTGGCGACGGTCGTGGCGCTCATACGGCGATCTCCTCGCGGGAGTCGGCGGACGTGGCGTCCTGCGGGGCACCGGTCTTGTGGCCGGTCAGGGACAGGAACACCTCGTCCAGGCTGGGCAGTTCGGTGGTGATGCCGGCGAGCGTGATGCCGCGGGCGGTGAGCGCGCCGACCACCGCGGTCAGTTGCTCGTCGCTGAGGATCGGCACGAGGACGGTGCCGGTCTCGGTGTCCACGGTCGCGTCGCCGGGTCCGGTGAGGCCGAACTCGTCGAGCGACGCGGCCGTCGGGCGCAGCTCCTGCGGGTCGGCGGGACGGATGCGCAGTGTACGGCCGCCGACCTTGGCCTTCAGCTCGTCGACGCCGCCGCCCGCGATGACCTTGCCGCGGTCGATGACGGTCAGCTCGGAGGCCAACTGCTCGGCTTCTTCCATGTACTGGGTGGTGAGCAGCACGGTCGCGCCCTCGGCGACCATCCGCTTGATCTCGGTCCACACCTCGTTCCGGGTCCGCGGGTCCAGGCCTGTGGTCGGCTCGTCCAGATACAGGACGGCGGGGTGCCCGATCATGGAGGCGGCGAGGTCGAGGCGGCGCCGCATACCGCCGGAGTAGGTGGACGCCGGGCGCTTGGCCGCATCCGTGAGCGAGAACCGCTCCAGGAGCCCGTCGGCCCGGGCGCGGGACTCCTTGCGGGACAGGTCGAGGAGCCGGCCGATCATGTAGAGATTCTCGTACCCGGAGAGCTTCTCGTCGACCGACGCGTACTGGCCGGTGAGGCCGATCACGCGCCGGGTCTGGCGGGGCTGGCGGACGACGTCGTAGCCGGCGACCATCGCATGGCCGGCGTCCGGGGTGATGAGGGTGGAAAGGCAGCGGACCAGGGTGGTCTTCCCTGCGCCGTTCGGCCCGAGTACACCGAGGACCGTGCCCTCGCGCACGTCGAGGTCGACGCCGTCCAGTGCCTTCGTCTCGCCGTAGTGCTTGACCAGCCCCCGTACGGTGACGGCCGCGTCCGGTGCGGCGTCGTGGGGTTTGTTGTCGATGCGCGTCATGCCGTTCACGGTGCCAGCCGCCACCGACAAACCGCCGACAGGTCACCTACAGCCACGACAAACCGCCGACAGATCACCCGACCGAACGGCGAGCAGCCCGCCGACGGGGGAAGATCGGCGGGCTGCTGCGGGCTGCTGCGGGCTGCTGCGGGCTCCGTGCGGGGCGGGGGAACCGCGCGCCGATGCGTGCGGCGCGCGGTGTGTGGACTACCGAACCCGGCAGTGCACTGAGTGCACCGAGTGCACTCAGTGCACCGAGTGCTCCTCGAGGGGGAACGTTCCGCCCACGACGTCCTCGGCGAACGCCTTCGCCGCGTCGCCCATGACCTGACGCAGGTTCGCGTACTTCTTCACGAACTTCGGCACCCGGCCGTCGGTCAGCCCGAGCATGTCGGTCCACACCAGGACCTGGGCGTCCGTGTCCGGGCCCGCGCCGATGCCGACCGTCGGGATGTGCAGCACCCGCGTCACCTCGGCGGCCAGTTCCGCCGGGACCAGTTCCAGAACGACCGCGAACGCGCCCGCGTCCTGCACGGCCTTGGCGTCCCGCAGCAACTGCGCCGCGGCCTCCTCGCCGCGCCCCTGCACGCGGTAGCCCATGGCGTTGACCGACTGCGGGGTCAGGCCGATGTGTGCCATGACCGGGATGCCGGACTCCACCAGCAGCTCGATCTGGCGGTGCGAGCGTTCACCGCCCTCCAGCTTCACGGCGCCGACCCCGGCCTCCTTCACCAGGCGGGTGGCCGAGCGCAGCGCCTGCACCGGGCCCTCCTGGTACGAGCCGAAGGGCAGGTCGGCGACGATCAGGGCGCGCTGGGTGCCCCGGACGACCGCGGCGGACAGCATGGTCATCTCGTCGAGAGTGACGGGCACGGTGGTCTCGTACCCGAGGTGGCAGTTGCCCGCCGAGTCGCCGACGAGCATGACCGGGATCCCGGCCTCGTCGAACACGGACGCGGTCATCGCGTCGTAGGCGGTGAGCATGGGCCACTTCTCGCCGCGCTCCTTGGCGGCGGTGATGTCGCGTACGGTGATGCGGCGGGTGCTCTTTCCTCCGTACAGCGCCTTGCTGCTGTCGGACGGCTTGAGCGCACCCTGGGCGGGCTGCCCCTGGGCAGCCGGAAGCTGCGTCATCGCAACGGCTCCTTCTGTCATCTCGAGGCGCCCTGACGGCGTCCCCGGACCACATCCATGGTGGCACCTCGTGCCATGCGCGGCTAGAGCAGGGGACGGGACGCGGGGGCGCGGGTCACCGTCGTCGCCCGTACAAGTAATCGCAAGGCGCCGGTAAAGATTTTCGATACGAGACGGTTCCGTATCGTAATGCACCTACGCTCGGTGTCATGACAACTCCAGCCGCCCCTGCCGAACGCCGCGTCCCGGAGGCGATACACAGGCGCCGATGGGCCATCCTCGGCGTGCTGATGCTCAGCCTGCTGATCGTGGTGCTCGACAACTCCATCCTCAACGTCGCCATCAAGACCATCTCCACTCCGGCGCCGACCGGCCTGGGCGCCACGCAGAGCGAGCTGGAATGGGCCATCAACGCCTACACGCTCGTCTTCGCAGGGCTGCTGTTCACCGCAGGTCTGCTGGGCGACCGCCTGGGCCGCAAGAAGATGCTGCTGGCCGGTCTTGTCGTGTTCGGTGCGGGGTCGGCGCTCGCGGCCCAGTCCGGCTCACCGGGCCAACTCATCGCGTTCCGCGCGATCATGGGCCTCGGCGCCGCCTTCGTGATGCCCGCGACGCTCGCCGTCCTGGTGAACGTCTTCGAGCGGGACGAGCAGCCCAAGGCCATCGGTATCTGGGCCGGCGGCGTCGGCCTCGCCATCGCCATCGGGCCGATCACCGGCGGGGTGCTCCTCGACCACTTCTGGTGGGGCTCCGTCTTCCTGATCAACGTGCCCATCGTGATCATCGCGCTGGCCCTGATGATCTGGCTGGTCCCCGACTCCCGCGACCCCAACCCCGGCCACATCGACCCCTTCGGCGTCGTCCTGTCAGTCGTCGGCCTGGTCCTGCTGGTCTACGGCATCATCAAGGGCGGCCAACTGGCCGACTTCACCGACGTCAAGGTCCTCGCCACCATTGCCGCGGGTCTCGCCGTGCTCGCGTTCTTCGTGGTGCACGAGAAGCGCAGCGACCACCCGTCCATCGATGTCACCTACTTCAAGAACAAGGTCTTCTCCGCCGCCATCGCCGCGATCGCGCTGGTCTTCTTCGCACTGATGGGCGTGACCTTCTTCTCCGTCTTCTACACCCAGAGCGTCCGCGGGTACTCGCCGCTGCAGACCGGTCTGCTGATGCTGCCGCTGGCCGCCGCACAGATGATCTTCGCGCCGCGCGCCCGGCTGGTGGTCGAACGGTTCGGCAACAAGGTCACGACCACCGCGGGCATGATCGTCATCACCGCGACGCTCGCCTCGTTCGCCGCGCTGGAGGCGGACACGCCGATCTGGATCCTCGAGGTCATCTTCTTCCTCATGGGCGCCGGCATGGCCCACATCATGACCCCGACCAGCGTGGTCATCATGCAGGCGCTGCCCCGGGAGAAGGCGGGCTCAGCGTCCGCGCTCAGCAACACCTTCCGCCAGGTCGGCGGCGCGCTGGGTATCGCGGTGCTCGGCTCGGTGCTGTCGACGGCGTACCGCACCGGCATCCAGGACAAGCTCACCTTCCTCCCGGCCGGCGTCCGCCACACCGCGGGCGAGTCCATCGAGGCGACGCTCGGCGTGGCCTCGAAGCTCGGCCCGAACGGCAGGGCCCTGGTCGGGCCGGCCAACGACGCGTTCCTGCACGCGATGCACACCACGGCCCTGTGGGGCGCGGGCGTGGCGGTGCTCGGCGCGATCGTGGTGGCGCTGTTCCTGCCCGGGAAGCCTCCCGCACCGCAGGCGGAAAAGGGCGAGGCGGAACTGGTGACGGCGGACCACTGACGGCGGACAACTGACGGCACGTCACAGCCGGGCACTCCGGGAGGCGGGGTGTCCGGCACGGCGTACACCGGGAAGAATCAGCCCAGCCCAGCGCAGCCAGGACGGAGTCGAATGTGAGCCTTGCCGACAGCGGCCCCCAGCAGGACTACCCCGTGCGTGGACGCCCCCGCAGTGAGGTCGTGGAACGGGCCATCATCGAAGGTGTGATGAAGCTCATCGAGGACGGAGTGCCCCTCGCGGACCTGTCCATGGAGCGCATCGCCCGCACCGCCGGTGTCGGCAAGGCCACCATCTACCGTCGCTGGAGCAACAAGGAGGACCTCTTCATCGACGCCGTCCGCTCCGCCGAGCCCAAGGACCCTGAACTGCCCGGCACATCGATGCGCGACGACCTCGTGGTGCTCCTGGAGGCGCTGCGGCAGCGCGGCCTGGCCGGCCGCACCTCGGCGATCCTGCACAACGCGCACGTCCAGATGAAGTGCAGCCCCAAGATCTGGGCCGCGTACGACGCGTGCGTCATCGCTCCCCGGCGCCGGGCCGGGCTCGACGTCCTGCGCCGAGGGCAGAAGAACGGCGAACTGCGCCAGGACGTGGACGTGGAGCTGATGAACGACATCCTCGTCGGCCCCATGATCGTGCGCTCCATACTGCGTCCCGACGCCGAGCTGGAGGAGGGCCTTGCCGAGCGGATCGTCGACACGGTGCTGGAAGGGCTACGACCCGTCAGACCCTAAGGGCTGTCCCGTGATTCCTGGCGGGCGCGCGACGGCAGCTACGGCACCTCGCCGCGTTGTCGGGACGTCCGCATACATCAGGGATCACGGGACAGCCCTTGGCCCGCGTCCGCGTTTCGTCACAAAAGGTGCCACTCGTGTCCCGCCCGGAACTCTTCACGTCCCCTTCTTCGTCCTCGTGCCAGTACGGCCGTCATGGGACGGCAGGAACGAGCCCGATCATCCCCTAGGGTCGTACCGCGAGGGGACGACGGTGTGCACGGCAGGCTGTGAGGCGACGGTATGGCGCAGGCGTACATGACGGAGACGGGTAGCGGCGGCTCGGGACCGGACCGTCGAGGATCCCGGCTCCAGCGCCTGTTCGACACCCTGCGCGGCGACCGCGGGATCTGGCGCCGCGGAGGCGTTCTGGCCGCCATCGCGGTGATCCTCGCGCTGGTGATGCTGCTGCACGCCCGGATCCCCAACCGGATCGGCAACCTCGGCAGCCTCAGCGAGACGTTCCTGCCCTGGCTCGGCGTCGTCCTCGTCCCGCTGCTGCTGATCCTCGCGCTGGTGAGGAGGTCGGCGACCGCGCTGATCGCGGTGCTGCTGCCCGCAGCGATCTGGCTGAACCTGTTCGGCGGGCTGCTCGGCGACAAGACCGGCGTCGGCGGCGACCTGATGGTCGCCACGCACAACGTGAACGCCGACAACCCCGACCCCTCCCGCACCGCCCGTGACGTGGCCGCATCCGGCGCGCAGGTGCTGGCCCTGGAGGAGCTGACCGAGTCCGCGGTGCCGGTGTACGAGAAGGCGCTGGCGTCCACGTACCGCCACCACGCGGTCGTCGGCACCGTCGGACTGTGGAGCAAGTACCCGATGACCGGTGTCGAGGCGGTCGACATCAAGCTGGGCTGGAAGCGGGCGATGCGGGCCACCGTGACCACGCCGGAGGGGAGGATCGCCGTCTACGTCGCCCACATGCCCTCGGTGCGGGTGAAGATGGAGGCCGGGTTCACCGCCCGGCAGCGGGACACCAGCGCGGACGCGCTCGGCGAGGCCATCGCCGACGAGGAACTGGACAAGGTGATCCTGCTCGGCGATCTGAACGGCACCATGAACGACCGCTCGCTCAACGCCGTCACCTCGCAGATGCGTTCCACGCAGGGCGCGGCGGGCAGCGGCTTCGGGTTCAGCTGGCCGGCGTCGTTCCCGATGGCGCGGATCGACCAGATCATGGTCAGGGGTGTCGAGCCGGTGAGTTCGTGGACCCTGCCGCGGACGGGAAGCGACCACCTGCCGGTCGCCGCGCGTGTGCAGGTCGACCAGGCCGAGTCCTGACGAGAACACCAGGTGCGGGAAGGGCCCCGGCAGCCGTGCGGTGACCTCCTGGAACGCCGGGCCCGCCCCGGCTTTGTTCTGTGGCCGAACATAGGATGGGCGGACCCCCCTCCTGAAAGGCGAAGCCCCTTCATGCCCCTGGCCCTGCTCGCCCTCGCCGTGGGTGCCTTCGGCATCGGCACCACCGAGTTCGTGATGATGGGCCTGCTGCCCAACGTCGCGAACGACCTGCACATATCCATCCCCACCGCCGGGCATCTGGTCTCGGCGTACGCGCTGGGCGTGGTGATCGGCGCGCCGCTGCTCGCCGCGGTCACCGCCCGTATGCCCCGCCGTCCGGTCCTGATCGGGCTGATGGTCCTGTTCGTGCTGGGTAACGCGCTGGCCGGCCTCGCCCCCGGCTACCACTGGCTGCTGGCCGCGCGTTTTCTGAGCGGTCTGCCGCACGGGGCGTTCTTCGGCGTCGGCGCGGTCGTCGCCATGAACCTGGTCGCGCCCGAGCGCAAGGCCCGCTCGGTCTCGCTGATGTTCCTGGGCCTGACGGTCGCGAACATCGCGGGCGTGCCGGTGGGGACGCTGACAGGCCAGCACCTGGGGTGGCGGGCCACGTTCCTGGGCGTGAGCGCCATCGGCGTGGCCGCGATCGTCTCTCTCGTCCTCCTGATCCCGAGGGACCACACCCACGTCCCGGCCGTCGGCCTGCGGGGCGAGCTGGCGCCCCTGCGTTCCCTGCCGGTCTGGCTGGCACTGGGTACGACGGTGGCCGGCATGGGGGCGCTGTTCTCGGCGTACAGCTATGTGGCGCCGATGCTGACGGACGCGGCCGGGTACGCGGAGGGCAGCGTCACCCTGCTGCTGGCCCTGTTCGGGGTGGGCGCGACGGTCGGCAACCTCGTCGGCGGCCGGCTGGCGGACCATTCGCTGCGGGGCACGCTGTTCGGCGGCCTGGCTTCGCTGACGGTGGTGCTGTCCCTGTTCCCGCTGCTCATGGGCGCCCAGTGGAGCGCGGCCCTGGCGGTGACGCTGCTGGGCACGGCGGCGTTCGTCACCGGTTCGCCGCTGCAGCTCATGGTCATGGAGAAGGCGTCGGCGGCCCCGTCGCTGGCGTCCTCGGCGAACCAGGCGGCGTTCAACCTGGCGAACGCGGGCGGGGCCTGGGTCGGCGGCCTCGCGCTGGCCGCGGGCTTCTCCGTCACCTCCCCGGCGATCGCGGGCGCGGCCCTGGCGGTACTCGGGCTGGCGGTGGCGTCAGTCGCGTACGCGGTTGACCGCCGGGTCGCTCCACCGGCGGGGCAGGTACGACTGGTGGCGGCGCATGTTCCGGAGCACGCGGAGAGCGTGCGCGGCTGAGCCGGTCGATTCAGCCCGTCCGGCGTTCGAGGGCAAGGCCGTTCAGGCCGAAATACAGGGGGCCGGGGCGGCAGCCCCCGGAAACCCGGCCCCCGCGAAGCGCTACGCGTGCTCGCGCCACCTGTTGGTGATCGGCAGGCGGCGGTCCTTGCCGAAGCCCTTCGCCGAGATCTTCGTGCCCGGCGGGTACTGGCGGCGCTTGTACTCCGCGGTGTCGACCATCCGCAGCGTCTTCACCACCAGCTCGCGGTCGAAGCCCGCCTCCGTGATCGCGTCCGCGCCCTTGTCCTGGTCCACGTACAGATCCAGGATCGCGTCCAGGACCGGGTAGTCGGGCAGCGAGTCCGTGTCGACCTGGTCCGGGCGCAGCTCCGCGCTCGGCGGCTTCTCGATCGAGTTCTCGGGGATCGGCGGGGTCTGGCCGCGTTCCTCGGCGGCCCGGTTCCGCCAGCGCGCCAGCTGGAAGATCGACGTCTTGTACACGTCCTTGATCGGGCCGTAGGCGCCCACCGAGTCGCCGTACAGCGTCGAGTAGCCCACCGCCAGCTCCGACTTGTTGCCGGGCGCCAGCACGATGTGGCCCTCCTGGTTGGAGATCGCCATCAGCAGCGTGCCGCGCAGCCGGGACTGGAGGTTCTCCTCCGCCAGCCCGGTCAGGCCAAGGGAGTCCATGTAAGCGGTGAACATCGGCTCGATGGGGACCGTGCGGAAGTGCAGGCCCGTACGCCGCGCCAGCTCCGCCGCGTCGTCCTTGGAGTGGTCGGAGGAGTACTTGGACGGCATCGACACGCCGTACACGTTCTCCGCCCCCACCGCGTCGCAGGCGATCGCCGCGACCAGCGCAGAGTCGATGCCGCCGGACAGCCCGATCAGGACGGACCGGAAGCCGTTCTTCGCCACGTACGCCCGCAGGCCCACGACCAGCGCCGAGTAGACCTCCTCCGCGTCGTCCAGCCGCTCGGCGTACCCGCCCGTCAGCTCCGGCTCGTACGCGGCAAGCGGTTCCTCGGACAGCACGAGCCGGTCGATGCGCAGGCCGTCGTCCACCACGTCCGTGGGGGCGTCCGCCTCCGCCCGGGGCAGGTCGAGATCCAGGACCACGCATCCCTCCGCGAACTGCGGCGCGCGCGCGATCACTTCGCCGTCCGGCGCGACGACGATCGAGTCCCCGTCGAAGACGAGCTCGTCCTGCCCGCCGATCATGGCGAGGTAGGCGGTGGTGCAACCCGCTTCCTGAGCTCGCTTGCGAACCAGTTCGAGACGCGTGTCGTCCTTGTCCCGCTCGTAGGGCGAGGCGTTGATCGAGATCAGCAGCCCGGCCTTCGCGGTCCGGGCCGCCGGGACGCGACCGCCCTCCTGCCACAGGTCCTCGCAGATGGCGAGCGCGATGTCGATCCCGTGCAGCCGCACGACCGGCATCGTGTCACCGGGCACGAAGTAGCGGTACTCGTCGAAGACGCCGTAGTTGGGCAGGTGGTGCTTGGCGAAGCTGAGCGCGATCTCCCCGCGGTGCAGCACCGCCGCCGCGTTCTGCGGGACGCCGGCCGGCTGCCCGTACTTCGGCTGTGCGCTCTCGCTGCGGTCGAGATAGCCGACGATCACCGGCAGCTCCCCGAGACCCTCGTCGGCGAGCCGCGCGGCGAGGTCCCTCAGGGCCGCCCGCGAGGCCTCGACGAAGGAGGACCGCAGGGCCAGGTCCTCGACGGGATACCCGGTCAGCGCCATCTCGGGGAACGCCACCAGATGCGCTCCCTGCTCGGCGGAGTGCCGGGTCCAACGGACGATCGCCTCGGCGTTTGCGGCGAGATCACCGACCGTCGAGTCGATCTGATTCAGGGCGAGGCGTAGTTGAGGCACGCGCCCCAGTCTAGACGCCAGTAATCGTCAGAGCGACACAATGGGGGTGTGGGCCGCCCCACGTGCGCCACCCCCATGACGAGGGCGCCCGCCCCCCGATGACGAGGGACGGGCGCCACGCGGCACACCGCGGTGAGCCGGTGGTCAGTGGCGGCGCCACGACTCGACGTAGCCGGAAGCGGGCGAGCCCACACCGGTGACGTTGTCATAGCCGCGGACGGCCTTCAGGGAGCTGTCCTGGCCAAGGGCGCGCACCGAGGTGAGCAGACCGTCGGATGCGTCGAAGGCGTTGACGAAGTCCACGCGGGCGACCGCGAGCTGCTTGCCGGTCGGCTGGTCCACCACGTCGTGGTAGACCTTCGAGCCGTAGCGGTCGTAGATCGCCGGGTTGGCGAAGCCGATCGCCTTGCCGCGCTCCTGCTGGGCGAGCGCCTGGACGGCCGCGATCACCGGAGCGGCGAGCGAGGTGCCGCCGATGCGGTACTCCGAGTACTGCTGGGACCCGTCCGGGAAGGTCTGCGTCTGGCCGACCTTGAATCCGGTGTTCGGGTCGGCGATGGCCGCGATGTCCGGGAGGACGCGGTTGCCGGCCCGGCTGTACGCCGTGGCGAGCGAGTTCGGCACGACGCCCTTCTGGTAGAAGGGCTGCGGCACGACCCTGCTGGTGCCGCCGCCCGCGCCCGAGTTGAACTGGAAGTTGGTCCAGCTCTTGCCGTTCGCGGCCAGCGTCGCCTTCTGGGTGCCCCAGCCGGTCTCCCACAGATACGTGTCGTCCTTGCCGACCGCCAGCGAGGTGCCGCCGACCGCCGTCACCCAGGCGGAGTTGGCCGGGGTGTCGACCTGCTTCGTCCCGGTGTTGGCGAGCTCGTCGCCGTCGTCACCGGAGGAGAAGTAGAAGCCGATGCCCTGGACGGCGCCGAGCTGGAAGATCTGGTCGTAAGCCGCGGCCACGTCCGGGGTCTCGTTGGCCTCGATGTCGCCCCACGAGTTGGAGACGATGTCCGCCAGATGCCCGTCGACGATCTTGCTCAGCGAGTCGATCAGGGCGTCGTCGTAGCAGGAGGCGGCGCCGACGTACACGATGTTCGCCTTGGGGGCGACCGCGTGCACGGCCTCGACGTCGAGGGTCTCCTCGCCGTACCAGCCGGCCGCCCCGCACTCCTCGGTGTCCGTGTAGTCGCTCGGCAGCACCTGGGTGAGCTGCCCCTTCGCGTAGCCCGCGTCACCGTGGCGGGCGGCGTAGGTGGCCGCGTCCTTGGCGATGGTCGGGGAGGCGTACGCGTCGGTGATCGCGACGGTCACGCCCTTGCCGGTCGCCTGGCCCGCGCCGTACGCGGCGCGCAGCTGCTTGCCGGTGTAGCCCTCGACCGCGTACGGGACCTGCTGGCCGTAGGCCTTGGGCAGCGTGGTGGCCATGTTCGAGCCGTGGTACGACGAGAACGGGCCCGAGTTGCGGAACACGTCGTCCGGCGGAGGCAGCGTGTCCTTGTGGCTCGCCTTGTGCGGGGCGTTGTCCAGGCCGGTGACGGTGAGGACCGCGCCGTCGAGCGCGGCGGGAACCGACGCCGTCCGCGCCGGGGCGCGGTAAGTGCGCTTGCCTTTGGCGTAGTTGTGCAGTCGGGCGCCGAACGCCTTCTCGACGGCGGCCGCGTCACCGGTGACGGTGAGGTAGTGCGCCGTGGTGTCGGTGACCTTCAGACCGGACGCCGTCAGCCAGTTGGTCACCGCGGCGATCTGCGCCTTCGTGGCCCCGAAGCGGGCCTGCGCGTCCTTGGCGCTCAAGTACTTGCCGTACATCGGCGACTTCGGGTCCGATACGGCCTTCGCGAAGGCGGTCAGCCCCGCCGCGTCGCGACCGGCCAGGTAGACCCGGGCGGTGACCTTGGTGCTGTCGCTCGTGGCGCCCCTGTCCGCCTGGGCTGTCGCCCACGCGGGCTTGGTGCCCGCGAGCGTGGCCCGGCCGGGGTTGTCCGCGGCGTGCGCCGCGGGTATGCCGAGCGCCAGTGCGCCGGCGAGCAGCGGCAGTGCCGCCGCCAAGCTCACCCCGGCGCGCGCCTTGGCGCGATTGGATCTCATAAAACCCCCTGCGATGCGGTTCGTCGCATGTAGTGGTCCGTCGGTGATCCGCGGAGAACGCCGCACGCTGAAGGCGCGGTGAATGGATCACGCGGTGGGGCCACTCTTGCGATGAACAGTTCATGTCAGGGGAATGGAAAGGCCAAGGAAACCTCAAGTAGCCACCCTCAGAGGCGGTTTGGGGCGCTTTCGATGGTTCCCTGATTATTGCGAGATGGTTGCGATCGGCGTGATGCGCTTGCGCCTGCGGTGATCAGGCACCGAGCGCGCGGCGCGGGGCGCGCCTGGCTGCACGGCTAGCCACGCGGCTTCGCGCCCCGCTCCTTGAGCATGGTGGTCATCAGCTCGATCTCCGACCGCTGTGCGTCGACCATGCCCTGCGCGAGTCTCTTCTCCACGCCGACCGTGCACTTGGCGACGCAACCCTCGGCCATGTGGACGCCGCCCTTGTGATGGTCGGTCATCAGCTGCAGGTAGAGGATCTCGGCCTGCCTGCCGTTCAGCGTGTCCAGCTTCTTCAGTTCGGTGTTGGTGGCCATGCCGGGCATCAGCGCACCGTCCTTGCCGGACGCCATGCCGCCCATGCCCATCCATGTCATCGGCGGGTCGGAGGACACCTTCGGCAGGTTCCACAGATCGAGCCAGCCCAGCAGCATGCCGCGCTGGTTGGCCTGCGTCTGCGCGATGTCGTACGCGAGCCGACGCACCTCCTCGTTCCTGGTGCGGTCGCGCACGATGAACGACATCTCGACGGCCTGCTGGTGGTGGACCGCCATGTCCCGGGCGAAGCCGGCGTCCGCGGGGCCGGCGAGGGGGGCTTGAGGTGTGGATCCGGCGTCCTCGGCGAGTGCGTAGGTGATCGTCCCGGCCGCGACGAGCGTTGCCGCCGCGGTTCCGGCGATCCAGCCGATGTGCCTCACCGGGGCATTCCTCCGGTGCACGCGGCGCCCGGCTCGGGCGTCTGGGGGCCCTGGACGAACCGGGCGAAGAACGCGTCGACGTTCGGGTCGCTCGCGCTCTTCACCGTGCGCTGGTGGGCCCAGGCGGAGAGCATGAGCGGGTCCTTCTGGTCCTTGACGGGACTCATCAGCGTGTACGGGGTATTCCTGACCTTGGTCGCGAGCGCGTCGACGTCCGCCTTGGACGCCTTGCTGTTGTAGGTGACCCAGACCGCGCCGTGCTCCAGCGAGTGCACGGCGTGCACGTTCGGGACCGGCTTGGTGTAGACATCGCCGTTGCAGTTCTGCCACACCGGGTGGTGATCGCCGCCGACCGGGGGCTCCATGGAGTACGTCACCGCGTCGGTGGTGTGGGTGCGGCCCAGCGTGCCCTTCCAGGTCTTCACGCCGTCGGTCCCGGTGACGAAGCCGCCCGGGCTCTTCGAATGGCTCGCCTTCGAGTCGCTCGCAGCGGCGGCCTTACCGCCGGACTGCGAGTCGATGAGGATGACGCCACCGACGGACAGACCGGCGACGACGACCACCGCGGATCCGATCGTGAGGATCCGGTTACGGCGAGCGCGGGCGCGCTCGGCATGGCGCATCTGTTCCACGTGCGCCTTGCGATCGGTGGAGCCGTTCCCGGTCTGGTGGGCGCTAGCCATTGGAGAGTCCTTCGGGGGAGGGGCGTGGAATGGACCGTGCGCGCGAAGCGTTCGTTCGGGGAGGGTGGGGGACAGGCGGGCCCGCTGATGGTAGTGGCAGGGAAGGTGCACTGTGGCGAGGGACACAGGAACGGCCGAAGGAGCGGCTTTCCTGCCGATAATTTGAACCACAGATGCGCATTATTTAGGCTGAAGCTATGCGGCTGCTGCGTTCCACCGATATCGCGCTGCGCGTCCTGATGCGACTCGCTGTCGCGGACGGCTCGACCCCCACGACCCGTGAGGTCGCGGAGCACATGGACGTGCCGTACACGCATGCCGCGAAAATCGTCGCCGAACTCCGGCACAGGGGACTGCTCGAGGCCCGGCGTGGCCGGGGCGGCGGGCTGGCGCTCACCGAGGCGGGTCGCACGGCGTCGATCGGTGCGATCGTGCGCGCCTTTGAGGGAAACGGCGACGTCGTCGACTGCGAGGGGGGCCCTACGCCCTGCCCGCTCAACTCCGCGTGCCGGCTGCGTGGCGCGCTGCGGCAGGCGCAGGAGGCGTTCTTCGCCTCGCTGGACCCGCTGACGATCGACGACGTGGCGGCGCCGCCGACCGGTCCGCTGCTACTGGAGATCTCGCGTAGGCGTCCTTGACCGGTTCGGCCCGGTGGTGATGCGCCAAAAGGCAACGTTCGGCTCGTCGCGGCGCCCGGCACACCCTTTCGGTGTGCCGGGCGCCGCGGCTTGACCGGCGAACGTTGCTTTTTGGGCTTTGGCTCAGGCGAGCCAGAGGTCCGGCCCGAAGACCTCGTAGTGGATGTCGGCGGGCGCCACGCCCTTCTCGATGAGCTGGGCGCGCACCGCCCGCATGAAGGGCAGCGGACCGCACAGGTACGCGCGCGTGCCCGACGCGATCGGCATGGTGGTCAGGTCGACGCGGCCGGAGTGCGCGGACTCGGGGGCGTCCTGCTCGTACCAGAAGTGCACGTCGGCGTCCGGCAGCTTGCCCGCGAAGGCCTCGTGGTCGCCGCGCAGGGCGTGCGTGGCGGGGGAGCGGTCGGCGTGGACGACCGTGACCGGGGAGCGGTGGCCGGCGTCGGCGAGCTGCTCCAGCATGGCGATCATCGGGGTCACACCGATGCCGGCGGAGGCGAGCAGCACGGGCGCGTCGGTGGCCTCCAGGACGAGGTCGCCGTACGGGGCGGAGAGCTGCAGGGTGTCGCCCTCGTGCACGTGTGCGTGCAGGTGGTTGGAGACCTCGCCGTCGGGGGCCGGGGCGTCACCGAGCACCCGCTTGACCGCGAACTGCCGCTCCGGCGAGCCGGGGGCCGCGGTCAGGCTGTACTGGCGGATCTGCCGGGCGCCGTCCGCGAGGTGGACGCCGACCGAGACGTACTGGCCCGCGCGGTAGCCGGGCACCGGCTCGTCGTCCACGGGGCGCAGCTTGAAGGTGGCCACGTCGGCGGTCTCGTCGATCCGCTCGACGACCTTCCACTCGCGCCAGTCCGTCTGCTCGCTCTGCTCGTACAGTCGCTTCTCGATGGCTATGAGGGCGTTGGCCATCAGCCAGTACACCTCGGTCCACGCCTCGGCGACCTCGGGGGTGACCGCTTCGCCGAGCACTTCGGCGATGGCGGCGAACAGGTGCTCGTAGACGATCGGGTACTGCTCAGGGGTGACGTGCAGCGAGGCGTGCTTGTGGGCGATGCGGTTCAGCATCACGTCGGGGCGCTCGTCGGGGTGGTTCACCAGGTAGGTCGCGAAGGCGGCGATGGAACCGGCGAGCGCCTGCTGCTGGGCGCCGGAGGCCTGGTTGCCACGGTTGAACAGGTCGCGCAGCAGCTCGGGGTGGGCGGCGAACATCTTGCCGTAGAAGCTCTTGGTGATCTCGCCGATGGCCGCGCCGACGGCGGGGAGAGTGGCGCGGACGGTGGCCGCGGACTGCTCGGACAGCATCGTGACTCCTGGGTGACTCAGTCGGACGTCTGAGCGAGACGCTATTGAAAGTGGCATTTGAGATGCAAATTAAACGGGGGTGTTGTCGCTCACGCGGGAAAGGTGCCGTCAGGCCCTTGCCAGAACGCGGTCGACCGTTACGGGAACGGGTGGGAGGGGGCAAGATGGGCGACAGGGCACCACACCCGCCGCAGGCGGGCGTTCGGCCGGGGCTCGCTCGGGCGGTCGTGGTCCGCACCGCACGTGAAACGCTGTGTGGTGTGATGCCCAGGTGCCCGACCGCCTCCCGCGACGACGGCGGACGCAGGCGGTCTGACCAGCAAGGATGGGGAAGCGGAAGATGGACAAGCAGCAGGAGTTCGTGCTTCGGACGTTGGAGGAGCGCGACATCCGGTTCGTACGCCTGTGGTTCACGGACGTGCTGGGCTTTCTCAAGTCGGTGGCCGTGGCGCCGGCCGAGCTGGAGCAGGCCTTCGACGAGGGCATCGGCTTCGACGGCTCCGCCATCGAGGGCTTCGCCCGGGTCTACGAGTCCGACATGATCGCCAAGCCGGACCCCTCGACCTTCCAGGTCCTGCCGTGGCGTGCCGAGGCCCCGGGCGCGGCCCGGATGTTCTGCGACATCCTCATGCCCGACGGCTCCCCATCCTTCGCCGATCCGAGGTATGTACTCAGGCGAGCCCTCGCCCGCGCCTCCGATCTGGGCTTCACCTTCTACACCCACCCGGAGATCGAGTTCTTCCTGCTGAAGAACAGGCCCCTCGACGGCACCCCGCCGATCCCGGCCGACAACTCCGGCTACTTCGACTACACACCGCAGAACGTCGGCCAGGACTTCCGCCGCCAGGCGATCACGATGCTGGAGTCGATGGGCATCTCCGTCGAGTTCTCCCACCACGAGGGCGCTCCGGGCCAGCAGGAGATCGACCTGCGCTACGCAGACGCGCTCTCCACGGCCGACAACATCATGACCTTCCGCCTGATCATGAAGCAGGTCGCGCTGGAGCAGGGCGTGCAGGCGACGTTCATGCCGAAGCCGTTCTCGGAGCACCCGGGCAGCGGTATGCACACGCATCTGTCCCTGTTCGAGGGCGACCGGAACGCGTTCTACGAGTCCGGTGCCGAGTACCAGTTGTCGAAGGTCGGCCGCTCCTTCATCGCGGGCCTGCTCAGGCACGCGGCGGAGATCTCGGCGGTCACCAACCAGTGGGTCAACTCCTACAAGCGCATCTGGGGCGGCTCCGAGCGCACCGCGGGCGCGGGCGGAGAGGCGCCGTCGTACATCTGCTGGGGTCACAACAACCGCTCCGCTCTGGTCCGTGTCCCGATGTACAAGCCGGGCAAGACGGGCTCGGCGCGTGTCGAGGTCCGCTCGCTCGACACGGGCGCGAACCCGTACCTGGCCTACGCGGTCCTGCTGGCCGCCGGCCTGAAGGGCATCGAGGAGGGCTACGAACTCCCGCCGGGCGCCGAGGACGACGTGTGGGCCCTGACGAACGCCGAGCGCCGCGCGATGGGCATCGAGCCGCTGCCGCAGAACCTGGGCGAGGCTCTTGGCCTGATGGAGCGCAGCGACCTGGTCGCCGAGACGCTCGGCGAGCACGTCTTCGACTTCTTCCTGCGGAACAAGCAGGCGGAGTGGCACGAGTACCGGTCCGAGGTGACGGCGTTCGAGCTGCGGAAGAACCTGCCGGTGCTGTAGACGCGGTCCGGAGCAGAGGTTCCGCTGCTTCGACGGCAGGGGCCGACGGGTGTGGACCCGTCGGCCGCCTGCCGACGCCCGAATCAGTGCCCCTCGCCGAGCGCCGGCGACATGCCGGTGAGCGCGGCCCGAGGTCGAGCCCGCGCTCACCATGCTCCAGTCGGTCCGTACTGCGCGTCGGTCAGCCGGACCTGCTCGTCATGCGCTCATGCCTGCTGGGCTACCCGGCGGTGATGGCCGTCGTGCTCGTCGCAACGGTCCCCGCCGTAGGACTTCCCGTGGCTGCCGTGATGCTTGCGGCAGTGCTCCTTCTCCTTCTCCTTTTCCTTCTCTTGCTTCTTCTCCACCTTCACGGTGATGGTGGCCGTGGCCTTGTTGCTGGTGACCTGGTTGCCCTGCGGGTCGGGTGCCGTCGCCTGCGCCGTGTTGGTGACCTCGCAGCGCATGACCTCATGCTTGCCGTTGCCGTGGTCTCCGCCGCGCTCCTTGACCTGCTTGCACGGGGTGACGGTGTTGGTGATGTGCCCCGCGTTCACGTCGGCGGCTCGTACAGTGCCTGACCGCGGGTGACCGTGGTGCCCTCCCGTGGCCGGGACCGTCACTGTGCCCGCGACCGCCGCCTTCACCGCACGACGCTGCGCGAAATCGATTTTTCCGTCGACCGTCTTCGACTGCACGAGGTCGGCCCGTGTGATCGTGGTGGTGGCCGCACTTCTGGCGACTCGAGTTCGACCCGGCCCCCATGCTCGTCGTCTACGAACTGGAAGCCGGCCGCTATGTGGAGCGGACAACCGCCCATTACCGACCCTCTGCTGACCGCTCCGACGTAGCCTCGCCGGCGCCACCAGTTCCGCTGCGACCGAATGCCTGGCCGCTGTAGAGCCCGATCTCGACCGCATGAGTTTCCGGCCTCGCCAGGTCCCACACCTTCTTCGGGTATCCGACCCGCTTCAGGTCCTCCTTCATGGCCGAGAGCAGCGAGGTGCTCCCGGTGCGGCCAAGGTGAAGGACAGGGCCCCGCGGCCGGGACCCGGGCCCGTCCCTCCGGATACGCTCTGGCCAGGACATGTGCGATTCGGCGGGAGGCCGCGATGACGGTGCCAGGGCGCAGGAGCAGCACCTTCACACGGCTGCTGCGGCACGGGTTCACCGCACCCTCCGCCGCCGAGCGGCTCCTGGAGAGCGTCGAGCTGGCGCCGGTGAGGTCCGACCCCGTGCTGCTCGACGCCCTGGGCGCGACCGCCGACCCCGATCTGGCGCTTCACGGCCTGGTCCGGCTCCTCGAGGCGCAGCCCGATCCCACCGCCCGGCGCGAGCTGCTCGACACGCTGATCTCGGCCAAGCCGCTGCGGGACCGGCTGCTCGGGGTCCTCGGCGCCTCCGCCGCGCTCGCCGACCACCTCGCCCGCCACCCCGGCGACTGGCAGGCGCTGGTCAACTACGAGCTACAGGACCTGCACCCCGGGGTGGAGGAGTTCGAGCGGCAACTCGCCGACGCCGCCGACCCCGTCTCGTTGCGCGTCGCCTACCGCCGCTGTCTGCTGTCGATCGCCGCACGCGACGTGTGCGGCACCATCGACGTCGCCCAGACGGCCGCCGAACTGGCCGACCTCGCCACCGCCACCCTGCGCGCCGCCCTCGCCATCGCCTGCGCCGCGGCCCCCGACGACGCCGTGCGCTGCCGGCTCGCGGTGATCGCCATGGGCAAGTGCGGCGGCCACGAGCTGAACTACGTCTCCGACGTGGACGTCATCTTCGTCGGCGAGGCCGCGAACGGCACCGACGAGAGCGAGGCCGTGCAGGCCGCGACCCGGCTCGCCTCGCACATGATGCGGATCTGCTCCGAGTCGACGGTCGAGGGCACCATCTGGCCGGTGGACGCCAACCTACGGCCCGAGGGCCGCAACGGCCCCCTGGTGCGCACCCTGAGCAGTCACCTCGCGTACTACCAGCGCTGGGCCAAGACCTGGGAGTTCCAGGCCCTGCTCAAGGCGCGCCCGGTGGCCGGCGACAGCGAACTGGGCGAGAAGTACGTCGCCACCCTCGCCCCCCTCGTCTGGCAGGCCGCCGAACGCGAGAACTTCGTCGCCGACGTGCAGGAGATGCGCCGCCGGGTCGTCGCGAACATCCCCGTGGGCGAGATCGAGCGGGAACTGAAGCTCGGGCCGGGGGGCCTGCGGGACGTCGAGTTCGCCGTGCAACTGCTCCAGTTGGTCCACGGCCGCTCCGACGTCTCGCTGCGCAGCGGCACCACACTGGACGCGCTGAAGGCGCTGGCGGCCGGCGGCTACATCGGGCGCGTCGACGCCGTGCAACTCGAGGACGCCTACCGTTTCCTGCGCGCCATGGAGCACCGCCTCCAGCTCTACCAGTTGCGCCGCACCCACCTCGTCCCCAAGAACGAGGCCGACCTGCGCCGCCTCGGCCGCTCCCTGGGCCTGCGCCCCGACCCGATCGGCGAGCTCACCCTCGAGTGGCGGCGGCACACCGGCGCCGTACGCCGCCTGCACGAGAAGCTCTTCTACCGCCCCCTGCTCGACGCCGTCGCCCAACTCGCGCCAGGCGAAGCCCGGTTGAGCACGGAAGCAGCCCGCGAACGCATGATCGCCCTTGGCTACGCGGACCCGGCGGCCGCCCTGCGCCACCTGGAGGCGCTGGCCTCCGGCGTCACCCGCAGGGCCGCCATCCAGCGCACTCTGCTGCCGGTGCTGCTCGGCTGGTTCGCCGACTCCGCCGACCCGGACGCGGGCCTGCTCGCCTTCCGCAAGGTCTCGGACGCGCTCGGCAAGACCCCCTGGTACCTGCGGTTGCTGCGAGACGAGGGCGCCGCGGCCGAGAACCTCGCCCGCGTGCTGTCCGCGGGCCGACTCGCTCCCGACCTGCTGATGCGCGCACCCGAGGCGGTGGCCCTGCTCGGCGACGGCGACGGCGGCGGGCTCGAACCGCGCGGGCGCGCCCACCTGGAGCAGGAGATCCTCGCCGCGGTCGGGCGCGCCGACAACGCCGAGCAGGCGGTCACGGTGGCGCGCGGCGTGCGAAGGCGCGAGCTGTTCCGTACGGCCGCCGCGGACATCGTCGGCAGTTACGACAACACCGTGGACGCGGCGGCCCGGCCGGACCAGGGCGCGCTGGTGGACCTGGTCGGCGGCGCTGTCTCGGACCTGACGGCGGCGACGCTGGCGGGCACGCTCCGCGCGGTCGTCCGCGAGGGCTGGGGAGACGTCCTGCCCACCCGGTTCGCGGTCATCGGCATGGGCCGCTTCGGCGGCCATGAACTCGGCTACGGCTCGGACGCGGACGTGGTGTTCGTCCACGAGCCGAGGGAGGGCGTCGACGAGCGGGAGGCGGCCGAGGCCGCCAACAAGGTGGTCGCGGAAATGCGCCGGCTGCTCCAGATCACGAGCGCCGACCCGCCGCTGCTGATCGACGCCGACCTGCGGCCGGAGGGCAAGTCGGGGCCGCTGGTGCGCACCCTGACGTCGTACGCGGCCTACTACCGGCGCTGGTCGCTGGTCTGGGAGTCACAGGCGCTGCTGCGGGCCGAGCCGGTCGCCGGGGACGAGGACCTGGGCCGCCGTTTCATCGAGCTGATCGACCCGCTGCGCTACCCGATGGAGGGTCTCGGCGACGACGCCGTGCGCGAGATCCGGCGGCTGAAGGCCCGCATGGAGTCGGAACGGCTACCGAGGGGCGCCGACAAGACACTTCACACGAAGCTGGGCCGGGGCGGCCTGTCGGACGTCGAATGGACGGTGCAGCTCCTGCAACTGCGGCACGGCTGGGCGGAACCGGGCCTGCGCACCACCCGCACCCGCACCGCCCTCGCAGCCGCGTGCGCCGCCGGGCTGATCCCGGCCGAGGAGGCGGCGATCCTGGACGAGGCCTGGGTCCTGGCGACGCGGGTGCGCAACGCCGTGATGCTGGTACGAGGGCGGGCAGGCGACACGTTTCCGTCCCAGAGCAGGGAACTCGCCGCGGTGGGCCGCTGTCTGGGCTACGGGCCCGGCCATGTGGGGGACATGCTCGAGGACTACCGGCGTACGACGCGCAGGGCCCGGGCGGTTGTGGAGGAGCTCTTCTACGGGGCCTGACCACGGGCTGAGGCCGACGACGGCACGGGGGCGCCGTCCCTCACACCTTCGCGGGCAGCAACGCCGGCGCGCCCGGCCCCGTCACCCACCGCGGCAGGGTGTACGGCAGGGCTCCGTACCACAGTCGCGACGCGGTGAAGCCGAACGTCAGGCACACCATGCCGCCCACCGCGTCCAGCCAGAAGTGGTTGGCGGTCGCGACGATCACCGCGAGGGTCGTCGCCGGGTACAGCACACCCAGTACCCGTACCCACGGCACCTTCGCCAGCGCGTAGATCATCAGGCCGCACCACAACGACCACCCGATATGCATCGAGGGCATCGCCGCGTACTGGTTCGACATGTGCTTCAGGTCGCCCGACGCCATCGAGCCCCAGGTCTGGTGCACCACCACCGTGTCGATGAAGTCGGTGCCGGTCATCAGGCGCGGTGGCGCGAGCGGGAAGAAGTAGTAGCCGAGCAGCGCCACCGCCGTCGTGGCGAACAGGGCCAGTCTCGCCGCCGTGTAACGGCCCGGATGGCTGCGGTACAGCCACACCAGCACACCCAACGTCACCACGAAGTGCAGTGTCGCGTAGTAGTAGTTCATTCCGACGATCAGCCAAGTGGCCGAGTTCAGGGCGCGGTTGACCGAGTCCTCGACGGCGATCCCCAGATGGTGCTCCAACCGCCACAGCCAGTCCGCGTTGTTCAGCGCCTCGGTCTTCTGCTCCGGCACCGCGTTTCGGATCAGCGAGTAGGTCCAGTAACTCACCGCGATCAGCAGGATTTCGAACCAGAAGCGCGGACGGCGAGGGATGCGCAGCCGGCGCAAGAGGCTCTGCCGCGCGCGCTCCTGCGCTGCCTTGTCCGTGACGGGTTGTGGAGCGGCCTGCCCCTGGCCCCCCAGTGTCGGCGCGGTCCTTTCAACCATAGGCACAGAGTCTGCCAGATGCGGCATTCGCCACCGTTCATCCCTCGGAACGGTTCCGGCGGCATGTTCTCCACCCTGCGACCCCCCGCGCAGCCGGGGAACTACTGCCTAGGTACGACTCCGGGCCCCAGGCGCCGATGCGGTCGAACCCCGCACCACCAGCTCCGGCATGAACACGAATTCGCTGTGCGGCGCGGGCGTCCCGCCGATCTCCTCCAGCAGCGTGCGCACGGCCGCCTGCCCCATCGCCGGCACCGGCTTGCGGATCGTCGTCAGCGGCGGGTCCGTGAAGGCGATGAGCGGGGAGTCGTCGAAGCCCACCACCGAGATGTCCGTGGGGACTTCCAGGCCCCGCTGCCGCGCCGCGCGTATCGCCCCCAGCGCCATCATGTCGCTCGCGCACACCACCGCCGTGCAGTCCCGGTCGATGAGCGCGGACGCCGCCGCCTGGCCGCCCTCCAGCGTGTACAGCGAGTGCTGGACCAGCCGTGCCTCGACATCCTCGGCACTCAGCCCGAGCTGCTCCTGCATCGCGCGTACGAAACCCTCGATCTTCCGCTGCACCGGCACGAACCGCTTCGGCCCGAGGGCCAGACCGATCCGGGTGTGCCCCAGGGACACCAGATGCGTGACCGCCAGTGTCATCGCGGCGCGGTCGTCGGGGGAGATGAACGGCGCCTGCACCTTCGGGGAGAACCCGTCCACCAGTACGAAGGGCACACCTTGGGCCCGCAGCCGCTCATAGCGCTGCATGTCGGCCGTGGTGTCCGCGTGCAGCCCGGAGACGTAGATGATGCCCGCGACCCCGCGGTCCACCAGCATCTCGGTCAGCTCGTCCTCCGTGGAGCCGCCCGGCGTCTGGGTCGCCAGCACCGGGGTGTACCCCTGCCGCGTCAGCGCCTGACCGATGACCTGGGCGAGGGCCGGGAAGATCGGGTTCTCCAGCTCCGGGGTGATCAGGCCCACCAGTCCCTCGCTGCGCTGGCGCAGACGGACCGGACGCTCGTAGCCCAGGACGTCGAGGGCGGCCAGGACGGACTGGCGGGTGGTCGCGGCGACGCCCGGCTTCCCGTTCAGGACGCGGCTGACAGTCGCTTCGCTGACCCCCGCTTGGGCTGCGATGTCGGCAAGCCGTGTGGTCACGGCACCGGACTGTACCGGCCGCCTCTCCGCTTGCCCACCAGACGGTCGCCGGGCCCGCCCGGTCGAACGGCCCGTTGCGGGTTGCTGCGTCATCGCGCTCCCTGGTGTTCTGGTCGGTATTCGGTTTGCAACGGGATGATTCCCCCGCCCGGCGCATGTGGCAAGAGCTTGCAGAGTCTTGCACAAGGGCCGAACGCCCCCCAGAGCAGCCCCGAGGTCAAGGCTACGGCCCCTTTCGACCAGGTCACAGGCGGGTAACTGTCATGACTTCTTGCACTTTTTTTCTGCAAGACCTTTCGCAATGGTTGCATCGCTGTTACGTTCACGTCGCCCGGCGGCCTCCCTCGCTCTCGGCTTCGCTCGAGCGGGGCACCGGCGCAGTCGGCAAGTCGGCAGAGGACGGCGGAGCGAACCGTCTCCTCGCCCCCACGGGCTTTCACCCTCAAGGAGAACTCATGCGGCGTGGCATAGCGGCCACCGCGCTGGTGGCGTCCGTCGCCCTCACGGCGACGGCCTGCGGCAGTGACAGCGGCAGCGACAAGTCGGACGGCCCGGTCACCATCACCTGGTGGGACACCTCCAACGCCACCAATGAGGCGCCGACGTACAAGGCACTGGTCAAGGACTTCGAGGCGGCCAACCCGAAGATCAAGGTCAAGTACGTCGACGTCACCTTCGACCAGGCGCAGAACAAGTTCGACACCGCCGCCGGCTCCAAGGGCGCCCCCGACGTGCTGCGCTCCGAGGTCGGCTGGACCCCCGCCTTCGCGAAGAAGGGCTACTTCCTGCCGCTGGACGGCACCGAGGCCCTCAAGGACCAGGCCAAGTTCCAGCCCAGCCTGATCAAGCAGGCCCAGTACGAGGGCAAGACCTACGGCGTGCCGCTGGTCACCGACACCCTCGCGCTGGTCTACAACAAGAAGCTCTTCAAGCAGGCCGGCATCACCAAGGCGCCCACCACCTGGGACGAGCTGAAGTCCGCCGCCGCGAAGATCAAGGACAAGACCGGCGCCGACGGCTACTGGGGCTCCGCCACCCAGGCCTACTACGCGCAGACCTTCCTCTACGGCGAGGGCACCGACACCGTCGACGCCACCGCCAAGAAGATCACCGTGAACTCGCCCGCCGCGAAGAAGGCGTACGGCACCTGGCTGAGCACGTTCTCCGGCAAGGGCCTGCACAAGGCCGACACCACCGCCGAGGCCTACGGCCACATCATGGACTCGTTCGTCAACGGCAAGGTCGCCGCGATCATCCAGGGCCCCTGGGAGATCACGAACTTCTACAAGGGCGACGCCTTCAAGGACAAGTCCAACCTCGGCATCGCGACCGTCCCGGCCGGTTCCACCGGCAAGGCGGGCGCGCCGACCGGCGGTCACAACCTCTCCGTGTACGCCGGTTCGGACAAGGCCCACCAGGAAGCGGCGCTGAAGTTCGTGAACTTCATGACCTCCGCCAAGACCCAGGAGGCCATCGCCCTGAAGAACTCCACGCTGCCCACGCGTGACGACGCCTACACCGACAAGGTCAAGGCCGACCCGGGCATCGCCGGCTACCAGGGCGTGCTCTCCGCCGCCCAGCCGCGCCCGGAGCTGCCCGAGTACAGCTCGCTGTGGGGCCCGCTCGACACCGAGCTGACCAAGGTCGCGGGCGGCAAGGAGTCGCTGGACAAGGGCCTGAGCAACGCGGAGATCGCGATCACCAAGCTGGTCCCGGACTTCAGCAAGTAAGTCCCGTGTGGCCGTCGGATCCTCCAGCAAGGGGGGAAGGATCCGGCGGCCACCGGCCTGTGCCCAGGCCCCCTCCTTGATCCGTAGATCTTGACGAAGGTTGTCGAACCATGACAGTCGCCATCGACCGCGCGACCGGCAAACGCCGAGGTGACCGCGCGCCGCGGCCCGGCCTGGGCCGGCGTCTGAAGCAGAGTTACCAGAAGCACTGGTACGCGTACGCGATGATCGCGCCCGTGGTGATCGTGCTCGGCGTCCTCGTGCTCTACCCCCTGGTGTACGGCCTCTACCTGACCCTCACCGACGCCAACAGCCTCAACACCGCCCGCACGATCGGCGTCAACCACATCGACGCCACGTACCAGTTCGTCGGCCTGGACAACTACAAGGACATCCTCTTCGGGCCGACCTCCTACGATCGCTTCTGGTCGCACTTCATCTGGACGATCGTGTGGACGGCCGTCTGTGTCGCCCTGCACTACTCCATCGGGCTCGGCCTCGCGCTGCTGCTCAACCAGAAGTTCCGCGGGCGCGTCTTCTACCGCATGGTGCTGGTCCTGCCCTGGGCCGTGCCCACCTTCGTCACCGTCTTCGGCTGGCGCTTCATGCTCGCCGACGGCGGCATCATCAACTCCGCCCTCGACTGGCTGCACCTGCCGACGCCGGCGTGGCTGGAGGACACCTTCTGGCAGCGGTTCTCCGCGATCATGGTGAACACCTGGTGCGGTGTGCCGTTCATGATGCTCTCCCTGCTCGGCGGCCTCCAGGCCATCGACACCTCGCTGTACGAGGCGGCCGAGATGGACGGCGCGAGCGCCTTGCAGCGCTTCCGCTACGTCACCCTGCCCGGCCTGCGGGCGGTCAGCTCCACCGTGGTGCTCCTCGGCGTCATCTGGACCTTCAACCAGTTCGCCATCATCTTCCTGTTGTTCGGCAAGACCGCCCCGGACGCCCAGATCCTCGTCACCTGGGCGTACTTCCTGGGCTTCGGACAGCAGCCGCGTGACTTCGCGCAGTCCGCGGCCTACGGCATCCTGCTACTGGCCATCCTGATCGTCTTCACCTCCTTCTACCGCCGCTGGCTGAACCGCAATGACCAGCAGCTCGCGATCTGAGGCAGGAGTTCCCATGAGTACCACCACTGTCGAGACCTCCGCCGAGGAGACAGGACCGACTCCCGCGGCCACCCCGCGCCGCAGGCGTGGCCGCAGTGAGAACGGCCCCCTCGCCACCCTCGCCTCGCACGCCCTGCTGATCGTGGCGAGCCTGATCGCGTTCCTCCCGATCGCCTGGCTGATCTTCCTGTCCCTCGGCCCGGACAAGGACGACTATCTGCACCCCGGGCAGATCTGGCACAAGATGACGTTCGACAACTACTCGTTCGTCCTCCAGCACACCGCCTTCTTCGACTGGCTGAAGAGCTCGCTCATCGTCACCCTGGGCGCCACCGCCATCGGTGTACTCCTCGCCGCCACCAGCGGCTACGCCGTCTCCCGCATGCGCTTCCCCGGCTACCGGAAGTTCATGTGGGTGCTGCTGGTCACCCAGATGTTCCCGGTCGCCGTTCTGATGGTGCCGATGTACCAGATCCTGTCGGACCTGGACCTCATCGACACCTACCTCGGCCTGATCCTCGTCTACTTCACGACGGTCGTGCCCTACAGCGCCTGGCTGCTCAAGGGCTACTTCGACACGATCCCCTTCGAGATCGACGAGGCCGGGCGCGTCGACGGGCTCACCCCGTTCGGTACCTTCCTGCGGCTGATCCTGCCGCTGGCCAGGCCCGGTCTCGCGGTCGCCGCCTTCTACAGCTTCCTCACCGCCTTCGGCGAGGTCGCCTTCGCCTCGACGTTCATGCTGTCCGACGACAAGTACACCTTCGCCGTCGGCCTGCAGAGCTTCATCAGCGAGCACGACGCGCAGCGCAACCTCATGGCCGCCACCGCGGTGCTGATCGCGATACCCGCCTCGCTGTTCTTCTACCTCGTGCAGAAGAACCTGGTGACCGGCCTCACCGCGGGCGGCACGAAGGGCTGACTCCTTCGTCGTACAGAGCTCCCGTGCGCCGTTGCCGCGCGAGTGGCGGCGGTGCCATTCTCGGAGCCCTTCAAGCAGGCTCCCCAGACCCTGCCGGCACCGTGGCCGCCTCGTCACCCGCAGCCGTACCCGACGCCAACGACCCGACAGCATCCCCGCTCCCGGCATCGTCCGGGCGGGGGACCCCCATCGCAGCAAGGACGCCATGAGCCAGCACTCCGCCGACCCGGCCCCGAACACCGCCCTCGCCACCGTCGCCGCCCACCGCGACTGGTGGCGGGACGCGGTGATCTACCAGGTCTATCCGCGCAGCTTCGCCGACAGCAACGGCGACGGCATGGGCGACCTGGAGGGCGTACGGTCCCGACTTCCCCATCTGCGCGACCTCGGCGTGGACGCCGTATGGATCAGCCCCTTCTACGCCTCGCCGCAGGCCGACGCCGGCTACGACGTGGCCGACTACCGCGCCGTGGACCCCATGTTCGGCAACCTCATGGACGCCGACGCGCTGATCCGCGAGGCCCACGAACAGGGCTTGAGGATCATCGTCGACCTGGTCCCCAACCATTCCTCCGACCAGCACGAGTGGTTCAAGCGGGCGCTCGCGGACGGTCCGGGCTCGCCCCTGCGAGAGCGCTACCACTTCCGGCCGGGCAAGGGCGAGATGGGCGAACTCCCGCCGAACGACTGGGAGTCCATCTTCGGCGGCCCGGCCTGGACCAGGGTCCCGGACGGCGAGTGGTACCTCCACCTCTTCGCTCCGGAGCAGCCCGACTTCAACTGGAACCACCCGGCCGTCGGCGACGAGTTCCGCTCGATCCTCCGCTTCTGGCTCGACATGGGCGTCGACGGCTTCCGTATCGACGTCGCCCACGGCCTGGTGAAGGCAGAGGGCCTGCCGGACCTCGGCGCCCATGACCAGCTCAGGCTCCTGGGCAACGATGTCATGCCGTTCTTCGACCAGGACGGCGTGCACGCCATCTACCGTCAGTGGCGCACCATCCTCGACGAGTACGCGGGAGAGAGGATCTTCGTCGCCGAGGCCTGGACCCCGACGGTCGAGCGCACCGCCAACTACGTCCGCCCCGACGAACTGCACCAGGCGTTCAACTTCCAGTATCTGGGCACCCATTGGGACGCTGCCGAGCTGCGTTCCGTCATCGACCGCACCCTCGACGTGATGCGCCCGGTCGGCGCCCCCGCGACCTGGGTGCTGTCCAACCACGATGTGACCCGGCACGCCACCCGCTTCGCCCACGCCCGCGCCCTCGGCACCCAGATCCGTGAGGCCGGCGACCGGGAGCTGGGCCTGCGCCGCGCCCGCGCGGCCACCCTGCTCATGCTGGCCCTGCCGGGATCGGCGTACCTGTACCAGGGTGAGGAGCTGGGCCTGCCCGACGTCGTGGACCTCCCCGACGAGGTCCGCCAGGACCCCGCCTTCTTCCGGGGTGCGGGCCAGGACGGCTTCCGTGACGGCTGCCGGGTGCCGATCCCGTGGACGCGAGCCGGGTCGTCGTACGGCTTCGGTAACGGTGGTAGCTGGCTGCCGCAGCCCGAGGGCTGGGGCGAGCTGAGCGTCGAGGCCCAGCAGGGCGCGCCGGGCTCCACCCTGGAGTTGTACCGCACGGCGCTCACGACCCGCCGGGACCACCCCGATCTCGGCGCCGGCGAGGCCGTGGAGTGGCTGACGGCCCCCGAGGGCGTCCTGGCGTTCCGCCGCGGCGAGTTCGTGTGCGTCGCGAACACCACGGGCGAGACGGTGACGATCCCGTCGTACGGCCGTGTCCTGGTCGCCAGCACGGAGGTGAAGGTCGCGGGCAGCGAGGCCGAGCTTCCTGCGGACACGACGGTGTGGTGGACCACCGGCTGACGCCACACGCGCGCTTCTCAGCGATGTCAGGGGCCCGCCGTCCGTGGGGGACGGCGGGCCCCGGCGTCTTTACCGGAAGACTTGCGGCCATCTATGGGATCGATCGTAGGTAGGGTCTCGCTTTATGCGGCTCCGCTACAACTACCGGGCCTACGGCCGGCGACCGGGAGCTGGGCCTGCGCCGCGCCCGCCCCTCGAAGGGTCACCCGACCCAGGTCGGAATCCCTGGACTTTAGGCCAGGGAGCACGTCAACCACGGCGGGTCTTGAAGTCGCGGTAGCAGTACGCTGCGATGCTCAGGAAGATCGCCGTGTTGAACAGCGGCAAGTTGTGGGCGAGTGTGGGCCCCGCTCCCAGGGTCACCCCCAGCACGAAGCCAGCGGCGTTGCAGGCCGCGAACACATAACCCACACCTCGGGTGACGCCTTTGGAGTGCGGCGTCAGTACTGCCGTGCATACGAGAAGGCCCACCATGAGAACGCGTACAAGCCAGATCGAGAAGAGCCAGCCCGTATTGGTCTCGGGGCGCGTGTACCAGAAGTCGGACGACACGTTGATGAGCACGAATACGGCCGCCGGCGGGCCGAACCGCTCCCACTGGGCCCAGGGTCCCGGAGCCTTCTGAGCCTTCTGAGCCTTCTGAGCCTTCTGAGCCGGCCTTGGCCGCGATGGTTCGGCCAGGGAGGGCACGTGGGACAACAGCGATCGCCCCAGCAGTTCCCGGCATTCGGCGGCGGCGGGGCGCTCACTCGGATCCAGGGCGGTCATTCGATCGAGCAGTGCGCGGAGGTCGGGAGGGAGGGCGGCCCGGTCAGGGGCAGGGAGCTGCGCGGCGGGGCCACGCTTGCCGGTGACCTTCTCGATCATGACCAAGCCCAGCGCGTAGACGTCGGAGGGGGCTGAGGCCGGTGCTCCCGCGAGCTGTTCCGGGGCCATATAGGCAAGGGTTCCAGGGGAAACGGTGGCAGTGACCGTGGTGAGGTTGGAGAACTCCCGGGCAATTCCCAGGTCCATCAGCACGGCCTTCCCGTCCGCGCAGATCATGATGTTCGCGGGCTTGATGTCCCGGTGCACAATGCCCTTCTCGTGCATGTGCGCGAGCGCCTCCGCCAGGCTTGCCCCCGTCCGGACGACCGATTCCGTCGATTCCACGGAGGAGCTCTTCTGCCAGGTCGCGCCGTGCAGCAGTTCCATGACTAGGTAGGGCACCGCGTGGCCGTCGTCGGTGACTGTTCCGGCGTCGTGGACGGTGACGACGCCGGGATGATGCAGCCGGGCGAGTTTGCGGGCCTCGGCGGTGAAACGGGCCACCGACTGCGGGTCATCGGCGAGCGAGGTGGCGAACTTGACCGCCACCTCACGTTCGAGAGTCAGATCCGTCGCCTTCCAGACCTGCCCGAAGCCCCCCGCGCCGAGCAGGTGCTGCAACCGGTAGCGGTCCTGGATGGTTGTGTCAGCGCGCACAGTCACCCCTGAAGTCCTCACTGTCGTGTTCTCAGATCATGACGGCTCCGACAGCCCCGCACAGTGCCTTCCCCGTTTCCCAGGTGGTCGCTCATGCAACAGTCCGGGGTGGTGAGCGACGACTTCAAGCACGTGGACGGGGAAGAGGCTGGGGCGGCTTCGGCAGGCGCGCGCGTGACGGAGGAGTTCCAGTCGAGAAAACCGATCGACAGACACGTCCAGGGGGCACTGTCATGGCTCCGACTGCCCGCCGCATGGAGCGGGCCCACCGCAGGAGTTGCTCTTGTCAACTGGTACCGCGGACCCCCGCCCCACGATCGATGCCGCACTGGCCAGGCGCCTGGTCGATACGCAGTTCCCGCAGTGGGCCGAGTTGCCTCTGAGGCTGTTCGAACCGGCCGGTTCGGACCACGTGATCTACCAACTGGGCGAGGACCTGTCCGTTCGGCTGCCCCGCCATGCAGGGGCCATCAGGCAGGCCATGAAGGAGTCCGAGTGGCTTCCCAGGCTCGCCCCGCACCTGCCATTGGCCATCCCAGTACCGGTGGGGGTGGGTGAGCCCGACTTCGGCTATCCGTGGCCGTGGGCGGTGTCCCGCTGGCTGGACGGCGAGGTGGCGACTACGGAGGCCCTGGCCGACTCGTCCCGGGCTGCCGTCCAACTGGCGGAGTTCCTCACTGCTCTTCAGGAATTCGTGCCTGAGGGTTTCCCCGTCGAGGACGCTAGCGAGGACCTCACCGGTCGGCCGCTGGCCGACCGGGACCGCGCGACGTGGGCCGCCATCGCGGACGTCGCCGGTACGTTCGACGCAGCGGCCATGACCGAACTGTGGGACGCGGCGCTGAGCGCCCCCGGATGGGATCGCCCTCCGGTCTGGTTCCACGGCGACTTCCACACCGGCAACCTGCTGACCGTCGACGGCTGCCTCAGCGCGGTCATCGACTTCGGCGAGCACGGTATCGGCGACCCGGCCTGCGACCTGACCATCGCCTTCACCTTGATGTCTGCCGGGAGCCGGGCTGCGTTCCGCGCCACGCTCGGCGTCGACGACGCCACCTGGGCCCGGGGCCGCGGCTGGGCCCTGGCCACGGGCCTGAACGCCTACACCTCCTACGCCGACGTCAACCCGCGGGTCGCCGCGCAGACCACTCGTCAGATCACTGAGGCTCTGATCGGCTGATCAACCGATTCCAGAACATGTGGCGCCCCGGGGGGAGGGGGTATCAGCTGGAAAGTGTGACAGATCCGGCAGAAGTGTCACGCTTTCGGAGCGTCGGTAGTCGACCGGGCGGCTGGCGGCCAAGGATCTTGACAACGATGGGGAGTCAGAACAGAGGACGGCTAACTCCAGGCCTGGGAGCGCGAGCCCCCCGTGCCGCTGGAGCAGCTCGGCGACATGGAGGAGGGGCGAGGGCTGGCACTGGTCCGGGCCTGCGCCGACGTGTGGGGCTGGCAGCCGCTGTCGCGCGACGGTAACCGAGGCAAGGTCGTATGGTGCGAACTGGCCGCAGTGGCCTGATCGGTCTTCTGACGACGGGGCCGCACGCCCCAACCGCCCGCGATGCGGCCCCCATTGGACATATGCGGCAGGAGTATGTCCGGGGGTTGACCCCCGAACTCAGGGGCTCGTACGGTCTGCTCCACTGCAAGCTCCTGAAAGTTTGCAGCAATTTCCTTCACGGGGTCCCAGCGCCCCGGCAGGCCCCCCACAGCAGATCCTTCAACAGAGAAGGAACCCCCCACATGGCCAAGAGAACCCTCTCCGGCGCCCGCGCCCTCGCGGCGGCCGCGACGGTCGCCCTCGCCGTCCCCGCCGGAACCGCACACGCCGCCCCACCCGGCACCAAGGACGTCACCGCGGTCCTCTTCGAGTGGAACTTCGCCTCGGTCGCCAAGGAGTGCACCAACACCCTCGGCCCGGCGGGCTACGGCTACGTCCAGGTGTCCCCGCCCGCCGAGCACATACAGGGCTCCCAGTGGTGGACGTCGTACCAGCCGGTCAGCTACAAGATCGCGGGCCGTCTCGGTGACCGCACGGCCTTCCAGAACATGGTCAACACCTGCCACGCGGCGGGTGTGAAGGTCGTCGCCGACACGGTCATCAACCATATGTCGGCCGGTAGCGGCACCGGCACGGGCGGCTCGTCGTACACCAAGTACAACTACCCGGGCCTGTACTCGTCCGCCGACTTCGACGACTGCACCGCCCAGGTCACCAACTACCAGGACCGCTGGAACGTCCAGCACTGCGAACTGGTGGGCCTCGCCGATCTGGACACGGGCGAGGAGTACGTCCGCAAGGCGATCGCCGGGTACATGAACGACCTGCTCACCCTGGGTGTCGACGGCTTCCGTATCGACGCCGCCAAGCACATCCCGGCGGCCGACCTGGCCAACATCAAGTCGAGGCTTACCAAGCCGTCCGCGTACTGGAAGCAAGAGGTCATCTACGGCGCGGGGGAGGCCGTCCAGCCGACCGAGTACACCGGTAACGGAGACGTCCAGGAGTTCCGCTACGCCTACGACCTCAAACGGGTCTTCAACAGCGAGAAGCTGGCCTACCTCACCAACTTCGGCGAGCCCTGGGGCTACTTGAACGGCGCGGGCGCGGGCGTCTTCGTCGACAACCACGACACCGAGCGCAACGGCTCGACCCTGAACTACAAGAACGGCGCCAACTACACCCTGGCGAACGTCTTCATGCTGGCCTGGCCCTATGGCGCTCCCGACATCAACTCCGGCTACGAGTGGTCAAATGTGGACGCGGGGCCGCCGAACGGCGGCCAGGTGAGCGCCTGCTGGCAGAACGGCTGGAAGTGCCAGCACGCCTGGCCGGAGATCAAGTCGATGGTCGCCTTCCGTAACGCCACCCGCGGCGCGGCGGTCACCAAGTGGTGGGACAACGGCAACAACCTCATCGCGTTCGGCCGCGGCAGCAAGGGCTACGTGGTGATCAACCACGAGAGCACGACAGCCGACCGGTCGTACGAGACATCGCTGCCCGCCGGCACCTACTGTGATGTGCAGGGCAACAGGACCGTGACGGTTGACAGCAGCGGCTGGTTCCAGGCGTCGCTCGCCCCGAACACCGCTCTCGCTCTGTACGCGGGCAAATCGAGCTGCTGACCGACCACTTCAGGCTCGACCACGCAGCTGCTGAAAGCTCTTGCTCTGTCTTTCACACCTCTTGCTGCAAGCCTTTCCTCGACGGTACGGTCGCGCGGGCGCCCGGCGACCGTACCGTCCCGCGGCGAGGGGTCGGACCCACGCGACCCCAACGAGCCGTCACCGCAAGGAGTTCTCGCCCGTGATACCGAGACCGCCCGCGCCCCAGGCGCGTCGCACCCCGTATCGAAGAAGGGTCGCGGCCACCGTCACCGCCGCGCTCACCGTCGCGCTCCTGCAGCCCTTCGCCGCGCGGGCCGCGACGCCGCCCGCGCCCCCGTCCGACGCGCAACTCGTGGCGCAGCCCGCCCGGCACGACGCCACCCGCGATCAGTTCTACTTCGTGCTGCCGGATCGTTTCGCCAACGGCGACACCTCCAACGACCGCGGCGGCCTGACCGGTTCACGCCTGGCCACCGGCTACGACCCCACCGACAAGGGCTTCTACCAGGGCGGTGACCTCAAGGGCCTGACGGACCGGCTCGACTACATCAAGGGCCTCGGTACCACCGCCATCTGGATGGCCCCGATCTTCAAGAACCGGCCCGTCCAGGGCACCGGCGCCGACGCTTCCGCCGGCTACCACGGTTACTGGATCACCGACTTCACTCAGGTCGACCCCCACTTCGGCACCAACAAGGACCTCCAGACCCTCATCTCGAAGGCGCACGCCAAGGGCATGAAGGTCTTCTTCGACGTCATCACCAACCACACCGCCGATGTCGTCGACTACCAGGAGAAGTCCTACGACTACCTCTCCAAGGGCGCGTTTCCGTACCTGACGAAGGACGGCCGGCCCTTCGACGACGCCGACTACGCCGACGGCACCAAGCGCTTCGCGGCGGTGGACGCCTCCTCCTTCCCGCGTACCCCCGTCGTGCCGCCCGCGCTGAAGAACGCCAAGGTCCCCGCCTGGCTCAACGACCCGACGATGTACCACAACCGTGGGGATTCCACGTTCGCCGGCGAGTCCTCCGCGTACGGCGACTTCTCCGGCCTTGATGACCTGTGGACCGAGCGTCCCGAGGTCGTCGCGGGCATGGAGAAGATCTACGAGCGCTGGGTGCGGGACTTCGGCGTCGACGGCTTCCGGATCGACACCGTGAAGCACGTGAACATGGAGTTCTGGACGCAGTGGGCGACCGCGCTGGACGCCTACGCCGCCAAGCAGGGCCGCAAGGACTTCTTCATGTTCGGCGAGGTCTACTCCTCCGACACCTCGGCCACCTCGCCGTACGTCACCCAGGGCCGCCTCGACGCCACCCTCGACTTCCCCTTCCAGGAGGCGGCCCGCCAGTACGCCTCCCAGGGCGGCGACGCCCGGAAGCTGGCCTCCGTCTTCGGTGACGACTACCGGTACACGACCGACAAGGCCAACGCGTACGAACAGGTCACCTTCCTCGGCAACCACGACATGGGCCGCATCGGGACCTTCCTGAAGCAGGACAACCCGAAGGCGACCGACGCCGAACTGCTGAAGAAGGACAGGTTCGCCAACGAGCTGATGTTCCTCAGTCGCGGCAACCCGGTCGTCTACTACGGCGACGAGCAGGGCTTCACCGGCTCCGGCGGCGACAAGGACGCCCGGCAGACGATGTTCGCCTCCAAGGTCGCGGACTACCTGGACGACGACGAGATCGGCACCGACCGCACCCACGCCAGCGACTCCTACGACACGAGAGCGCCGCTCTACCAGCAGATCAGTGCTCTCGCCAAGTTGCGCAAGGACAACCCCGCCCTCGCCGACGGCGTCCAGACCGAGCGGTACGCGGCCGACGGCGCGGGCGTCTACGCCTTCTCCCGCACCGGCACCGACGCGACCGAGTACCTCGTCGCGTTCAACAACGCGGACGAGGAGAAGACGGCGACCTTCGCGACCGGATCGGCACGGATGACCTTCCGCGGCCTGTACGGCACCGACGCATCCGTCACGAGCACAGCCGACAAGCAGGTCACGGTCACCGTCCCGGCCCGGTCCGCCGTCGTCCTCAAGGCCGAAGGCAAGCTCGACGCACCCGCCGCCAAGCCGACGCTCACCCTGAAGACCCCGGAGGCGGGCGCCACCGGCACCGTGGAGGTCTCCGCGGACGTCGAGGGCGGACAGCTGAACCGTGTCGTCTTCGCAGCCCAGGTCGGCAACGGCCCGTGGCGCATCCTCGGCTCCGCCGACCACGCCCCGTACAAGGTCACCGAGACCATCGGCAAGGACGTACCGGCCGGAACGGCCCTGCGCTACAAGGCGGTCGTGATCGACTCGGCCGGCCGGACCGCGAGCGCCACGGCCGCCACCACCGGCACCCCGCCCGCGCCCGAGGTCCCCACCGCCTCCTCCCGCGACTACGCGATCGTCCACTACAAGCGAGCCGACGGCGAGTACGGCGACTGGGGCCTGTACGCCTGGGGCGACCTCGCCGACGGCGAGTCGACGACCTGGCCGGACAGCCACCCGTTCACCGGCCGGGACGCGTACGGCGCCTTCGCCTACGTCAAGCTCAAGCCCGGCGCCTCCAACGTCGGCTTCCTCGTGATCGACAAGGACGGCACCAAGGACGTATCCGCCGACCGCACCATCGACGTCACCAAGACCGGCGAGGTGTGGGTCGAGCAGGGCAAGGAGGCCGTCCTCACCGAGAGGCCGGCGGCCGACTACCCGGCGCAGGACAAGACCAAGGCGGTCATCCACTACAAGCGCGCCGACGGTGACTACGACGGCTGGGGCCTGCACGTGTGGACCGGCGCCGCGAACCCCACCGACTGGTCGAAGCCGTTGCGGCCGACGCGGACCGACGCCTACGGCGCGGTCTTCGAGGTACCGCTCACCGACGGTGCCACCAGCCTCAGCTACATCGTCCACAAGGGCGACGACAAGGACCTCCCCACCGACCAGTCCCTCGACCTCAAGGCCAACGGCCACGAGGTGTGGCTGCTCAGTGGCCAGGAGAAGTACCTGCTTCCGCAGCCCGCGGGCAGCGCCGCCGCCCTGGACCTGACCACCTCCAAGGCGGTCTGGATCGACCGGAACACCCTCGCCTGGAACGGCGTCGAGGGTGCCGCCTCCACCCAGCTCGTGTACTCCCCGGGCGGTTCGATCACCGTCAAGGACTCCACGCTCACCAGCGACGACGAGCGCTGGCTGCGGCTGACGAAGACGACCTTGACCGACGCCCAGAAGGCGAAGTTCCCCCACCTGAAGGACTACACCGCCTGGTCCGTCGACCCGCGCGACCGCGACCGGGTGCGCGAGGCCCTGAGCGGCCAGATCGTCGCCTCCCAGCGGGCCGCGAACGGCGCCGTGCTCGCGGCGACGGGTGTCCAGATCGCCGGTGTGCTGGACGACGTGTACGACGCCACGAAGGCCGACCTCGGGCCGACCTTCCGGGGCGGCCGTCCCACGCTGGCCGTGTGGGCGCCGACCGCGCAGAGCGTCTCACTGGAGCTGGACGGTTCCACGGTCGCCATGAAGCGCGACGCCACCACCGGCGTCTGGTCCGTCACCGGCCCGGCGTCCTGGAAGAACAAGCCCTACCGGTACATCGTGAAGGTGTGGGCGCCCAGCGTCCGCAAGCTCGTCACCAACAAGGTCACCGACCCGTACTCCCTGGCGCTGACCACCGACTCCGAGCGCAGCCTGGTCGTCGACCTGAAGGACAAGTCCCTGGCCCCGAGCGGCTGGTCGACGCTGACCAAGCCCAAGGCCGTGCCGCTCAGGGACGCCCAGATCCAGGAGCTGCACATCCGGGACTTCTCCGTCGCGGACACGACCGTGCCGGCCAAGGACCGGGGCACGTACCTCGCCTTCACCGACAAGAACAGCGACGGCTCCGAGCACCTGCGTGAGCTGGCGAAGGCGGGCACCTCCTACGTGCACCTGCTGCCCGCGTTCGACATCGCGACGATCCCCGAGAAGAAGTCCGAGCAGGCCACCCCCGACTGCGACCTCGCGTCCTACCCGGCCGACTCCGACCGGCAGCAGGAGTGTGTCGCCGCCAGCGCCGCGAAGGACGCCTACAACTGGGGCTACGACCCGTACCACTACACCGTCCCCGAAGGCTCCTACGCCACCGACCCGAACGGCACCCGTCGCACCGTCGAGTTCCGCGACATGGTCAAGGCGCTGAACGAGGACGGCCTGCGGGTCGTCATGGACGTCGTCTACAACCACACGGCGGCCGCCGGGCAGGCGGACACCAGCGTTCTGGACCAGGTCGTGCCGGGTTACTATCAGCGTCTGCTCGCCGACGGCTCGGTGGCCAACAGCACCTGCTGCGCGAACACCGCGCCCGAGAACGCGATGATGGGCAAGCTGGTCGTGGACTCGATCGTCACCTGGGCCAAGGAGTACAAGGTCGACGGCTTCCGCTTCGACCTCATGGGCCACCACCCGAAGGCCAACATCCTCGCGGTCCGCAAGGCCCTGGACGCGCTGACCCTCAAGAAGGACGGCGTCGACGGCAAGAAGATCATCTTGTACGGCGAGGGCTGGAACTTCGGCGAGGTCGCGAACGACGCCCGCTTCGAACAGGCCACTCAGCAGAACATGGCCGGCACCGGCATCGCGACCTTCTCCGACCGCGCCCGCGACGCCGTACGCGGCGGCGGCCCCTTCGACGACGACCCGGGCGTCCAGGGCTTCGCCTCCGGCCTGTACACCGACCCCAACCCCGCCGCGGACAACGGGACGAAGGCCGAGCAGAAGGCCCGCCTGCTGCACTACCAGGACCTCGTCAAGGTCGGCCTCACCGGCAACCTCGCCGCCTACCGCTTCACCGACACCGGCGGCAAGAAGGTCACCGGCGCCGAGGTCGACTACAACGGAGCACCCGCGGGCTACGCGGACGCACCCGGTGACGCGCTCGCCTACGCCGACGCGCACGACAACGAGTCGCTGTTCGACGCGCTCGCCTACAAGCTGCCGAAGGACACCTCGGCGGCCGACCGGGCCCGTATGCAGGTCCTCGCCATGGCCACGGCCGGCCTCTCACAGGGCCCGTCGCTCTCCCAGGCCGGCTCCGACCTGCTGCGCTCCAAGTCCCTGGACCGCAATTCCTACGACAGCGGCGACTGGTTCAACGCCATCCACTGGGACTGCCGGGACGGCAACGGCTTCGGGCGCGGACTGCCGATGGCAGCCGACAACAAGTCCAAGTGGGACTACGCCAAGCCCCTGCTGGGCTCCGTCAAGGTGGGCTGTGACCAGATCGACGGCGCCTCGGCCGCGTACCGGGACCTGCTGAAGATCCGTACGACCGAGCCCGCCTTCTCCCTCGACACCACCGGCAAGGTGCAGTCGCAGCTCTCCTTCCCGCTCTCCGGGAAGGACGAGACCCCCGGTGTGATCACCATGGAGCTGGGCGACCTGGTCGTCGTCTTCAACGCGACGCCAGACAGCAGGCAGCAGACAGTCGCCTCCCTCGCCGGGAAGCACTACGCACTGCACCCGGTGCAGTCCGCCGGTGCGGACCCCGTCGTCAAGACGTCCTCGTACGCGGCGGAATCCGGCACGTTCACCGTGCCCGGCCGCACCGTGGCGGTCTTCTCCCGGGGCATGCGCTGACGCGGTGACGGGGCGGGCGGGCCCGGGACTCCGGGTCCGCCCCACCCTTCCCGTGCGCCGACCGGTTCAGGACGCGAGGGCGACGAGCCGGGTGACCAGGTCGGCGAAGGGCCCGTCGTTCGGCTCGTCCCGCAGGACGCCGCGCAGCAGCGCCGCCATCTCGTCGTCGTACGCGGCGCTGACCGCTACCAGCGCCCCGAAGTCATGCACGAGCTGTACCTCCAGCTCACCGCGCGGCACCCGCCGGCCGTCCAGCCAGATCAGCGCCGTCGACTCGACCAGCGAGATCCACGAGCGGATCACCAGCTCCAGTCGCGCCGGCGGATTCTGGACCCTCAGATGCGCGAGGATCTGGACGTACGCGGCCTGCCGCACCGAGTCGATCAGTACGGTCGTTCGCGACAGCGCGTCCTTGGCGCGGGCGCTGCCCGCGGAGACGGCGGGGCCGCCGCGCATCAGCGCCGCGAAACCGGGCCCGTGGTCATCGACGAAGTCGAAGAAGCGGCGCATCACCCGCAGCAGCCGTGCCCCCAGCGGGCCTTCCTCCGGCTCCACGAACCGCGCCGCGAGATCTTCCGAAGCACGCTTCAACGCCGCCTCGTACAGGCTTAGTTTCCCGGGAAAGTAGTGATAGAGCAGCGGCCGCGAGATACCCGCGGCCGACGCTATCTCGTCGATGGAGACCTCGTCGGGAGAGCGCCGGCTGAACAGGTCGAGCGCGACACCGATCAACTGCTGCCGCCGCTCATCGACTCCCATTCTGCGGCGCACCCCGGTAGTCATACGAACACCTTACCGATGGGATCCTGCCTGGAGCGGGACGGACCGGTTACGGCTGTTCACATGTCGAGGACGATGCGCTCACCCAGCGCCCGTGACACACAGATCAGCATCGAGTCACCGCGCTCCGTGTCCGTGAGCAGTTCGTCCCGGTGGTCGACGTCCCCCTCCAGCACCCGCTGCCGACAGGTCCCGCAGAAGCCCTGCTCGCAGGAGTACACGGTGCCCGGGAGCTCCGCGCGGACGGCGGCGAGCACGGAGGAGTCGGCCGGCACCTTCACCATCCGTCCGCTGCGCCGCAGTTCGACCTCGAAGCAGCGTTCGCCGTCTGCCGTGGCACGCGGCGCGAACCGTTCCATGTGAAGGGTGGCCCCCTCGGGGAGACGGGCCTCCACCGCCGTCATCAGTCCCTCGGGACCGCAGCAGTACACGGCCGCGCCCGCGGGCACGTCGGCGAACAGCGCGTCCAGGTCGGGGCGTCCGTCCTCGTCCTCGGCGACGACCGTGACCCGGTCACCTCCCAGCTTCTCGATCTCGTCCAGGAACGGCATCGAGGCGCGGCTGCGCCCGCAGTACAGCAGCCGCCGGTGCGCGGTGGGCGGAAGACCGCGCAACATGGGCAGGATCGGGGTGATACCGATACCACCGGCCACGAACACGTACGCGGGCGCCGCCACGAGCGGGAACCGGTTGCGCGGCCCGCGCACCTCCACCTCCGTCCCCTCGCGCAGTTGCTCGTGCACCTCGCGCGACCCGCCGCGCCCGTCCTCGACGAGCCGGGTCGCCACGGTGTACGAGGAGGTGTCCGCGGTGTCCCCGCACAGCGAGTACTGCCGTATGAGCCCCGAGGGCAGCACCAGGTCGATGTGCGCGCCCGGCTCCCAACGCGGCAACTCCCGTCCAGTCAGGCGCAGTCGTACGACACCGTCGGCGACGTTCTCGTGCCGGGCGACCCGTAGCCGCAGCGCGCGGGTGCGCGGCCGGCCGGAGATCGGCTCCTCCAGCGCGGGCAGCGGCCACAGCGGCGACACCTGGATCCGGCGGCGCAGCGCCCTGCGGACGAGCAGCGCGGCACCCGTGACGGCCGCGACCGTCCGCAGCCGGGGCATCACGCCATCCCCTTCTCGGCGGCGATCGCGGCGGGGGAGGAGGCGAGATAGGCGACGGCCTGCGCGGTGCAGCCCTCCTGCGAGGGATGGTACGAACGGCTCAGGTAGCGGGGTACGGATCTGACGATGGCGCCGGTCGACGGCAGCACGCCCTCCCGGCCCCGCCGGTGGAACTCCCGGAAAGTGGCCCGGCCCGCGACGAGCGTCGGGTCGTTCTCCATGAAGAACCGCGTCCCGCGCTGCCACAGGAACACCAGTGCGGCGAACGCGGCCGCCCAGGTCCGCGCCCGCCGCCGGTAGTCGCCGTCCAGGTGCATGAACAACTCGTAGGCCACCGACCGGTGTTCGACCTCCTCGGCGCCGTGCCAGCGCAGCAGGTCCAGCATGGTGGGATCGGCGCCGCGGCGGTCCAGCTCGTCGGCGTTCAGCACCCAGTCGCCGAGGAACGCGGTGTAGTGCTCGATGGCCGCGATGAGTGCCACCCGCTCCATCAGCCACCATCTGCGGGCCCGGCCCGGCGGCAGGGTCCGGTCGCCGAGAAGCTTCTCGAAGAACCAGTCGACCTGGGCGGTGTACGGGGTCGGGTCGAGGCCGAGCTCCCTCAGATGCGGCAGCACCTCGTCATGGGCCTGCGAGTGCACGGCCTCCTGGCCGATGAACCCGATGACGTCCTCACGGAGCCGCTCGTCCCGGATGTCCGGCAGCACCTGTTTGTAGACGTGCACGAACCAGCGCTCACCGGCGGGCAGCAGCAGATGCAGCACGTTGATGGTGTGCGAGGTGAACGGGTCCTCGGGGACCCAGTGCAAGGGGGTGCCCTCCCAGGAGAAGGACACTCTCCGCGCTTTGAGCGCCACCCGGGCCTGGTTATTAGACATGGCGTCAATGTACTGACGGGTAAGCCCGGGCAGAACCCCTCGGGTCGCTTTTTCCCGCGCGACAGCGCCCTGCCGCGACGGTGCGACGCTGCCGCGCCCTAACGCAGCCCGCTGACCGTCTTCCCGTTCGTCAGCGTCCCGGTCAACGCGGCCTGCGCACCGTGCTTCGTCCGCACCGCCAGCAGGTTGCCCCGCGCCGACCCGCTCACCCCGCCGGTAGCCCTGATCGACGCGGTGTCCTCGCTCCCGGCGGCGAGCAGGTACCAGCTCCCCGCCGCCGACTTCCACAGCACGCCCGCCAGCGCGTGCGGATCCTTGGCGCCGCACGCGGGAACGCCCTCGGCCTTCGCCGCCACCGCTCCGTACGCCCCGCCCGGTGTGTGGACCTGCGCCAGCACCCGAGGCCCGTCGCCCCGCCAGGTGTCGGCCCGTGTGCACACCCACGCCGCGGACCCCGAATCGTCAGGCAGCGGCTGCCGTGCGTACTCCCACGCGTTCACGGACCGGACTCCCTGCGACCGCACCGCCGCGAGCGAGCACGCGAACGGCGACCAGGTGCGCAGTGCCACCGCTCCGGACACCTCCCGCGGCGCGGTCGGCCGCCCCACGGTCAGGTGCGCCGGCGTCAGCTCCCCGAGGTCGGTCAGCAGCCGCGTCCCAAAGCCGTCGGTCAGCTCCAGCACGTGCCACGACGCGCATGAGCCGGTCTGCTGCGCCGGGCTGGCCAGGGGTGTGGTCACGCCGTCGGTCAGACCCAGGTCCATCGTCCCGGACGCGGGTTTCATCAGGTCCCGCTCGGTCGCCTTGGTCACCCAAGGGGCGGTCAGATAACGGACGTTGCCGTCGGCGCGGCCCAGCACCACCGCGTCCGCCTCGGCGCCGGTGGCCGCGTCGACCCGGGCGAGGTCGAGTGCGGCCCCGTCCGTGCCGTTCCTCGGCTCGGCGTAGCGCGCGACCCGCAGACCGTCGTAGAAGATCACCACACGCGCGGAGTCGACCTCACCCGCGTACAGCAGCTGCGGCGGTCCGGCCGGACCGCCCGAGGGCGTGCCGGGGGTCACCGAGACCTGGACGGATGCGCCCGGCCGCGCCCACACGGCGAGCGCTCGCCGCAGCAACGCCCTGTCGCCGGTGAGGGTGCCGCGTGCGGGCCACACGGACAGGTCGGTACGGGCCGCCGTCCTCCACGCGAGGGCCGGCACCCTGGTCACCTTCGCCGGATCCAGGGCGGCCTGCGCGGCCGGGTTCTGCGCGTACGAGGGGGCTGCCGCGCCGTCCGGGCCCCAGCCACCGCCCGGCAGCGTGAGCAGCGCGCCGCACACCGCGACGGCCGCCGCGGCGGCGAGGGCGGCCTTCGTGTGCTGTCTGCGCCGCCTCAGATCGGTGGGCCGTGCCTGCAGTGCACACGGGTCGAACCCGGGGGAGCCGAGCAGTGCGTCGTGCGCCGGTACCCGCGCGGCCGCGCGGACGGCCGCCGCCGGGTCCGCGACACCCGCCGCCGCGAGCACCTTGCGCACACCGTCCTCGGACAGCTTCTCCAGGCCCCGCAGCACATAGGCGGCGCGGGCCGGAGCGGGGAGTGCGGACAGCCACTGGTCCAGGACGAGTTCCTCGGCGCTGCCCGAGCGGGGGAAGAGCCGCATACCCCACACCTGGGGGAGCAGCGGCGGTAGCTGGGACCGCTTCGGCCAGGCGGCACGCCCCAGCGGACGGGCCGCCTCCAGCGCCGAACGCACCACCCGGAGGCGAACGAAGGAGTAAGCCGGGTCGCCGTTGCGGGCCTCCCCGCCCCCGGCCTGGGCAGGGATCACGGGCGCGGAGGCACGCCCGCGCGGCAGCGCCCGCTGGGTGAGGGCGTGCGCGCTCAGTACCCGCCGGTCGCGACCGAGGCCCGAAGGCAGCACCAGATAGGCGAGCCGGACAAGCCGCGGGTAGTGCTCGACGAGCGCGGCCTGAGCCTGCTCGATGTCGACGAGCGGTCGGGAGTGCGAGGTTCGGCGCGGGGCGACATGCTGTGGCTGCACGTCCAGCCAAACGAACGAGGCCGACGTTGGTCACCTGGACCCGGCCGGAGGGGGTGCGGTGCGGACGGCCCGCCGAAGGATCAGTCCTCCGGCTCGACCAGCAACCGCGCGTAGTTCGCCATCGACCGCTGGTAGCGCGGCAGATGGGGGGCGAGCGCACCGAGGACGAGGGACAGCCCCTCGCGGTCGCGGCCCAGGCTGGACAGGCAGAGGGCCAGGCAGGCGCGTACCGCGTCGTCCAACTCGTCCGATGGAGCGTCGAGTTCGGGAGTGAGCAGCTTGACGCCCTCCTCCGCCTGGCCGATGTTCCGCAGGGAGCTGGAAAGCTGGATCTTCGCCCGGCGCCCCCGGTAGCCGTCGAGGCCGCGCGCCAGCGCCTCCCGGTACAGGGGCACCGCCTTGTCCGAGTGGCCCGTGGAGTCCCAGGCGCAGGCACGCTCGAAGGGGCCGAGCGGGCTGTCGTCGGGCAGCTCGGCGACGAGGGCGTCGATCACCGCCCGGAAGTCCGCCTCTCCCGCGGCCACGTCGCCGGTGGATGCCGTCCCGACGTGGTCGTCGAAAGCCGCCCAGGCGGCGGTCACGCGATCCTCCCAGTCCCCGGTGCTCACGCGTCCCCCTTCGTTCCGGATCCTTGACGCGGCCCACCTTCGCACAGGTGTGCGCGCCAGGGCGGGAATTTTCACGATCTTGGCGGGGACCCGTAGTGCCCTTGAGCACAGGACGCACCGGAGCCGTACGGAAGGGCAAGGCCCTTTAGGGCCTGTTCTGAGTTGCCCGCCTGCGCCGTGACGCCTGGCACGGCACTCCCCCAAGCTCTTCGAGCAGGGGGGACCCTCACGCCGCGTTGTCGGGATCGCTTCCGCGTACGCCCAGTACGCGGGCGACCCTCCGCCTTGCGAGGCTCCCCCACTGCCTGAACGGCGTGGGAGGTGCCCCCAGCACCAGACGCCGCGACGCCCGCCCTCCGGGCGAACGACGGGCAACTCAGAACAGGCCCCTAGCGGGATCCCAGCGGCCCGGCCGCCACGACCGGAGGAACACATGAGGTGGACACGCGAGAAGCCGGTGCCCCGGCAGACGACGTCAGCCACGTCGTCTGCCGGGGCACTGACGGTCGGCGCGGTCGTCGTCCTGCTGGCACTGACCGGCTGCGGCGGACCGCACGACGCCCACGACACAGTCCCGGCGGCCGCGACCGGCAGCCTGGAGGACCTGGCGGCGGACGTGAACTGCGAGCCGAGTGTCCAGACCGACGCCGACGAGATCCGCCAGGGCGTCTGTGAGAACGCCGACGGCCGGTTCGTCCTCGCGACCTTCGCCACCGACCGCGGCCAGCGCGAGTGGCTGGGCGAGGCCAAGGACTACGGCGGTTGCTATCTCGTCGGCGCCAGATGGGTCGCCGTCGGGGAGCGGACGGTGGTCACGGCGCTGCGCGGCCGGCTCGGCGGGACCATCGAGGAGGGGGCCTCGCACCACTCGGGCACGAGCGGTGGTGGGGGGCGGGAGGCCACACACTCCGGTCACGGCGGCTGACCGCGCAGGTTCTGGGAGCCGAAGGCCGGCGGGGGGGGGGAGTGCCACCGCCGGCCTTCTCCACGGCTCACCGGCAGGTGCGGCCGGTGTTGACGCAGTTGACGACCTTGTTCATCAGGTTCACGGACATGACGTTGATGAAGTCGTCATGGTCGGTACTCGCCTTGTGGAGCTGCTCGGGGAAGCCGTCCACCGCGTAGGCGTTCTTCACCCGGCCGTTCCGGACGGTCGGCCGCGGCACGCTGTACACCAGGCGCATCGTCAACTGTGGGATCGCCCGGAAACCGCCTGGACAGGTGCCGTCCGCGTCGGCGAAGGCCACGTGCGTACGGTGGTTGGCGCTGTCGATGTTCTGGCCGTCCCAGCAGCTCTGGAAGGCGAACGTACGGACAACCTGGCTGCCTTGCGGGCAGATCGGGTACTGCTCCGTGAGCTGCACCTTGTTCTCGAAGCCGGTGCAGCTCCAGTGCGCGTTGGCGTTCCCCGGGCCGTTGGTGAGGGCCTTGGCGTCACCGGTGATGATGCGCAGGAACCGCGGCATCGCCACGACCTTGCTCGTCGGGCTGCCGACGAACGTGATCCGCGCCTGCCTGGCCGTCAGGATCCGGCCGACGTTGCCTTCCTTGCCACCGCCGTCGTCGTTCTGGTCGAAGTCCCGCGTGCCGTCCTGGGCGCGCAGCACCGGCCAGTAGTACGACGACTTGTCCTGCTGGTTCTGGCAACTGGTCCGGGCCGCCGCGAACGTGTTGTTGTCCGCGAAGGCGTCGTTCGACTGGTTGCCGACGTAGTCGTGCAGGTGGTGTGCGCCGTTCCGCACGCCCGGCGCCACGATCACGTTGTCGGTGTTGTGGTTCTTGTTGGCGTTCACACCGCACGCGGTGACGAACGTCCCGGTCGACGCGTTGCCGGTCCTGCGCGGTTTCGCCGGGACGTTCGGCCGGATCTTGGTGATGTCCACGAAGTCCGCCGCGGTCGGGCCGTTGCCGACCTGACCGCGGCCGTCGCGCCCACCCGCCGGGAGCTGGGCCTGCTGCGCGGTGGTTCCGGTGCAGGCGGCGAGGCTGTCGAGCGAGGAGGGGGCGGCGGTGCCCGCACGCCGGAAGTCGGTCTTGATCCGGCCGATGGCCTCCATCCGCTGGTCCTTGAGCGGGCCGAGAACGGTGTCCGGGACGAAGCTCGCGTCGCCGGCCTGCGCCTCGCGTGTCGAGGCCAGCCGGGCGTACGCCTCGGTGAGCTGCTGGTCGAGGGCCGCCAACTCCGTTTCGACGTCCGGCTTTGCGGCGCTCGGCACGTCGGTGAGCTGCTGACCGACGTCCGGGCAGGTGATGGTGGCCACCTGGGCACCGGCGGACTCGGCGCTGTTCCGCGTTGCGTTCGTCGCGCTTGTCTCGTCCGCCGAGGCGTAGTAGTTCGCCCAGATCAGCCCGCCCCCGCCGAGCGCCAGGGCGGCCGATGCGGCAACGGCCCTGACGGCCCACGACGTCCGGCGTTTTCGTGTGGTGCGTCCCATTGGATTGGAACCTCTCTGACTACCTTTCGGGCCGGAGGCGCCCGACAGGGATGAAGCGGCTCCCTCCTATACGGGTGGGGCTCGTGGGGTGTTCAGCACCAGGGCACGCCGGAACCGACAGGGCCGCCACACTTGCCGCAACCAGCCGCCGCGGTCTACTCGGGGCACGAATTCGGAGCCGCTGATGAAGGTCGTGTCGGTAGGGGGGTGAGAGGGGTGCAGACCGGGGCGGCGGCGCCGATGAGTTCCACAAGACCCACGCCGCCAGTGGGCGGGAGGATCCTCGACCAGTTGTTGGCCAGCCAGGCGTTGCCGGAGGAGTCGATCTGTACCGCCGTGAGGTGCTGGATGGCCTTGTTCTGGAAGCCTTGTTCGGGGGACAGGACGGTGCCGGCGGAAGAACCGCGCGGGCAGGCGGCGGAGTTCACGCCGCACAGGAGTGACACGGACGAGTTGCCGAAGCCGGCGACCCATACGCGGTCCTGACCGTCGATGGCGACAGACCAGGGAAAGATTCTCTTGAGCAGCCGGTAGACGCCCGCCACGGTTCCGTCGGGGCGGATCCGGGTGACCGCGCTGCTGAAGAAGTTGACGGTCCAGGCGTTGCCCTTCGAATCCAGGGCGAGCCCGATAGGCGCCTGGAGCGAGCTGTCGTGGATGGAGGTGAGCGGTTTGAAGTCGGGGCCGATGACGGTGACGCTTCCGCCGACCTGGCCAGGCCGCCGCGCTTCGAGGATCTCGGAGAAGGCCATGTGGCTGTTGGTGACCCAGGCCCGGCCCTTGCCGTCGATCTGGATGGCGAACGGGTGGTTGAAGCTCTTGTCTTTGATCGTGACGGCCTTCGAGGGGTCACCGTGCGGGTAGACGACGACGCTGCCCGCGCCGGCGGCGCCTTTGAGGCCGTAGGAGTTGGCGATCCATACGTTGCCTCGCTGGTCGACAGCGACACCCTGCGGTTTGACGAGGCCACCGTTCTTCCAGCCGGAGGGCTGTGACAGCGGAACGCCGGCGGCCGAGTACTTCGACATCGCGTTGCCGCCGTAACTGGGCGCCCAGACCGAGCCCTCGTGGTCGATTGCGAGGCCCCACGCTCCGCCCTTCATACCGCCGCCGCTGATGGGGCTGCCCAGGGTCGGCCGGCCGGCCGGGTCGAGGACGGTGACGAACGGACTGGGGTCTCGCGTTCCGGGCAGCCAGTTGTTGGTCGCCCACACGTTGCCCTTCGCGTCGAACGCGATGCGGCCCGGCGCGTAGAGGCCCGCAGCGGTATGGCGCACCGCCAGCATCCATCCGGCGGGAGCCGCGGGGAGCGCGGGGGTGAAGACCGTCGCCGTACGCGACAGGGTGAAGAGACCGGCTGGGGACAGCGTCGGGTTGTGGGCCAGGTTGAGAACCGCCTGCACCGTGTCAGTGGGCCGGGTGCCGCCGCGTGGTGTCGCCAGCCGGAGCAGTTCGTCGCAGCGCCGGGTGTCCGTCAGGCAGAGGGAGACGAGGTTGGCGAGCGAGTTCAGCGTGGCGAGGGTCTCGCTGTTGGCGTTGTCGCCCGTGACTGCCCTTCCCGGCTTGCCGGTGACCGGATCAGCGAGGTTGAAGGATGTCGCGGCGGCGTTCTGCAACCCGGGACCGGTACCGGCAATGCCGCGCCGGTCGCTGAACTGGGCGAGGGCGTACGTGGTGGCGACGGTGGTCAGTTCGTTGACGGTCACGGTGTTCTCGGTCCGCTGAGGTACACCGCCGCCCGCACCGACCCCCACGACCGAGCGCAGCCGGAATCGCCCCTGCGCCGACGTTGCCTCGACGTACAGCACTCCGTCGGCGGGCTTGGCGTAGGAGAGCCGGAAGGAGCCGTGTGTGTCGGTCGTGGCCCGGCCCAGCACCCTGGCGCCGGACGGTGCCCCGGCAAAGAGCGTGACCTGGGCTCCGCGCAGCGGCTTCCCCGCCCCGGTGGCTGTCCCCTGCAAGGCGTTCGTCCCCGCACCGACCGCCGATGCCGGGACGTCGACTGTCCCGAGGACGATGGCGGCCGAGGCCGCTGTGGCGATGAACGAAGCCAGTGGCAGGCTTCCGGCCCACGTCGGCGCGTGGCGCCTCTTTGGGGCGACGAGTCTGCGAGCACGTATGTCTGAGCTGGTCATGGCTTTCGGACCCTTCACTGTGCACAGTCGGACCGGTGGTGCTGGGGAGAGGGATCTTCCTGGCCGTCGAGAGTTTCGCGAGCACGTGCGCAGGCTGGTCATGTGCTCTGCGCGGGGCGGTTCCGGGGTAGGCCCAGGACAAGCAGCAGGAGACCGATCAACCTGGCTGCCCTGATGCGGCTCCCTCGGCTTCGACCGGACCGCCCTGGCTTTCGGGCACCCGCAGCGTGAACCAGCCAACTCTGGCTCCGAACAGCCAGACCACGCCCAGATACAGTCCCGGCTCGACTTCACGAATCTCGTCGCGGACCCCGCGAGCGACCAGAGAGGTCTTGGAGTAGTCGATGACGATGCAGTCCTGGTCGTCCATCAGGCTCTGCCCGATGTAGACCTGCGCCACGATGGCGAGCACGTCAAACGCGGTCATCCGATTGCTCAGATAACCCTCCTGGTCGAAGACCTTCCCTCGCCAGACGGTCAGGCGTATCAGCCGAGCGAGCGGCTGGGCCACCCAGCCGCCTCCCCACCGCACGATGCCCGTGCCCTCCATCGGACCCTTCGGAATGTCACCATGCGGACTGCTGCGGAACAGCTCTACCAGCCCGGCATCGCCGGTCTTGAGCAGATCCGTCTCGCGGAGTGCCATGGTCGTCCTCCTGGCGGTCATGAGAACCATCGCTGAACACGCGATGCGGCCGGCAAGACTCACCCTTGATACTTCCGAGAAGAAACGCCACAGCTGCTGGGCCGAATGGCTACCTCCGGCCGTCTGCGGGTCGTCCAAGGCCGCTCACCGGTGGCCAACGACGACCGATGACGACCACTCGGGCACACCGTAGCGCTACCCCGACCAGCGAAATCCCAGCTCCCCAAGGCCCACGGCAAGCCCCAGGGCAAGAAGAAGCAAGCCGAGCTGCAGAAGCCCTCCGTCTGCGCTTTCGCAGACAGGCGCGCACACCCGATCCATCACGACACGGCGTCGACGCCACAGTGGCGGACCGTTGCCTGAGCGGGCACCGGAAGCTGGTCCGGCCAGGCGAACGCGTACCGGGGATCGCCCCCGCGGCTCAGCCGTACGAAGCGCAGGAGTTCGCGGACGATGCCCGCGTTACCCATCGCCCAGCCGGTGCACGGTTCGAGATCGCTCGGGGTGGACCGGTGCTCGAAGTTCGACCAGCGAGCTCCGTCACTGTCCCGGATCGCACGGTCGGTGAGGTCGGCGACGAGGACGGAGGCGAAGTCATACGGGTCCCGCTGTTCGGCGATCCGGTCACAGGCCAGGGCGAGGACTCCCGCGGTGCCACAGCAGCGGCCGTTGTTGTCCCAGAAGCCGGGGCGCAGCCGCTGGGGCAGGCCGGAACGGGTGACCGTATGCCAGCAGCGGTCGGCGAGGGCGGACCAGACGGGGTCGGCCGTGACGTCCCGAAGCAGCCGGAAGACCTGGGCGTCACCGGCCGGGCCGTGGCACCAGCCGTAGCTGATGGGCTCGATCACATCGGGGCGGTACTGGGGGGTGGAGTGCGGCACCAGGAAGCCCTCCGGCCCCGCTTCGTCACGCGCCACGACGTCCGCAGCACCGGCCAGCGCCAGTTCGACCAGATCCGCACGTCCGGTGGCCCTGCCGACCCGGGCAAGCGCCAGGACGATGCCGAGCGTGCCGTGCGAGATGTGGTGCAGACGGGAGTCGACGCCCGTGCGAAAGGCCCAGTGGACACCCGTCGGGGTCTGCTCCGCCGTCCGCAGATACGGCTCCACGGCGAGGACGGCCAGTTCGGCGTCGCCGGCCAGGAGTGCCCCGAGGCCGATCCCCGCGTTGCCGCCCATCAGCTCGAACAGTTCGCCCCAGCGCGTGCCGTCGAAGCGTGACCGCACTAGGTCCAACGCGCGGTCGGCGGCCGCGCCGGCGGCCGTGTCGCCGAGCTCTTCGTGAAGGGTCCGCAGGACGAGCGCCATGCCGATGCGGCCGAAGTACAGGGAGTCGTCGTCGATGCCGTCGACGGACTCCACGAGGCTGCGGGCCGCGCGCAGGGCGGCGTCGGCGTAGGAGTCGTCTGCGAAGTGCCGCCACGCCTCCAGGAGCACGGGGACGTTCCCGGCCGTACCGTCGTAGAGCATTGGGCTGAGCTCGTCGTCCGAGGGCCTGGTCGTCCAGGCAAGGCCTCCTCCAGAGGTTTCTCGCGCCGCCTCGGTCAGCCACCGCAGCCCGTCCACCGCGAGTCCCTCGACCTCGTCCACCGCCACGGCCGTGGCTCCTGCTGCCGTCATGGGCCCACTCTTGCATGATCTTCCGGACCCGCCCAGAGGGCGATTGCGCTCCGCTCAGGTGACTCTTTGCCCTTCGAGCCCCCACCTGCGATTTTCCATAGGCAGGGGCTCTTCGGCGCCGGGTGCCTGGTGCGGGGCGCAGGGTGCCGGGCCTCGCGACAGGGCGAACGGTGCCTGATGCGGCACCAGTCAGACGCGGCGCCCCACAACCCGTGCGAAGCCCAGCGCGCGGCCCTCATCGGCGCGCAGCAGCTGCACCGATTCGCGGGCCATGTGTGCCATCCATTCGTACGGGCTCTCCTCGGCGCACACCTCGCTCCACAGCAGCCAGTCGCGCCAGCCGTCGGGCTGCCAGTCGGCGGCCTCCACCTGCACGGCTTTGCTGCGCGTCCAGTTGCGCCGCCACCAGGCGGGGGAGTGGAACGCCCAGAAGTCCGGCTCCCAGTACGGCTTCAGGTGCTCCGGGGGCTCGGTGCCCTCCGGTTCCTCCCGCAGCGCGGGAACGACGACACCGATGCGCCCGCCCGGCTTCAGTAACTGGGCGACGGTGGGCAGGTAGAGGTCGTTCGTGCCGAAATACTGGTAGGCGTCGATGCTCACGATCACGTCGAACGTGCCCTTTCCGAACGGCAGAACGCAACGCACCTGCTCGAGTCGGGGGGCGATACGCCCGGCTGCGGACTGCGGGACGCTACCAGCCGCCCCGCCCGCTCCGCATCCGTTTTCCCGGCCTTCCGAGGCGGAGCCACTCAGTGGCCTGACCGCCTCCTTCGGGCCCGGCGGTCAAAGCCCGAGCACCTTCGCCTCCACCGCGGAATCGAGGCCCATCGCGAACCGGCCGGGCCGCTGCCGCACCGGCGCGACCCCGCCGATGCCCTGCAGCCACGCCCAGGTGTCGCGCACGGTCTCCTCGACCGGCCGGCACCGCAGCCCGTCCCGCACCGCCCGGGACACGTCGATGCTGTGCAGGGCCGCCTCCTCCTCGCTGCCGGGCGGCACCCACACCGGGAGCTGCGTCCACGGCTGGATCCCGGCGTCGAGGATCACCTCGGGCGCCGTCCACCGCAGCTCCGCATCGCTCCCGGTGACCCGGACACACTCCTCCAGCAGCGCTCCCATCGTGGTGTGCCCGCGCGGGGAGACGAGGTTGTACGGCCCGCTCAGCTCCCGCTCCGCCGCCCCGAGGATCCACTCGGCGAGATCGCGGGCGTCGACGTACTGGACGGGCAGGTCCCGCGGTCCCGGCGCCAGGACCGGGCCCCCGCGAGCGATCCGGTTCAGCCACCACGGCAGCCGCCCGATGTTCTCGTACGGGCCGAGGATCAGCCCGCACCGCACGAGCACCGAGCGGTCCGCGCCGAAGGCGTCCATCGCGGCCAGCTCGCCGCCCCGCTTGTCCCGGCCGTAGTCGATCTGCTCCGCGTCCGGCGATGCCCCCTCCACGAGGGGCGCGTCCTCGTCGTAGCCGGGGTCCGGTGCCCACGCGTACACCGAGCAGGTCGACACGTACACATACCGCGCCGCGCGTCCGGCCAGCAGCCGCGCGGTGTCCCGGACCGCCCGCGGTGCCCCGGACCAGGTGTCGACGACGACGTCCCACTCTTCTCCGGCCGCGTCCTCCGCAAGCGCAGCGAGACCGTCGGGCGCGGTGCGGTCGCCCAGCAACTTCCGTACCCCGGGCGGTGCTTCGTGGTGACCGCGGTGGAAGACGGTCACCTCCCAGCCCCGCCCGAGCGCCGCCTCCACGACGGCCCGCCCCACGAACTCCGTACCGCCCAGCACCAGAAGTCTCATACCGGCCACTGTGCCCGCACGGAGCGCGGGGCGGAAGACGGATCTGCCGACAGAGAAGTCCGGAACGGTGCCACCACGTCAACGGCCCGCGCACGGCGCGTACTTGTAGCCTGCGAGGCGTCCCGTCCAAATCGCCTTGCAGACACCGCGAGGGGGCGCCCACCCAAGCGGTGGGCGCCCCCTCGCGAAGCGAGCGAGATCAGACCTGGCCGGCCTTCTCCAGCGCGGCGCAGCACGTGTCGGTGAGCAGGCGCGTGACCACGTACGGGTCGACGTTGGCGTTCGGGCGGCGGTCCTCGATGTAGCCCTTGCGGTCCCTTTCGACCTGCCACGGGATGCGGACCGAGGCACCGCGGTCGGCGACGCCGTACGAGTACTCGTCCCACGGGGCGGTCTCGTGCAGACCCGTCAGGCGGTCGTCGATGCCAGCGCCGTAGTTCTTGACGTGGTCCAGCGGCTTGGAACCCTCGCCGAGCGACTCGCACGCGGTGATGATCGCGTCGTAGCCCTCGCGCATCGCCTTGGTGGAGAAGTTGGTGTGCGCACCGGCGCCGTTCCAGTCACCCTTGACCGGCTTCGGGTCGAGGGTGGCGGAGACGTTGAAGTCCTCGGCGGTGCGGTACAGCAGCCAACGGGCGACCCAGAGCTGGTCGGAGACCTCCAGCGGGGACAGCGGACCGACCTGGAACTCCCACTGGCCGGGCATGACCTCGGCGTTGATGCCGGAGATGCCGAGGCCGGCCTTCAGGCAGTTGTCCAGGTGCGCCTCGACGACGTCCCGGCCGAAGATCTCGTCGGCGCCGACACCGCAGTAGTAGCCGCCCTGCGGGGCGGGGAAGCCGCCCTCGGGGAAGCCGAGCGGACGCGTGCCGTCGAAGAAGGTGTACTCCTGCTCGATACCGAAGATCGGCTGCTGTGCGGCGAACTTCTCCGCGACCTCGGCGAGCGCGGCACGCGTGTTGGACCTGTGCGGGGTCATGTCCGTGTTGAGGACCTCGCACAGCACCAGGATGTCGCCGCCCCCGCGGATCGGGTCGGGGCAGGAGAAGACCGGCTTGAGCACGAGGTCCGAGAAGCGGCCCTCGGCCTGGTTGGTGGAGGACCCGTCGAAGCCCCACAGCGGCAGCTGCGTACCCTCGGCGGCGCCTGCCAGGATCTTCGTCTTGGAACGAAGCTTGGCCGTCGGCTCGCTGCCGTCGATCCAGATGTACTCAGCCTTGAAGGTCACAGGTCTCATCCTTCGGGGGTGGGGCTCGACCGCGAGGTCGCGCTGCCGCGGGTGCGCGGCGGGGGTGCTGCCCTGCAGCCTGCCAACCGGCGATTTCCCGACCATTGCCCAAATGTGAACCCCGTGTTACGTGCGGCTTGTGTGCCGGGAATCACATGGTGGCCGGGGGGTGTCGCTCGGAGTCCGTCACAGCCTCGCGCACCCCGCTGAGAAACCTCCGCACCGCCGCCAGTTCCCGCTCGTCGTACGCCCTGAGCAGGTCCACCGTCCGCCCGATCAACGGCCCGAAGAACTCCCACCCCAGTTCCACCGCCCGCTCGTCCACCTCGACGAGCACCCTTCGCCGGTCACGCCCGTCCCGTACCCGTCGCACGTGTCCGAGCCGTTCGAGACGGTCGATCAGGGCCGTGGTCCCGGCGGAATTGAGGCCGAGGAGCGCGCCGAGGCGCCCCGCGGTCATGTCCTCCCCGGCGCGGGAGGCGTCCATGAGGGCGATCAGGGCGCGGACGTCCGTCGGGTGCATGCCGTTCCGGTCCGCGAACCGGCCGCTGTGCAGACCGAGTTCGACGGTCACCGCACGCAGGAGATGGACGATCTCCAACTCCGGTGCCGGTTCTGCTGCCTGCTCTGCCATATCCACCACCGCATCCTCGAGGTCCTGGTATATCTCGCTGGACAAGTATCTCGCTCAGCGAGAGGGTGAAGCTCATGGAGCCCTACACGTCCAAGGCGCACGACCAGGCGGACTTCCACGCGGCGTACGACAAGGTCCTGGGGAAGTGGCCCGCGGACACCGAACAGGGCACCGTTCCCACGCCCTTCGGCACGACATGCGTGACCAGTTGCGGCCCGCTGGACGGCCCGCCGCTCATCCTCCTGTCCGGTGGCGGCACGCCTTCGGTCTCCTGGTACGCCAACGCGACCGACCTCTCCCGCACCCACCGGATCCACGCCGTCGATCTGCCCGGCCAACCCGGCCGCAGTGTCCCGGACCGCCACCGCCCCCTGCGTACCGTCTCCGACCTGATGTCCTGGCTCGACGCGGTCCTCGACGGCCTGGGCATCGACTCGACCGCACTGGCCGGCCACTCCTACGGCGGTTGGATCGCCCTCCACTACGCGCTGCACGCGCCCGCCCGGATCACCCGCCTCGCCCTGCTCGACCCGACCCAGTGCTTCGCCGGATACCGGGCCTGGTACCTCCTGCACGCCCTGCCGATGCTGCTGCGCCCCGCCGCGCGTCGTATCCGTGCCTTCCTGGAATGGGAGGCGGGCGGGGCGGCACTGGACGGGGACTCGCTGCGGCTCCAGGAGGCGACGGCCGACTTCCCCACGGCAAAACCGGTCACCGGGCCACGCCCGAGTCCCGTAGCGCTGCGCTCGCTGCCCGTGCCGGTCCTGCTGCTCGTGGCCGCGAACAGCAAAACCCACGACAGTCGCCAAGTGGCCTCTCGCGCGGCCGAGTTGCTGCCGCGGGTGGAGACCGCCGTCCTGCCGGACATCTCGCACCACGCCCTCCCGCACACAAACCCGGCGGTCACGAACCGCCGCCTCTCGGAATTCCTGAGCGGCTGAGCGCACACCGTCGAGATATGTGACTTACCGGGTCAGAGCGTCCCGTACCGCCTCGTCCGTACGCGCGACGACGGCCGTACCGTCGTCGGCGGTGATGATCGGCCGCTGGATGAGCCGGGGGTGCTCGGCGAGCGCACGCACCCAGCGGTCCCGCGTCGCGGCGTCCCGCGCCCACTCCTTCATGCCGAGGTCCTTGGCGAGGTCCTCCTGGGTGCGCGTGATGTCCCACGGTTCGAGGCCGAGCCGGCCAAGGACGTCCCGGAGCTCGTCCTCGTTCGGTACGTCCTCCAGATAGCGGCGCACGGTGTAGTCGGCGCCTTCGGCATCGAGCAGCGTGAGGGCACTGCGGCACTTGGAACAGGCGGGATTGATCCAGATCTCCATGGCCTCACACGGTAGCCGAAACACCGTGGCCCACTCTCGACACGACCCCGCCCAAAGCCCTTGTGGCCAGCGGCTTTTGTCAGTGCCCGGCAGTAAACTAGAAGCAGTGTTCGAGGGAGTTGCCGGGATTTCCGGCGGCTCCCTGACCGCGACAGGAGGATGCCTGTGCCCGCTGCCGCAACCAAGCCGAAACCGACCCAGTCCACCGCCCGGCGACCGGTCCCGCTCGACCTGCCCTACGCGCCGGTGACAAAGCGCCCGCTCCCGCCGGGGCGGTCGCGCGAGTGGTACATCACCCACAACCGGCGCCTCAAGGCGATGCGTCTGGCCATCGCCCTGCTCGACTCCGGGGTCTACGTTCCGAACCAGGCCAGCAACGAGATGATCCACATCACGGCGCAGCTGATCGGGGTGCATCCGCCGTCGGACACGACGTGCCACATGGTACGCGCGCTGATCCGATACAGCCGCTGAGCCATGACGTCGGGCGCCCTCTCGCTGCGAGAGGGCGCCCGGCGTCGGCACGTCTCCGCCGATCAGGCGTGACGTGGCCGTGCTTCAGGACGCGGGCGTGCCGCTTCCGGTCTCCGGTTCGGTGGCAGGTGTGCCGCCTTCGGTCTCCGGCGCGGTGACGGGCGTTCCGCCTCCGGTCTCCGGGGCGGCGGCCGGCGTGCCACCTCCAGCTCCCGGCCTCTGGGTCGCCGCGATCGCCTCGCGCAACGCGTCCTCGTCCGCCTGACTGAGCGACGTCTGCACCAAGTGGCCACCGTACTCGGCGATCTGGGGAAAGACCTTGTCGGTGGCGGCCGTCTTGAACAGGGCGAAGAGAGCGGCGGCGCCCGGTCGCAGGTTGCGGCTGAGATTTCGCATGAAGTCGTCGTTGATGCCCGTGTCGGTGAGCGAGCCGCCGGCGGCACCGGCCGCCGCGCCCACCGCCGCTCCGAGCAGCGGCTGCAGGAACAGCAGCCCGATCACCCCACCCCAGAGCGCGCCCCCGGCCGCGCCGACGGCCGTGTTGCTGACCGCCTGGTGCAGCTTGATCTTGCCGTCCTCGCGCCGCTCGACGACCACCGCGTCCTCCAGGTCGACGAGATGCTCCCTGGACAGCTCGAACAGCTTCTCGCGCACCTGGTTCGCGGTGGCGAGCTCGTTGTAGGCGACGACGAAGAGATTGCTCATCGTCGGACCCCCTTACTGCGATCCGTACACCATTGCGGTTTTCGTGCTGTTTCGTTCGACTCTAGGTCCGGGGAAAAGGAGATGCACGCCGGGTGACGGCCTCCTTACGCTGGACACGCGATCCGGAACCCCACCACCGGGTTCCGCTGGGCCGGAATCACCCGGTGGACTCGCCGGGGCCACCCTTCACGCACCGACGGCGACAGCCAACGGCTCGCCGTTCGCACGCCTCCGACACACCCACCCGCTCATCCACTCACCCACGCCAAGGAGGACCGTTATGGGCACCATCGTCCTTGCCGCAGGCGTCGTCCTCGTCGTCCTGGGGATCAGCAACCACATCTGGTGGCTCGCCGCCGTCGCCCTGCTCTACCTGTACGCGCGCTACGGACGCAGTTCGTTCTCGGCGTCCCGGCCGGGCACGGGATCCGCCGCGGGCTCCCCGGGGGTCACCACCTACCAGCAGTACCGCGACCGCCGTGACCAGCAGGCCAAGTGGGAGCGCCGCTACCGCCGCGAGCGCCCCTTCGAGGCCCGCCGCCAGCAGCGGGAGAAGAACGGTTGACGGGAGCGCGCCCGCTCACAGACCGGGCGCGCCCCAGATCGGGAACCAGCGGCCGAGGTCCTGCTCGATCCGCAGGTCGTCGGCGAGCGCGGCCTTGATCTGCAGCTCCAGCGCGTTGTCGCGCCGTTCGCCCCGCCCGGCGAGCGGCGAGAACGGGTACCAGGTACCGCGTTTGTACAGATACACCATGCCGAGCCGTCGCCCGCCCGTGTCCTCGAAGCCGGCCACCGAACACAGCAGCTGTGGGCCGAAGCCGTTGATCTCCATCGCGCTGTTCACCGCGTGCAGATCGTTGACCAGGGCGGACAGCTGGTCGGGGGTGCGGTGCGACACCAGCCAGGAGTAGCCGTAGTCGTCCCGCCGCAGTTCGACGGGCGGTCCGTCGCGGTCGCTGTCCGCGTCGAGGAGCGCCTGGACCTCGCGGTGGGTCTGGGCGAAGGCACCGCCCTCGACCGTGGCGAAGCAGACCGCGCCGTTCCCCGTGGGGGTGAACCCGGCGGCGGCCTCGAGCGTGATGGCCGCCGACGGCAGGGCGAAGAGCTGGTCGAGGTCGGGTGCCACCGGCTTCGTACGGCCGAGCAGGATGTCCAGGAGTCCCATCGGTCCTCAGCCCGCCTTCCCCGGCTTCGCCGCCTCGCCCAGCTCCGCGGTGATGCCGGCGAGTTGCTGCAGCCGCTGCTCCAGGGTCGGGTGCGTCGAGAAGAAGCGGGAGAGGCCCGGCTCGGCGCCGAAGGCGGGGGTGAAGTAGAAGGCGTTGAACGCCTGTGCCGTGCGCAGGTCCTTTGACGGGATGCGGGCGATGTCCCCGGTGAGTTTCGTCAGCGCGGAGGCAAGTGCCGAGGGGCGCCCGGTGAGATGGGCGGCGGCGCGGTCGGCGGCCAGCTCGCGGTACCGGGACAGAGCCCGGATCAGGAGGAAGCTGAGGGCGTAGACGAGCGCCGAGACCCCCATGACGGCGCCCAGGACGGCGACGGTGTTCTGATCCCTGCGCCCCCGCCCGAAGAGCTCCGAGTAGAACGCGAACCGCACGACCAGCCCCGCGATCACCCCGAGGAACGACGCCACGGTGATCACGGCGACGTCCTTGTGCGCCACGTGCGACAACTCGTGCGCCAGCACACCCTCCAGCTCGTCGGGCTCCAGGCGGTGCAGCAGCCCGCTGGTCACGCACACCACCGCATGGTCGGGGTTGCGTCCGGTCGCGAACGCGTTCGGCATGTCAAGACCGGAGACGGCGACGAGCGGCTTGGGCATGTCGGCAACGGCACAGAGCCGGTCGACGACGCCGTGCAACTGCGGATACTCCTCCCGCTCCACGACCCGCCCGTGCATGGCGTACAAAGCGATCCGGTCGGAGAACCAGTACTGAGCACCGAGCACCGCCGCCGCGATCACGACGACCAGCACCCAGGACTTCAGCAACGCGATCAACGCGGCGACGAACGCCACGTACAGCAATCCGAGCAGAAACAGCGTGACCGTCATCCGTACGGTCAGCCGCCGATCGCTCCGGAACCGGCTCTGCATTCTGCATCACCCCGCAGTACCCCGTCGTCCAGGCGCGTCTCAGACTCCATTGTGCGCCCGGCGCCGCCCATGGACCGGTCCGGAAAGGCCCCACGGCAGGCAAAGAGTCACTGTGGGAAAGAGTCACTGTGGGAAGGGAACGACGGGAGCCCCGTCACCACCCGGGGGGCGGGGACGGGGCTCCATAGGGGTACTACGGGACGGGCAGGCTCACACTCGAACTCACACGTCGAAGTAGAGCTCGAACTCGTGCGGGTGCGGGCGCAGCTGCAGCGGCGCGATCTCGTTGGCGCGCTTGTAGTCGATCCACGTCTCGATCAGATCCGGCGTGAACACGTCGCCCTGGAGGAGGAACTCGTGGTCGGCCTCCAGTCGGTCGAGGACGGCGTCGAGGGAGGTCGGGACCTGCGGGACGCCCGCGTGCTCCTCGGGAGCCAGCTCGTAGAGGTCCTTGTCGATCGGCTCGGCCGGCTCGATCTTGTTCTTGATGCCGTCCAGGCCGGCCAGCAGCAGTGCCGAGAAGGCCAGGTACGGGTTGCCGGAGGCGTCCGGCGCGCGGAACTCCACGCGCTTGGCCTTCGGGTTGGCCCCAGTGATCGGGATACGCATCGCGGCCGATCGGTTGCGCTGTGAGTACACCAGGTTCACCGGCGCCTCGAAGCCCGGCACCAGACGGTGGTACGAGTTCACCGTCGGGTTGGTGAAGGCCAGCAGCGACGGGGCGTGCTTGAGGATGCCGCCGATGTAGTAGCGGGCCATGTCCGACAGGCCCGCGTAACCGGCCTCGTCGTAGAACAGCGGGTCGCCGTTGGTCCACAGCGACTGGTGGACGTGCATGCCCGAGCCGTTGTCGCCGAAGATCGGCTTCGGCATGAAGGTGGCCGTCTTGCCGTTGCGCCAGGCGACGTTCTTCACGATGTACTTGAAGAGCTGGAGGTCGTCGGCGGCGGCGAGCAGCGTGTTGAACTTGTAGTTGATCTCGGCCTGGCCGGCGGTGCCCACCTCGTGGTGCTGGCGCTCGACCTTCAGACCCGCCCGGTCCAGCTCCAGGGAGATCTCCGCCCGCAGGTCGGCGAAGTGGTCGACCGGCGGGACCGGGAAGTAGCCGCCCTTGTAGCGGACCTTGTAACCGCGGTTGTCCTCCAGCGCGCCGGTGTTCCAGGCACCGGCCTCGGAGTCGATGTGGTAAAAGGACTCGTTCTCGGCGGTCCGGAAGCGGACGCTGTCGAAGACGTAGAACTCGGCTTCGGGGCCGAAGTACGCGGTGTCGGCGATACCGGTGGAGGCGAGGTAGGCCTCGGCCTTCTTCGCCACGTTCCGCGGGTCGCGGGAGTACTGCTCGCCGGTGATCGGGTCGTGGATGAAGAAGTTGATGTTCAGCGTCTTGTCACGGCGGAAGGGGTCGACCTGGGCGGTCGACAGGTCCGCGCGCAGCGCCATGTCGGACTCGTGGATGGCCTGGAAGCCGCGGATCGAGGATCCGTCGAAGGCGAGCTCGTCGTCCGGGTCGAACGCCTCTGCCGGCACCGTGAAGTGCTGCATCACGCCCGGCAGGTCGCAGAAACGGACATCGATGAACTTGACGTCCTCGTCCGCGATGAACTTCTTGGCCTCGTCGGCGTTCTGGAACATCCGGCTCCTCCTACTCCCGGTCGTGACCGGCCGGGTTGGTAGTTCGTTCGTGCGGCCGTGGCGGTGGCACACGCTGGGGCCGACGATAGGGACGGGGGATTTCTCCAGCGTGACCCATTTGTTTCTCTCAGGTTAACCAGCCAGATCCCTGGTGACCCCACGTGCATGCCTGCCAAATCGGGCGCAGTACCGTGGACGGGTGGACAACAGGCAAGCAGTTGGATCGTGGCTCTCCGGGCCCCGCGCGGCCATGGAAGAAGCCGGGGCGGACCTTGGATACCGAGGTGAGCAACTCGGTCTGCCGGAGCAGGGCCCGGGCTCGATCGCCCGCCCCGGCCGACGCCTCGGTGCCCTCGCCGTGGACTGGGGCCTGTGCCTCCTGATCGCATACGGCCTGATCGCCGACAGCTACAACGAGGCGGCTCAGATCTGGGCGCCGCTCATCCTCTTCGCGTTGATCGTTCTCACCGTAGGGTCCATCGGGTTCACCCCGGGCAAGCGGCTCTTCGGCCTGCGGGTGGTTGCCCTGAACACCGGCCGCGTCAACCCGCTGCGCGCCCTGCTGCGCACGGTCCTGCTGTTCCTCGCCATTCCCGCGCTGATCTGGGACCGCGACGGCAGGGGCCTGCACGACCGCTTGGCCGGCACGGTCGAGGTCCGGATCTGAGGCCGCGCTGCGACGCCGGTCCTGACGCCGATATGCCGGTGGGCCGTCCCGGAATCCGAGGATTCAGGGACGGCCCACCGGCATATCGGATCAGTGGGTCTGGCTCTATCGGCCCTTCGGCCCGCCCCGAGGCATCCGCGCCCCCTTGGGGAGCGGCCCCTTCGGCAGCGGCATGTTGCTCATCAGATCGCCCATCGCACGCAGCCGGTCATTGGTCGCGGTCACCTGCGGACCGGTCAGCACCCGGGGGAACTTCAGCATCGTCGTACGGAGCTTCTTCAGTTCCACCTGGCCCTCGCCGCCGCCGACGATCACGTCGTGCACCGGCACGTCCGCGACGATGCGCGCCATCTTCTTCTTCTCGGCGGCCAGCAGGCTCTTGACCCGGTTCGCGTTGCCCTCGGCGACCAGCACGATGCCGGCCTTGCCGACGGCGCGGTGCACCACGTCCTGGCTGCGGTTCATGGCAACGGCCGGTGTGGTGGTCCAACCGCGGCCGATGTTGTCCAGGACCGCGGCGGCGGCGCCCGGCTGGCCCTCCATCTGCCCGAAGGCGGCGCGCTCGGCACGGCGTCCGAAGACGATCGCCATCGCGAGGAAGGCGAGCAGGAAGCCGAGGATGCCGAGATAGATGGGGTGACCGATCAAGAAACCGATCGCGAGGAAGACACCGAGGGTGATGATTCCGACAGCCGCGAGTACAAGACCGATCTTGGGGTCGGCCTTGCGGGTCATCTTGTAGGTCAGGGCGATCTGCTTCAGTCGCCCCGCGTTAGCAGCGTCCGCTGCAGTTTCCTTCCTCGCCATGCCACGAAGTCTACGTGGCCCGGCGAGCGGCTACGACGGCAGTGCCGGGTGCGGGCGTGAGCGGCACGGACCGGGGGTGGTGGCGCCGACGAGGGGAGAGGGCGTCGGGCGGGGAAGGTGCAGGTGGGGAGGGTGAGGCCGAAGGGAGTGGTGTGGAGAGAGCGGTGCGGAAGGGGCGGCGGGGGCGCTTCGGGAAGCGAGCGGTGGCTACGGGCGCGACGCGGCGTCGAGCACGCGCTGTGCCTCGAGTCGGTCCTTGGCGCGGCGTCGGTCCTCGAGGACGGAGGTCCAGGCGTTCCGGCGGGCGGTCTGCTGACCACCGCTCATGAGCAGCGACTCGATGGCACGGAGTGCATGGGTGAACGACGGGATCGCGGTGGCTCGAACGCGCGCGGCCTGCATGACGGGGGTCCCCCCTCGGATCGGCGGCTCTGGGCCAGGACTGTTCATACGGCCAGGCTCACTGTTTGGTGTTACCAGGACGTGACCGGCCGGTCAAACACCGATGAAGCCTTGATTGGCGGCGCCAAAAGCCCGACGCGGCCCCGACGGGGTCCCTAGCTGCGGGGACGGTCGGGGCCGCGTTCAACAGGCCATTACCGAACGGTAACTTCTTGTGAGCGGATTCACACGCTCGCGGTGGCGCGGGGTGCCAATCGGTGGGGGAGCGGGTCAGACGGCGACGCCTGCGCCATCCTGCCGCGGGGTGGCTGACTGACGCTGTTCGATGGCCATCCGGTACAGGCGCCCGGCGCGGTACGAGGAGCGCACCAGCGGGCCCGACATGACGCCCGAGAAGCCGATCTGCTCGGCCTCCTCCTTCAGCTCCACGAACTCCTGCGGCTTGACCCAGCGCTCCACGGGGTGGTGGCGGACGCTCGGGCGCAGGTACTGCGTGATGGTGATCAGCTCGCAGCCCGCGTCGTGCAGCTGACGCAGCGCCTCGACGACCTCCTCGCGGGTCTCGCCCATGCCGAGGATCAGGTTCGACTTGGTCACCAGGCCGTAGTCACGGGCCGCGGTGATGACCTGGAGCGAGCGCTCGTAGCGGAAACCGGGGCGGATGCGCTTGAAGATCCGCGGGACGGTCTCGACGTTGTGCGCGAAGACCTCGGGCCGGGCGGAGAAGACCTCTTCGAGCTGCTCGGGGATCGCGTTGAAGTCGGGGGCGAGGAGCTCGACCTTGGTGTGCCCGCCCTCGCGGCCGGCGGTCTGCCGGTGGATCTGCCGGACCGTCTCGGCGTACAGCCAGGCTCCGCCGTCTGCCAGGTCGTCGCGTGCGACACCGGTGATCGTGGCGTAGTTCAGGTCCATGGTGACCACGGACTCGCCCACGCGGCGGGGCTCGTCGCGGTCGAGCGCCTCGGGCTTGCCGGTGTCGATCTGGCAGAAGTCGCAGCGGCGGGTGCACTGGTCGCCACCGATGAGGAAGGTGGCCTCGCGGTCCTCCCAGCACTCGTAGATGTTCGGGCAGCCGGCTTCCTGGCAGACCGTGTGCAGCCCCTCGCTCTTCACGAGGTTCTGCATCTTCGTGTACTCGGGACCCATTTTCGCCCGGGTCTTGATCCACTCGGGCTTGCGCTCGATGGGGGTCTGGCTGTTGCGGACCTCCAGGCGCAGCAACTTGCGTCCGTCGGGTGCGACTGCGGACACGTCGGCTCCCTGTAGCTTCGATTCGTCGGCGTACATCAGGGTACGCCCGGACAGTACTCGGCCATGCCTGTGGGCAACCTTCGGGAGCGGGGGTGCATTCCCCGGCGCCGCCGCCCGCGGCCATGGTGGGCGTCGCCGCTACGCGGAGGCGCTCTCGGTCTCCCGCGGCTTCAGCTCGGCGTTCTCCAGGATGTCCCGCAGATGCCGTTCCGCCACCGGCAACACCTCAGCGATCGTCACGTCGCGCCCCAGTTCGTTCGCGAGCGAGGTGACGCCCGCGTCCCGGATCCCGCACGGGATGATCCTGTCGAACCAGGCGTTGTCCGGGTTCACGTTCAGTGCGAAGCCGTGCATCGTGACGCCCTTGGCGACACGGATGCCGATCGCCGCGACCTTGCGGTCCTCACGGCGCTGGCCGGCGTTGGAGGGGGCGTACTCCGGGCCGTTCAGCCGCGGGTCGAACTCCTCGTCGCGCAGACGCGGGTCGAAGTCGAGGGAGAGTCCGCCGAGCAGGGGGCGCTGCTCCACCGGGTCCCCGAGCACCCAGACACCGCTGCGGCCCTCCACCCGCGTCGTCTCCAGGCCGAACTCCGCGCAGGTGCGGATCAGGGCCTCCTCGAGACGGCGTACGTGGGCGACGACGTCGACCGGGCGCGGGAGTTTCTGGATGGGGTAGCCGACCAACTGGCCGGGGCCGTGCCAGGTGATCTTGCCGCCGCGGTCCACGTCGACCACCGGGGTGCCGTCCAGCGGGCGCTCGTCGTCCGCCGTGCGTCGGCCCGCCGTGTAGACCGGAGGGTGTTCCACGAGCAGGCAGGTGTCGGGGATCTCGTCCGCGAACCGGGCGGCGTGCACCCGGCGCTGCTCGTCCCAGGCCTCCTGGTACTCGACGGCATCGGCCCCGAATCCCATATGGACGAACCGCACCTCAGCCACGGCAAGCGCCTCCCTCAGAAGCTCGTAAGGCGCGAAAGGCGCCCACGCAACTGTACGTCCCGCGGGTGGCGACCATCGTCCGTCGTCCCCGTCAGCCCGACGGCTAATCCTCACACGATCGGATGAATGGATGCAGAAGCGTGCAACCGGTTGCTCACTCTCCGCTACATTCACGCCGTTCACGAGGCCATTAGGGCTGTTCACAGGCGATCCGGGTATCGCGACGCCCCGGGGAGGCACCTGCCCCTCCCCGGGGCCGTCGTCGAGGCCCGAAAGGCAGGAGACCGCACCGCAGATGACGGAACGACCCGCGCAGCGCCCCCCCAACCGCCAGCTCGCCGCGCTCATCGCAGAAGCGGGGTTCTCCAACGCAGGGCTCGCCCGTCGCGTCGACCAGCTCGGCCTCGAACACGGGCTCGATCTCAGATACGACAAGACGTCCGTGACCAGGTGGCTGCGCGGACAGCAGCCGCGCGGCACCACGCCCGCGCTCATCGCCGAGGTCTTCACGCGGCGGCTCGGGCGCAGGCTCACCGCGCAGGACCTCGGGCTCGACGCCTGCGCCCCGGTGTACGCGGGCCTGGAGTTCGCCGCCACCCCGGAAGAGGCCGTCGACATCGTCGGCGGGCTGTGGCGCAAGGACTCGGGCAGCCACGCCGAACTGCGCAAGATCGCGTTCACCGCGGCCGGTCTCGTCGTGCCCAGCCGGGACTGGCTGATCGGCCGGGCCGACGAGACGGTGGCCCGCACCGAGGCCGCCCCCCGCATCCCCGCGCAAGGTCGCCCCATTCCCCCCAAGGTCTCGGCCGTGCTCGAACCGGCGGTACCCCCATCCCGCCGGCGCAGCCAGTCCGAGCGCGGCCCCGGCCAGAAGGTGACCGGCGGCGACATCGCCGCCCTGCGCTCGGTCTGCGAACTGTTCCGCGCCCTCGACCACGCCTACGGCGGCGGCCACGCCCGTCAGGCCCTTGTGCGCTACCTGGAGCACGAGGCCGAGCCGATGCTGCGCGGCAGCTACGGCGAGCAGACGGGCCGCCGTCTGTTCGCGGCGGCCGCCGATCTGACCCGGCTCGCGGGCTGGACGTCGTACGACATCGCCGCGCACGGTCTTGCCCAGCGCTACTTCGTCCAGGCGCTGCGGCTCGCGCAGGCCGCCGGGGACCGGATGTACGGGGCGTACGTGCTGGCCACGATGAGCCGGCAGGCCGTCCACCTCGGCCATGGGCGGGAGGCCGTGCAACTGGCCCGCGTGGCGCAGCAGGGCACCGGCACCTCGGCGCCGCCCGTCGTCCAGGCGCTCCTGTACGCCGTCGAGGCGCGCGGCCACGGCGTGCTCGGCGAAGTCCGGTCGTGCACGGCCTCGCTCGTGCGGGCCGAGCGCGCGCTGGAGTCCGCCCGGCCCGGCGACGACGTCCCGCACTGGGCGCGGTTCTTCGACGAGGCGCAGCTCGCCGACGAGTTCGGCCACTGCCACCGGGACCTGCAGCAGTACCGGGCCGCGGTCCAGCATGCCGAGCGCTCGCTGCGGCTGCGCGCGCCCGGCTTCGCCCGTAGCCGGCTGTTCTGCCGGGTCGTGCTCGCCTCGGCGCGGCTCGGCCTCGGCGAGCTGGACCAGGCCTGCCAGCTGGCGGCCGAGGCCGCAGGGCAGGCCTCGGAGATGCGGTCGGCGCGGGCGGTGGAGTACGTACGGGACTTCGAGCGCCGCCTGGAGCCGTACAAGGACGCGGCGCCCGTCCGCGGGTACCACGACCGGGTCGCCGCCTTGCGGTAACGACCTGGGGAGCAATAGGGAGCGGCGTCGCGACGCCCGGTACGGCCTCCCCCAAGCTCTTCGAGCAGGGGGGACCCCCAGCGGCGTTGCAGGAAGGCCCTGGTAGCTCCGCTACAAGGACCTTCCGGCGCCTTGCGAGCGGCCGCACCGGACGCCGCTCCTTCACCCGCTCCCTATTGCTCCCCAGGTCGTACGCCTCAGGCGGCCGTGGGCAGCGGGTCCGCGATGTGCGTCGGACCCGCGCCCAGGTCCGCCAGGACAGCGGCCGCCGCCCGGTGACCGGAGTGCAGCGCGCCCTGGACCGTACTGGTGTCGCGGTGGTCGCCGCACACATAGAGCCCGGCCAGGAGGCGCACCGGCCGACGCAGATCGTGGGGCGGCGGCATCGCCGGGACGGCTCGCGCGGTGTGGTGCACGGCGAGCGTCTCCCAGCGTGCGGTCGAGGTGCCGTACAGGCGCGCCAGATGGGACCGTACGGCGTCGTCGACGTCGTACGGTGGCGTGCCCAGGACCGTGGAGGAGACCAGCGCGCGGCCCGCGGGGGCACGCGAGGGGTCCACCTGGCTGACGACCGCCGTGTGGGCCACCGGGCCGCCGCGGTCCGCGTCGAGCAGCAGTGACGCACCCGTCGACGGTGGTTCGTCCATGGTGTGGTGGACGACCGTGACGGGGTGGAAGTCCGGTACGCGCAGACCGGGCAGCAACTCGGCGGCGGCGTGTGCGTCGGTGGCCACCAGGACGGCACGGCAGCGGAGCTCACCGTGTTCGGCGGTGGTCACCGAGGTCGTTGAGACAGAGGTGGCGCGGACCCCGGTGTGCACCGTGCCCGGCGGCAGCGCCTGCGCCAACAGCTCCGGAAGGACCTCCGCCCCGCCCTCCGGTACGCACAGCCGGCCGCTCGCGAAGGCGTGCAGCGCGAGGTCGGCGCAGCGGCTCGACGTGGTCAGCTTCGGGTCGCACAGCAGCGCGGACAGTAACGGCCGCAGAAACCCGTCGACGGTACGGGCGGGGATCCCGCGCAGCGGGAGCGCGCGGGCCGCGGTCGACTCGGGCCGGGCCAGCAGCCGTTCCACGGGCGTGGCGGCGATCCGCGCGAGCGCCGCACCCAGCCGGGCCTGGTCCACGGCACCGCCGAGCGGGACACCGGACCGCGGCCCCGCCGCCCTGGACCGGGCGGTCCGCGGCCCGGGAAGTCGGATCCCCGGAGGCCGTACGCCCGGCGTGCCATCGCCCGCTTCCGGTGCGGAGGTTGCGCGGGGAGCGCTGGCAAGGGCGCGTACGACGCTGAGCGCGCTCCGTGCGCTCCCTGCGCCCCCTCCGGTCGGGGCAGCGCCCGCGCGGCGGCGGCGCCCCTCGCTGTGCACCAGGACGCCGGGGGCGAAGGGACGCAGGACGAGCGCGTCGAGCCCCGGGGCCAGGCGCAGTTCGGGATACGACGTGGACAGGAACTGCCCGATCCGGTCGAGCCGGAAGCCGTCGACCTTCTCGGTCGACATGCGGCCGCCGGCACATGCGGCGGCCTCCACCACGACGGTCGTCACTCCTGCGCTGGTCAGCCGGTGGGCCGCCGCGAGGCCGGCGATCCCGGCCCCCACGATGACGACGTCCGCCTGATACACGGGCTCTAGCACGTGCCCCTCCTTCGAGGTTGTGCGGCCGGTGGAGACGTCATGCCCCCAACAGGCATGAGAAATACCCGAGTTCGCGTCGAGGGTAGGTCCGGCGACGCTCAGGACAAGTCGCGCACGAACAGGGCACGGTCGCACGGTGGTCGCACTCTTGTGCGTGGCTACTCCCGCAGCGCCGCCTGCAGTGCTTCCTCGATGCCCGGGAAGGCGAACGAGAACCCGGATTCCGCAAGCCGCCTCGGCAGCACCCGCGCACTGCCGAGCACATCCCCGGCCATCTCCCCGAGCGCGAGCCGCAGCACCGGCTCGGGCACGGCGAAGAGCGTCGGCCGGTGCAGCACGCGCCCCATCGCCGCCGTGATCTCACGGTTGGTCAGCGGCTGCGGAGCCGTCAGGTTGAACGGCCCGGACAGCCCCTCGGTGTCGATGAGATGACGGATCGCCGCCACCTCGTCGTGCAGTGAGATGAACGACCAGTACTGGTTCCCGTCGCCCATCCGCCCACCGAGCCCCGCCCTGAAGATCGGGAACAGCCGCCCCCAGGCCCCGCCCTCACGGGCCACCACCAGTCCCGTCCGCGCGAGCACCGTCCGTACGCCCGCCTCCCGCGCGGCTGCCGCGGCCTCCTCCCACTCCACGCACAACGAGGGCAGGAACCCGTCCCCGGGCGGCGCCTCCTCGTCGACCGCCCGGTCCCCGGTGTCGCCGTAGTAACCGATCGCGCTGCCGTTCACGAAGACACGCGGCGGCTCCGGCAGCAGGGCGACGGCCTCCGCGAGCGCCGCCGTGCCCAGCACCCGGCTGTCGCGCAGCGTCTTCCTGTACGCGTCCGTCCACCGGTGGTCGCCGACGCCGGCCCCGGCGAGATTCACCACGACCTCGCATCCGACCAGCCCGGCCGTGTCCACGTACTGCCCCTCGGGGTCCCAGCGGACCTCGTCGCGGCTTCGGGCCGTACGGCGTACCAGGCGCACCACCTCGTGCCCCTCCGCGACCAGCGATCGGACCAGGGCACTGCCGATGAGACCGGACGCACCGGCCACCGCGATGCGGGAACGCTCCATGCGCCCATCCTGCCCGGTGCCCCTGAAAAACACCGGACGGCTCCCCATACACCTGCCGTACAGTGCTCCGCATGCCCGCTCCGTACATACGTCACGCCACGCTCGACGACGAGGAGACGCTCGGCCGTCTCGACCGCGCCGTCTGGTCCCCGCTGCACGCCGTCATGCCGCGTCCCCAGCCGCCTCACGAGCCCTTCTTCAGCAAGCGGTGCGAGCCGCGGGACCATCTGGTCGCCGAACTGGACGGCGCCGTCGTCGGATACATCCGGCTGGGCTTCCCGACTCCTCTGAAGTGCAACTCCCACGTCCGCCAGATCCAGGGGCTCGCCGTCGCCGACGAGGCACGGGGAGCCGGGGTCGGCCGGGCACTGCTGCGGGCCGCGCAGGACGAGGCCCGGCGGCTGGGCGCACGGCGTATCACCCTGCGCGTCCTCGGGCACAACGCCCCGGCCCGGGGGCTCTACGAGTCCGAGGGATTCGTGGTGGAGGGGATCCTGCCCGAGGAGTTCCTGCTCGAGGGCGAGTACGTCGACGACGTGTTCATGGGCCGCTCCCTGTAACGCCCGCGAGGCGATGAGTTCGTCGTGACGCTCACGACGAGACGAGTTCGCCCGTGTCCACCGCGGCCGTGGCGTACGCCGCGCGCTTCGCGTCCGCCCGGACCTCGTCCGCCGTCAGGACGTACCCGGTCCTCTGGTCGGAGGTGGAGCGCGCGAAGACCACCCCGAAGACCCTGCCGTCGGTGGTCAGCAGCGGGCCGCCGGAGTTGCCGGGCAGCACGGTCGAGCGGATGGAGTAGATCTCCCGGGTGACGGTGCCGGTGTTGTAGATGTTCTGGCCCGTGGCACGGATCCGGTTCGCGACCGTGGCCGCCCGCAGCGTCAGCCCGCCGTCTTGCGGATAGCCCGCGACCACCGCCGCGTCGCCACGCGACGCGCCGTCGTAGAAGTGCAGGACGGGCGCACGCAGATCGGGCACGTACAGCACCGCGACGTCCCGGCCCGGGTCGAAGAGCACCACCCGTGCTGAGTACGCGGGACCGACGCCGCCGACTCGTACGGTCGGGTGGTCGATGCCCGCCACCACGTGAGCGTTGGTCATCACGCGTCGTGTCGCGTACACGAAGCCGCTGCCCTCGCGGCCCTCGTTGCCCACGGCGCCCTCGATCTTGACGGTGCTGAGCCTGGCGGCCTGCGTCGCACGCTCCGTGACGCTGTCCCCGGAGGGCTCGGCAGCCGCGGTCGCCGGTTCGTTCTCGAACGGGTTGAAGACCTGTGGGAAGCCCGCCTGGGTGAGCGCGGACGTGGCGCGTGAGAACCAGGTCGGGGTGGTGTCCGGCATCGTGTTCTGCACGGCGCCCAGCAGCCTGGATTCCCGGATCGCCTGGGTGAGCAACGGGGACGAGGAGGCGCCCAGGACGCTCGCGGCCACCCAGGCGACGACCAGCACCGCGACCGTGTTCGCCGCGGCCCCGCCGATCCCGTCGGGCACCCGCAGCGGCCCGCGGTCCAGCTCGCGGCGCAGCTTCAACGCGAGGCGGCCGGCCAGCGCGTGGCCCACCGCCGCCGGAACCAGCACCGTGAGCACGGCGGTCACCGTGGCCGTCGTCGTCCCGCGCGTCACCAGGTTCATCACCCATGGCAGGACCCACACACCGACGACGGCACCACCCACGAAACCGGCCAGGGAGACACAGCCGGCGACCAGTCCGCGCCGGTAGCCGGACGCCGCGTAGGCCAGGACCACCAGCATCAGCAGGATGTCGAGCAGGTTCACCACGAGCCGCCTTTCTCTTGGACCCCCTGGGAGCGCTGGCACGCGCCGCGGGAACCCAGTGATCAGCCACGTGCGCGCGGCGCCGGAAACCGGCCACGCGCGCACGCATGCGACGAGCACTGAGGAAAACGTGTCCCACCCGGATGATGGTTCCACCAGGTGGCACAGCGCACATCGCGGGCGCATCGGAACAGACGGACAGTGGGTCCATGCGTGTCATCCGACGAAAGCACCGGACACGGAAAAGACATCCGGTACGGATTCCCGTCGCCGCCCTGCTGACACTCGGCTGTCTGCCCGGACTCGCCGTCCTCCTCGCGCTGATGCTGAGCGCGTCCGGCGCCGAACACCCCGTGGCGCTCCGCACCCCGCGACCGGTCCAGGTCCGGTCCGCCGTTCTGCACCAGGCGCCCAAGCCGCGCATCGTGCCGAGGACGGCATGGGCGCGGGACGACTCCCGGCCCCAGCCGCCACCGCGCTACGACGACAAGGTCGTCGCGGTCTTCGTGCACCACACCGCCTCGCCCAACGGCTACCGGTGCGCTGACGTGCCCCGCATCATCCGGGCCCTGTACACGGGGCAGATCGGCAAGCGCCGGTGGGACGACATCGGCTACAACTTCCTGGTCGACCGCTGCGGCACCCTCTACGAAGGCCGCGCGGGCGGTGTCGAGCGTCCCGTCACCGGCGCCCACACCCAGGGCTTCAACCACCGCACCGCGGGCGTCGCCGCGATCGGCACCTTCGCCGCGGGCACGACGGTGCCCCGGGCGATGACCGACGCCATCGCCGCCCTGGCCGCATGGAAGCTGGGCCTCGCGGACATCGATCCGCGCGCCCGGGTCCGGCTCGTGTCCAGCCACGGCGGGGGCCGGTACCGCACAGGCGCCACCGCCCTGCTGCCCGCCCTTACGGGCCACAACGACGGCTACCGGACCCACTGCCCGGGCGCGGCCCTCAGCACCCTCCTCCCGGCGGTCAGGGAGCGAGCGGCACGGCTGCAGGGCAGGCGGTGACACACCCGCCGTGAGGGCGAGCAGTGCCGAAGCGCCCGGCCCGGGAGCCGGCGGACGCGAGCCGTGCGGCCGCCGCAGACGACCCCGACGAGCAGGGCAGCCAACTGGTCGAACGGCTGCGCTGAACGGGTGTGGATGGCAGGCCGCGGACCGTCAGGGGCGGTACAGCCCCGCGAGCCGTATCGCGTCGCTCGCGAAACGTGCGCGCAGCCCCTCGGGAGACAGCACCTCGACCTCCGGCCCCAACGCGGTGAGTTGCGTGTGCGCGACCTCCTCCGACTCCACCGGCAAGGTCACCGTCACCCACCCGTGCTCGTCCGGGGCACCCGCCGCGCTCAGCGCCTCCCGGGCGGACGCCGGATCGACGGCGTACGGCAGTCTCCGCACGCCGTCCTCGGTCAGCCGCACCACGACCTCGGCCCGCAGGATGGACCGCGCGAACTGCTCGGCCCGCTGCTCCCAGAAGCCGGGCAGATCGAACTCCTCGTCCCGCGCGAACCGCTCCTCGCCCGCGGCCACGGCGGTGAAGCGGTCGATGCGGTACACCCGGAAGGCCCCGTCACCGGCCACCCTGGCGCACAGGTACCAGGCACCCGCCTTGAGGACGAGCCCGTACGGCTCCAGTTCCCGTTCCACCATGTCCTCGCCGCGCCGATAGCGCGCGGTGATCCGCCGGTCGTCCCAGACCGCGTCCGCGACCGTCGGCAGCAGCCGCGGGGTACCGGGCTTCGTGAACCAGGCGGGTGCGTCCAGGTGAAAGCGCTGCGCCGCCGTACGGGACGCGTCGCGCAAGGAAGGCAGGAGGGCCGCGGACACCTTCAGCCGGGCCGCGGAGGCCGCGTCCTGAAGTCCCATCTCGCGCAGCGCCCCGGGCACACCGCTGAGGAACAGCGCCTCGGCCTCGGTGCGCGCGAGCCCGGTCAGCCGCGTGCGGTACCCGCCGATCAGCCGGTAACCGCCCGCCCGCCCCCGGTCGGCGTACACCGGAACCCCCGCCTCCGACAGTGCCTGCGCGTCGCGGGTGACGGTCCGCTCTGACACCTCCAGCTCCGTGGCGAGTTCGGCGGCGGTCATGGAGGGCCGGGACTGGAGCAACAGCACCATTTTGATCAGGCGGGCGGCACGCATGCATCCATGATGCCGGGGCCCACCGACAGCGAAGGGGCACGGCGGATGCCGTACCCCTTCAGCCACCGGAAGCCTGCGCCTGGCGAGAACTCCTACCGGCCGTAGCGCTCCCGCGCCTCCTTCACGGTCGTGGCCTTGACCTCGCCGCGCCGGGCGAGCTGGGCCAGGGCCGCGATGACGATCGACTGGGCGTCGACGCCGAAGTGGCGACGGGCCGCCTCGCGGGTGTCGGAGATACCAAAGCCGTCGGCGCCCAGCGAGGAGTAGTCCTGCTCGACCCACTGCGCGATCTGGTCCGGGACCTGGCGCATGTAGTCGGAGACCGCGAGGACCGGACCCTCGGCACCCTGGAGCGCCCGTCGGATGTACGGCACCCGCTCCTCGCCCTCCAGCAGCGCCGCGTCCGCCTCCATGGCGTCGCGCCGCAGCTCACCCCACGACGTCGCCGACCACACGTCCGCCGCGACGCCCCACTCCTCGGCGAGCAGCTTCTGCGCATCGAGCGCCCAGTGGATCGCCGTACCCGAACCCAGCAACTGGATCCGCGGGGCGATGGGGGTACCACCCTGCTCGAGCGAAGTTGAGAGCTTGGGGGACACGGGCGACAGGCCCGCCGACTCCGCCGTGTTGAAGCGGTACAGGCCCTTGACGATGCCCTCGTCGATACCGGCGACCACCGGCTTAGCGGGCTGCGGCAGTGGCTCGTTGTAGACGGTGAGGTAGTAGAAGACGTTCTGGTCCTCGCCCTCGGCCGCCTCGCCGTACATGCGGCGCAGGCCCTCCTTGACGATGACCGCGACCTCGTACGCGAACGCCGGGTCGTACGTCAGCGCCGCCGGGTTGGTGGCCGCGATCACCGGCGAGTGGCCGTCGGCGTGCTGCAGGCCCTCACCGGTCAGCGTCGTTCGGCCGGCTGTGGCGCCGACGAGGAAGCCGCGGCCGAGCTGGTCGCCGAGCTGCCACATCTGGTCGGCCGTGCGCTGCCAGCCGAACATCGAGTAGAAGATGTAGAAGGGGATCATCGCCTCGCCGTGCGTCGCGTACGACGTCGACGCCGCGATGAAGTCCGCCATCGAACCGGCCTCGGTGATCCCCTCGTTGAGGATCTGGCCGTTCGTGGCTTCCTTGTAGTACATCAGCTGGTCGCGGTCGACCGGCTCGTACGTCTGGCCCTTGGGCGAGTAGATGCCGAGGGAGGGGAACAGGCTCTCCATGCCGAAGGTGCGCGCCTCGTCCGGGACGATCGGCACCCAGCGCTTGCCCGTCTCCTTGTCGCGGACCAGGTCCTTGACCAGGCGGACGAAGGCCATCGTGGTCGCCACGTTCTGCGAGCCCGAGCCCTTGTCGAAGGCGGCGAACGCCTTCTCGGCCGGGGCCGGCAGCGGCGCCACCGGGTGCACCCGGCGGGCCGGGGCCGGACCGCCCAGGGCCGCGCGGCGCTCCTGGAGGTAGCGCACCTCGGGAGAGTCGGCGCCCGGGTGGCCGTAGGGCACCACACCATCGTCGAACTGACTGTCGGAGATGGGCAGCCCCAGCAGATCGCGCATCGTCTTGAACTCGTCCACCGTCAGCTTCTTCATCTGGTGGTTGGCGTTCTTCGACGCGAAGCCCTCGCCGAGCGTGAAGCCCTTGACGGTCTGCGCCAGGATGACGGTCGGCGCGCCCTTGTGCTCCAGGGCCGCCTTGTACGCGGCGTAGACCTTGCGGGCCTCGTGGCCGCCGCGGGAGAGGTGGAAGCACTCGAGGATCTTGTCGTCGCTCAGCAGCTTCGCCATCTCGACGAGCGCCGGGTCCTTGCCGAAGAAGTCCTCGCGGATGTAGGCGGCGTCGCGCGTCTGGTACGTCTGCACCTGCGCGTCCGGTACCTCGCGCAGACGGCGTACGAGCGCGCCGGTGGTGTCGAGGGCGAACAGCTCGTCCCAGGCCGTGCCCCACAGCGTCTTGACGACGTTCCAGCCGGAGCCGCGGAACCGGGCCTCCAGCTCTTGCACGATCTTGAAGTTGGCCCGCACCGGGCCGTCAAGGCGCTGGAGGTTGCAGTTGATGACGAAGGTGAGGTTGTCCAGCCCCTCACGCGAGGCCAGCGTGAGCGCCGCCGTGGACTCCGGCTCGTCCATCTCGCCGTCGCCGAGGAAGGCCCAGACGTGGGAGTTCGACACGTCCTTGACACCGCGGCTGGTCAGATAGCGGTTGAACCGGGCCTGGTAGATGGCGGAGAGCGGGCCGAGGCCCATCGACACCGTCGGGAACTCCCACAGCCAGGGCAGGCGCCGCGGGTGCGGGTAGGACGGCAGGCCGTTGCCGCCGGCCTCCTGACGGAAGTTGTCCAGATGCTGTTCGGACAGCCGGCCGTCGAGGAAGGCACGGGCGTAGATACCGGGGGAGGCGTGGCCCTGGATGTACAGCTGGTCGCCGGAGCCGTCGCCCTCCTTGCCACGGAAGAAGTGGTTGAAGCCGGTCTCGTACAGCCAGGCCGCGGAGGCGAAGGTGGCGATGTGGCCGCCGACGCCGTGCTTGCTGCCGCGGGTCACCATCGCCGCCGCGTTCCAGCGGTTCCACGCGGTGATCCGGCGCTCCATCTCCTCGTCACCGGGCACAGCCGGCTCGGCGGAGGTGGGGATGCTGTTGACGTAGTCGGTCTCGAGCAGCTTGGGCAGTGCCACGCCGGCGTCCTCGGCACGCTCCAGCGTGCGGCGCATCAGGTACGCGGCACGATGCGGCCCGGCTTCCCTGGCAACGGCGTCCAGGGAGGCCTGCCATTCGGCGGTCTCCTCCGGGTCGCGGTCCGGGAGCTGGTCGAGCTCGCTCGGCTGGATGGCGTTGGGGTCGGTCATGTCGCCGCCTTCCTCAGTCGAAGGGGGTTCCCTCATCGGTAAGGGTTCGGGGTTGCCCTTGGTCTTTGGCAGGACAGGGCTCGAGGCTCGGGTGAGAGCCCGTCTGTGACTGTAACCCCCTGATCGATGATCGATCAAAGGGGCGGGGGCCAAAAGGTCTTGACTTCGAAGAAAGTCGGCACGCGGTGCCTTCGATGGGGGCACCCCGTGCCGCATTTTAGGCTGAATTTCGCAGGTGGGGCTGCGTCTGAGCGGCAGGGTGCTCTGCTGTTACGCGCGGGGCGCGCACCCGAGCACATGGGCCTTGACGATCTCCGCGATGCGCGGGTCCCGCCTGCGGAACGCGGCCACCAGCTCCTCGTGCTCCTCCGCGTACGACTGCTGCACGGTCCCCAGCCACCGGATCGAGAGTGCCGTGAACACCTCGATGCCCAGCCCCTCCCAAGTGTGGAGCAGCACCGAGTTCCCGGCCGCCCGCACCAGCTCCCGGTGGAAGGCCACCGTGTGCCGCACCTGCGCCGTACCGTCGGACTTGCGGTCGGCCTCGTACAGCGCCGCCACGTGCGGTTCGAGGGCCGAGCAGTCCTCCGCCAGCCCCGCCGCCGCCAGCTCCGCCGCGATGGCCTCCAGACCGGCTCGTACGGGGTAGCTCTCCTCCAGGTCGGCCGCCGTCAGATTCCGGACCCGCACGCCCTTGTTCGGCGCCGACTCGATCAGCCGCAACGACTCCAGCTCCCGCAGCGCCTCCCGGACCGGTGTCTGGCTGACCTCCAGCTCGGTGGCGATCCGCCGCTCCACGATCCGCTCGCCCGGCTTCCAGCGCCCGCTGACGATCCCCTCCACAATGTGCTCGCGGATCTGTTCGCGCAGCGAGTGGACGACGGGCGCGGTCATGAGGGCTCCTTCTTAGGAGGGGTGAATCCTGTGCGGCGACCTGAAGGGCCTCGTTGAGGGGCGGTGGATCGGGCGACCGGCGGGACCCCAAGGCGTCTGCCGTTTAGACAATAAGGCCGCCAGGCGGTTCCGTAAGGGCGCGTGGGGGCGCTTTTGCGCAGGTGAGACGAGGCTTACACGATCTTGCGGGCGACAAAAACGGCGCCCCCGCCCGGAACTGTCCGGGCGGGGGCGCCGTGCATACGTACAGGCAGGGAAGCCTACAGGCCGAGCTCGACCTCGAACTCGCCCGCCTCCAGGATCGCCTTGACCGCGGTCAGGTAGCGGGCGGCGTCGGCGCCGTCCACCAGACGGTGGTCGTACGACAGCGTCAGGTAGGTCATGTCGCGGACGCCGATGACCGTACCCTCCTCGGTCTCGATGACGGCCGGGCGCTTGACCGTGGCGCCGATGCCGAGGATCGCGACCTGGCCCGGGGGCACGATGATCGTGTCGAACAGCGCGCCGCGCGAACCGGTGTTGCTGATGGTGAAGGTCGCGCCGGACAGCTCGTCCGGGGTGATCTTGCTGGCCCGGACCTTGCCCGCCAGGTCGGCCGTGGCCTTGGCGATACCGGCGAGGTTGAGGTCGCCCGCGTGCTTGATGACCGGGGTCATCAGGCCCTTCTCGGAGTCCACCGCGATACCGATGCTCTCGGTGTCGAAGTAGGTGATGGTCCCCTCGGCCTCGTTGATCCGGGCGTTGACGACCGGGTGGGCCTTCAGCGCCTGGGCGGCGGCCTTGACGAAGAACGGCATCGGGGAGAGCTTGACGCCCTCGCGGGCCGCGAACGCGTCCTTGGCCTGGGCGCGCAGGCGCATCAGGCGGGTCACGTCGACCTCGACCACCGAGGACAGCTGGGCCTGCTCGTGCAGGGCCTTGACCATGTTGTCGCCGATGACCTTGCGGATGCGCGGCATCTTGACGGTCTGGCCGCGCAGCGGGGAGACCTCCAGGACCGGCGCCTTCCGGGCCGTCGCAGTGGCGGCGGCCGGGGCGGGAGCCGGAGCGGCGGGGGCCTTCGCGGCCTCGGCGGCGGCGATGACGTCCTGCTTGCGGATACGGCCGCCGACGCCGGTGCCCTTGACGGTGGCCAGGTCGACGCCGTTCTCGGCGGCGAGCTTGCGCACCAGCGGGGTCACGTACGCGCCCTCGTCGGTGGCCTGCGCGGCCGGCGACGGGGCCGGGGTGACCGGGGCGGGCGCGGCCGGAGCCGGGGCCGCGGGGGCCGGGGCCGCGGGGGCAGCGGCCGGAGCCGCGGGCGCGGCCGGGGCCGGGGCCGGAGCCGGGGCCGCGGGGGCAGCCGGGGCGGGAGCCGGGGCCGGGGCCGGAGCAGCCGCCGGAGCCGGAGCTGCCGGGGCCGGGGCAGCCGCCGGAGCGGCACCCGGAGCGCCGATGACGGCCAGCTTGGCGCCGACCTCGGCGGTCTCGTCCTCGGCGACCACGATCTCGAGCAGCACACCGGAGGCGGGGGCCGGGATCTCGGTGTCGACCTTGTCCGTGGAGACCTCGAGCAGCGGCTCGTCGGCGTCGACGGTGTCGCCGACCGACTTCAGCCAGCGGGTGACGGTGCCCTCGGTGACGGACTCGCCGAGCGCGGGCAGGACCACGTCCGTGCCTTGGGCGCCACCGGCCGGAGCGGCCGGAGCAGCGGCGGGGGCCGGGGCCGCAGGGGCCTCGGCGACCGGGGCCGGAGCGGGCTCGGCGACCGGGGCCGGAGCGGGCTCGGCGACCGGGGCGGGAGCCTCGGCGGCGGCCGGGGCCGGGGCGGCAGCAGGGACACCCGTGCCGTCGTCGATGATGGCCAGCTCGGCGCCGACCTCGATCGTCTCGTCCTCGGCGACCTTGATGGAGGACAGCACGCCGGAGGCGGGGGCCGGGATCTCGGTGTCGACCTTGTCCGTCGAGACTTCGAGCAGCGGCTCGTCGGCCTCGACGCGCTCGCCCTCGGCCTTCAGCCAGCGGGTGACAGTGCCCTCTGTGACGCTCTCACCGAGCGCCGGAAGGGTTACGGAAACCGCCATGGTTTCGGTTTCTCCTTACGAATTGCGGAAGTCTGTGTCGTCGCGCCCGAAGACTGAAGGCGTCAGTCGTGGGAGTGAAGGGGCTTGCCGGCCAGGGCCAGGTGGGCCTCGCCGAGCGCCTCGTTCTGCGTCGGGTGGGCGTGGATGAGCTGGGCCACCTCGGCCGGCAGCGCCTCCCAGTTGTAGATCAGCTGGGCCTCGCCGACCTGCTCGCCCATGCGGTCGCCGACCATGTGGACGCCGACCACGGCACCGTCCTTGACCTGGACGAGCTTGATCTCGCCGGCGGTCTTGAGGATCTTGCTCTTGCCGTTGCCCGCCAGGTTGTACTTGAGAGCGACGACCTTGTCCGCGCCGTAGATCTCCTTGGCCTTGGCCTCGGTGATACCGACGGAGGCGACCTCCGGCTGGCAGTAGGTCACGCGCGGCACACCGTCGTAGTCGATCGGAACGGCCTTCAGACCGGCCAGACGCTCCGCCACCAGGATGCCCTCGGCGAAGCCGACGTGCGCGAGCTGGAGGGTCGGGACCAGGTCACCGACGGCGGAGATGGTCGGGACGTTCGTGCGCATGTACTCGTCGACGAGGACGTAGCCGCGGTCCATGGCGACCCCGGCCTCCTCGTAGCCCAGGCCCTGGGAGACCGGGCCGCGGCCGACGGCGACGAGCAGAACCTCGGCCTCGAACTCCTTGCCGTCGGCGAGGGTGACCTTGACACCGTTCTGGGTGTACTCGGCCTTCTGGAAGAACGTGCCGAGGTTGAACTTGATCCCGCGCTTGCGGAAGGCACGCTCGAGGAGCTTGGAGGAGTTCTCGTCCTCGACCGGCACGAGGTGCTTCAGACCCTCGATGACGGTGACGTCCGCACCGAAGGACTTCCAGGCGGAGGCGAACTCGACACCGATGACGCCGCCGCCGAGGATGATCGCGGACTGCGGCACACGGTCCAGGACGAGGGCGTGGTCGGAGGAGATGATGCGGTTGCCGTCGATCTGCAGACCCGGCAGCGACTTCGGCACGGAGCCGGTCGCCAGCAGGACGTGGCGGCCCTGGATCCGCTGACCGTTCACGTCGACGGAGGTCGGGGAGGACAGTCGGCCCTCACCCTCGATGTAGGTCACCTTGCGGGAGGCGATCAGGCCCTGCAGACCCTTGTACAGGCCCGAGATGACGTCGTCCTTGTACTTGTGGACGGCCGGTACGTCGATGCCCTCGAAGGTGGCCTTGACACCGAACTGCTCGCTCTCGCGGGCCTGGTCGGCGATCTCGCCCGCGTGCAGCAGGGCCTTGGTGGGGATGCAACCCCGGTGCAGGCAGGTACCGCCGACCTTGTCCTTCTCGATCAGGGCGACGTCCAGGCCCAACTGCGCTCCGCGCAGGGCCGCGGCGTAACCGCCGCTACCGCCGCCGAGGATCACTAGGTCGAAAACGGTGCTGGCGTCGTTCGCCACGTCACGTCCTCCATGCATCTGCGCCGTGTGCCCGGTCTGCGGTGACCGGTCGGCGGCTGGTGTCCGGCCGCTTTGCTTCGGCCCTTCGGGTGGGGCCCTGTCCTGCCGAGCCCCATCTTCGCACTTGTCGGCGGTGGAATGGACGCCGGGCCGGTGTGTGAAACGTCGGATCCATCACGTCCTGAGGTAGCGGGCACGGAGGGTCGTACGGATTTCGTCGAGGGCGAAACCCGGGAACGGCCGGGAGGGCGGCCCCGGTGTCCTGTCGAACCCGGGGCCGCCCTCCCGCGCGCGTGGGATCAGCCCAGGTCGCCCGCCGCCGTGAGCTCCGCGAGCCGGACCAGCGTGCGCACCGCCGAGCCGGTGCCGCCCTTCGGCGTGTAGCCGAAGGGGGCCTGCTCGTTGAACGCCGGACCCGCGATGTCGAGGTGGGCCCAGGTGATGCCCTCGCCGATGAACTCCTTCAGGAACAGGCCGGCGACCAGGCCGCCGCCCATCCGCTCGCCCATGTTGGCGATGTCGGCCGTGGGGGAGTCCATGCTCTTGCGCAGGTGCTCGGGCAGCGGCATCGGCCAGGCGTCCTCGCCGACCTCCTCGGCGGCCTCGTGGATCGCGGTGCGGAACGCGTCGTCGTTCGCCATGATCCCGAAGGTGTGGTTGCCGAGCGCCACCATCATCGCGCCGGTCAGGGTCGCGACGTCGACGATCGCGTCCGGGTTCTCCTGCGAGGCGGCCCACAGGGCGTCCGCGAGGACCAGCCGGCCCTCGGCGTCGGTGTTGAGGACCTCCACGGTCTTGCCGCTGTACATGCGCAGGACGTCACCCGGGCGGGTGGCGGAACCGGAGGGCATGTTCTCGGCCAGGGCGAGCCAGCCGGTGACGTTGACCTCGAGACCGAGGCGCGCGGCGGCCACGACTGCGGCGAAGACCGCCGCCGCGCCGCTCATGTCGCACTTCATGGTCTCGTTGTGGCCGGCCGGCTTGAGGGAGATACCGCCCGAGTCGTAGGTGATGCCCTTGCCGACGAAGGCCAGGTGCTTGTCCGCGTCGGGGTGCGTGTACGACAGCTTCACCAGGCGGGGAGCGGCGGCCGAGCCTGCGCCGACGCCGAGGATGCCGCCGTAGCCGCCCTTGGTCAGCGCCTTCTCGTCGAGGACCTGAACCTTGAGCCCGTGCTCCTTGGCGGTGGTCTGCGCGAGGGCTGCGAAGGCCGCCGGGTCCAGGTCGTTGGGCGGCATGTTGATCAGGTCGCGAGCCCGGTTGAGCTCCTCGCTGACGGCGACGACGCGCTCGACGGCGGCCTTGAACGCCTTGTCGCGGGGCTTGCCGCCGAGCACGGCGACCTCGGCGAGCGGGGGCTTGCCGTTCTTGGCGTTCTTGGCGTTCCTGCCGTTTTCCTTGTACGCGTCGAAGGTGTACGCGCCGAGCAGCGCGCCCTCGCCGATGGCGCCGGCGTCGGCGGCCTCGGTGACCGGCAGGGCGAAGACGGCCTTCTTGGAGCCGGCCAGCGCCCGTGCGGCGCAGCCGGCGGCGCGGCGCAGCGACTCGGCGGTGAACGCCTCGTCCTTCTCCGGCTCGGCACCGAGGCCCACCGCCACCACGACGGGCGCCTTGAAGCCGGAGGGCGCGGGCAGCTTCGTCACCTCGCCCTCGGCGCCCGTGGCGCCCAGGGTCTCCAGGGTGGCGGCGAGCTTGCCGTCGTACGCCTGGTCCACGGCCTCGGCGCCCGGTGCGACGACCGGGCCCTTCGCGCCCTTCGCGACACCGACCACGATCGCGTCGGCGCGCAGGCCGGCCGCCGCGGCGGTGCTGAGAGTGAGAGCAGTCACGGTGGTGAAATCTCGCTTCCAATTGAGTTTCGGTGGCCGATTGAGTTCGGTGGCCGAACGGGTGGGGTCGACCAGCCCGGGAACCGACCCTAGATCCCTCCGGCGGTGCGGTCTCTACCTGGGGCAGGGGGAACACCTGGCACGAGCCTACGCGCGGGGTCCGGTTCGCTCATTCCTCCGGGTGCCCGTCCCTCCGCAAGCCCTGGCCATCTTCCCCCAGAAACCCCCGCTGGTGAGGGAGTTCGTCTCCACGGTCGACGAACGGTGTGCGCGGTACGGCGAGCGCGGGGGGCCGAAGCCGAGTTCGGCGCTCAGGAAGAACGAACCGGGGGCGTGGCGGCGGACCTGCCGAACCGGAGGCTCTCCACCGTCGTCCCGGCCACCCGGTCCGCCAGCGAGCGGCGACCGGTGGAGAGGACGGGCAGCGCGTTCAGGAAGAACACCACCACGGCCAGCGTCCAGACCAGTACCGACACCATGAACTCGCCCTCGACCAGCAGCACACAGGCCACCGCGTACAACGCCACGTCCGCGGTCGTCGTCACGGTCGCCCGCAGCGCTGCTCGACGCATGGGGCTCGGGGTGACCTTGAGGCCGGTCAGCGCCTTGCCCACGGTGCGCCCGGCGAGGGCGAGCGACGCCCACTGGTAGAGGAAGATGGCGAGTATCAGCAGCCCGAAGCCCTGTTCCACGTACAGCACCGTCTTGTGCCACATGAAGGTCCCAAGGCTCGCGGAGCTGCCCACGACGTCGCCCCGCGAGGTGAGCAGAGCGAAGCCGCTCCTGGTGGCCAGTTCGGGCACATCGGTGAAGAGCGCGGAGATGCGGTGGAAGGTCAGCACGGCGAGCGCCGCGGCTGTCGCGACCACCAGCGCGAAATCGATGCACCAGGCCAGGACGCGGCGCGTCTTGTGCACAGTTTCCCCCGAGAACCAGTGAGTGATCCGGGCGTCAGACTAGCCGAGCGACAACACCACCAACGCCGTTGTCGCGGCGGTCTCGGCCAGACCTCCGAACACATCGCCCGTCACCCCGCCGAAGCGGCGGGTGCAGTGCCGCAGCAGCAGTTCGGCGGCGACCAGCGCGAGCAACACCGCGGCCGCCGTGCGCACCACGCCGGACGTCCCCGGCAGTGCGCCCCCGGCTGCCGCCGCCATGGTGACCGGGACGGCCACCGCCAGCGCGCCGCGTACCGGAACCACCCCCGCGACCGCGGCGCCCAGCCCCTCCGGCCGGGCGGCCGGCACCCCGCTTCGCGCGGCCAGCGTGAGTGCCAGCCGAGCCGCGGTGGCCGAGACGACGACAGCCAGCGCACCTCGCGCCCAGGAGCCGCCGTACGCCTGCGCGAGCGCCGCCACCTGCGCGAGCAGCACGAACAACAGGGTGATCACACCGAACGGCCCGATATCGGACCGTTTCATGATCCGCAGTGCCTCTTCGGCGGGCTTTCCGCTGCCGAGCCCGTCCGCGGTGTCGGCGAGCCCGTCCAGGTGCAACCCCCGGGTGAGCACGGCGGGTACGGCGACGGAGGCCACGGCGGCGAGCAGGGGTCCGGCGCCCAACTCGAGCAGGACCGCGCCGAGCAGGGCCGCGCAGGTGCCGACCACCGCTCCGGCCAGGGGCGCGCACAGCATCCCGCCGCGCGCGGCCTCCCGGTCCCACCGGGTCACCCGGACCGGGAGAACGGTGAGGGTGCCGAAGGCGAAGCGAAGGCCGTGGAAGGACGGGATCTTGGACACGGCCGAAGGGTACGTGACCGCTGCCGTGACCCCTTTCGGCCCCTGAGGCGCGCGACCAGGCAGCTCAGTGCTGATGTCCCGGCTCACCGTGGGCAAGGCGGCTCCGCCGCCGCCCGCGTCCGGGCCACGCCCTTCGCTGACGGGCCTGACCGTGGACATCAGGGCTGGACCGGCGGCGGATCCGTCCGGCATTCCACGCGCCCGACCGGCCTCCGGCGATGACGCAGCGCCGACAACCCGCACAGCACCAGTACCGCCCCGATCGCGGCGAGGTGCTCCTTGCCCGCCAGGTTGTCCTTCAGCACGAGTTCCCCGACTATTGCCGCGATCACCACACCTCCGGTGAGGTAGGCGCGGTACCGCCAGCACAGGAACAGGGCGAGTCCGATCACCGCCGCCGACGGGCCGGTGTCGACGACCTGGGCGTCCGTCGCGGGCAGCCCCAGTGGATGGTGCGGGTCCAGGCCGGTGCCCAGGCGCGCGTACAGCGTGCCGGCCAGTGTGACGGCGTACGCGATGACGAGCGTGCGCCACCAGCCCAGACAGATCTCGGCGATCCCGAACACGAAGAGGATCTGCAGGAGAGCGCCCCACACCGGCAGGTCGAGGGCCGGTACGAACAAGGAGAGCGGGGTGCGCAGAAGGGCGAGCCACAGCGGCTCCTCGGCCCGTACGGACCCGATGTTCTGCACGAACTGGAAGCCCCATGACTGGTTCTGCACGAACTGCAGGACTGATGTCAGGCACACGGCCGTGAGCGTCATCGGGACCGCCCGCCAGTTCCGCCGCGCGAGGGCCTGACGCACGGTGACGTACGACGGTGCCCATTCGGCGCGGGCCAGGCGGGCGATGCGCTTCATCCAGCGGTCCTCATCTGTCGGGCACCCCTGACCTGTGCGATTCGAGGTGCTTTCGGTGCATCCACTTCGGCAGTCCCGGAGCCTCCAGGAATCCCTCGGCGCGCGCCGAGGCGACGCCGATGCGCAGCAGGTCCGCGCTCTTCTCGAAGAGCAGGAACCGGGGTTCCCAGATCGGCCGGTACTTCGCGTTGGCCCGGTACAGCGACTCGATCTGCCACCAGCGGGAGAAGAAGCTGAGCAGCGAGCGCCACAGCCGCAGCACCGGTCCGGCGCCAAGGCGCCCTCCACGTTCGAAGACGGACCGGAACATCGCGAAGTTGAGTGAGACCTGAGTGATGTCGATTTCCCGGGCGCGGCGCAGCAGTTCGATCACCATGAACTCCATGAGCCCGTTCTCGGAGTCACGGTCGCGGCGCATGAGGTCCAGGGAGAGCCCGTGCGGGCCCCAGGGCACGAAGGACAGCAGCGCTCTCAACTCGCCTTCGCCGTCCGAGCACTCGAGCATGACGCACTGCCCGTCCTCGGGGTCGCCGAGCCGCCCCAGTGCCATGCTGAAGCCGCGCTCGGTGGCTCCGTCGCGCCAGTCGTCGGCCTTCTTCAGGAGAAGCGTCATCTCGTCGGCCGGAATGTCCGCGTGGCGCCGGATGCGGACCGTGTACCCGGCGCGCTTGACACGGTTGTAGGCCTGGCGGACGGTGCGCATGGCCCGCCCCTCGAGGGTGAACTCGTCGACGTCCACGATGGCTTCGTCACCGAGCTCGAGCGCGTCAAGACCGTGTCGCGCATACACGGTCCCTGCCTCCTCGCTCGCGCCCATCACGGCCGGGATCCAGCCGTGCGCACGTGCCTCGGCGAGCCAGGGTTCGATGGCGCCCGGCCATGCCTCCGGGTCACCGAGCGGATCACCGGAGGCGAGCGAGACCCCGCCGACGACGCGGTACGCGACCGCCGCCTTGCCGGTGGGCGACCAGATCACGCTCTTCTCCCGGCGCAGCGCGAAGTACCCCAGCGAGTCCCGGTCACCGTGTCCGTCGAGCAGCGCCCGCAGCCGCTTCTCGTCGTCCTCGCTGATCGGGTCGACGGCGCGCCGGGAACGGAAGGCGGCGTACAGGACGGCGAGGAAGAGCAGCGTGCTGAAGACGTTGATCGCGACGTTGACCCAGCTGGGCGTGGAGATCCCCAGGTAGTGCGAGTCGTCGACGGTGACCGACACGAGCCGCAGGGCGCCGTAGCGCCAGCGCTCCGGGAAGGACGAGCGCTGCGCGTCGGGCGAGATGTTGGTGACGGTCACCAGGAGCGCGGCGAGCAGCGAGGAGACGAGCAGGCCGCCGACGGCGACAGCGGCGGCGAGCCGGGGATTGGACCGGTCGCCCTTGGCGTAGAACTCCCGCCGCCCGACGATCAGCGCGCCGACGAAGCCCGCAGTGAGGAGCAGGGAGACCCAGTTCTGTGCGTAGTCCCGGATCTCCGGGAAGGACATGGCGAAGGCGAACAGCAGCAGGAAGGACCCGCTGAGCGCGAGGTTGAGGATCCAGGCGGCACGCTTGCGGCGCCGCATCGTGACGGCGAGGAACAACGTGAACACGCCGGAGGCGAAACCCGCGGTCAGCAGGTACGGCGTGAAGAGGTCCTCCTGGTTGTGCCGCCGTACGTCCTGTCCGAGGGAAACCCACGCGGCGGAGAGGAAATTCACGAACATGACGGCGCGCAGGTACCAGACGGCGCACCAGGCGGCCCGCCGGGAAGCCGGACTGGACCGCCGTGGCCCGCCCCCCGTCCGGATCGCGCGTTCCTGTTCCTCGGTAAATCGGGCATCTCCCATGAAGGGTGATGATATGGGTCCGCTGGGATTGTCGGGGGAGCGAGACGAGGCAGAGACCGGCCGGTCGGCCTGAGAGCCCTGCCCCTTGACACGGCGAGGAAGGGACTACCGACCGTGGACGGCTATTCGTTCTCGGTGGCCTCGGTGGCCTCGGTGGCCTCGGTGGCCTCGGTGGCCTCGTTGGCCTCGGTGGCCTCGTTGGCCTCGGTGGCCTCGGCCGGCTTCTCCGGAAGCTCCGCGGCCAGTGCCGCCGCGGCCCGGACCAGCGGCAGCGCCAGCAGCGCACCGGTGCCCTCGCCGACGGTCACCCCCTGGTCCAGCAGCGGCTCCAGCGTCAGCCGGTCCAGCGCCTTCGCCTGCGCCGGCTCCCCGCTGCTCTGCCCCGCGAGCCACCAGTCCGGCGCGCGGAACGCGATCCGCTGCCCCACCAGCGCACACGCCGCCGACACAACCCCGTCCAAGATCACCGGAGTCTTGCGCACGGCGCACTGCAGCAGGAAGCCGGTCATCGCGGCCAGGTCGGCACCGCCCACCGCCGCCAGCAACTGGAGCTGATCGCCCAGCACCGGCCTGGCCCGCCGCAGCGCGTCCCGGATGGCAGCGCACTTGCGCATCCACGCGAGGTCGTCGATCGCCAGGCCGCCCCGCCCGGTCACCACGGACGCGTCCGTCCCGCACAGCGCCGCCACCAGCACGGCCGCCGGTGTCGTCCCGCCGACGCTCACATCGCCGAGGACCACCAGATCCGTCCCGGCGTCCGCCTCCTCGTCCGCGACCGCGATCCCCGCCCGGAACGACGCCTCCGCCTCTTCCGGCGTCAGCGCGTCCTCGATGTCGATGCGTCCGCTGCCGCGCCGCACCCGATGCCGTACGACCTCCGCCGGCAGTCCGTCCGGATCGCAGTCGAGTGCCATGTCGATCACGCGCACGGGTACGTTCAGCTGCCGCGCCAGGATCGAGGCCGGGCCGGCGCCCTCCAGTACCGCTCGCACCAGCCGGTCCGCACTGCCCGCGGGGCGCGCCGACACATCGAGTGCGGCGACCCCGTGGTCGCCGGCGAACAGCACCATGCGAGGCCGCTCGATCGGCCGCACCGGTACGGCGGACTGCGCGGCCGCCAGCCACTCACCGAGGTCGTCGAGGCGGCCCAGTGCCCCGGGCGGCACGATCTGACGTTCCCGGCGCGCCTCCGCGTCGCGGCGCACACCGCCGTCGGGGCGCTCGATCAGATCGGTGAAGTCGTCGAGATTAAGCGAGCTCATTCGCCGAACAGTACCGGCAGGGCTCGAACGCGGCGGTGCCACATCGATGGCACGTCATTGCATCCGTGAGAGGGATCCCGTACGTACCGTTTGGTCACGTATTGTCGCGCCTCAGGTCACTGTCGTGCGCCCCGGTCGCCCTGGGCGTACGCCGTCCCTCGTGTCAGGAGCCGCCCATGCCCTCCACCCCGGACCAGGACGCCGCACGCCGTGCCGAGTGCCTCGGTGAACTCGCCCAGGGCATCGACCGGTTCCACGAGCCGCGCCGCGCGGACTGCCCCTGGTGCGGTTCGACCCGACTGCACACCCGGCTGCGCACCCAGGACCTGGTGCGGCACAAGCCGGGCACCTTCGTCGTCGACCAGTGCCGGGACTGCGCCCACGCCTTCCAGAACCCCCGCCTCAGCGCCGAGGGGATCGCCTTCCACCACCGCGACGGCCACGGGGACCACGCGGGAGGCGACCGCCTCGCCGAACGCGTCCTTGCCGCCCGTGGCAGCGCTCGGCGCCACCGGGCTGCGGCTCGCGCGATACTGCCCTTCCCGGAGCCGGAGAGCTGGCTCGACGTCGGCACCGGGCACGGCCGGTTTCCCCAGGTGGCCAAGGAAGTTCACCCGTACACGTCCTTCGACGGCCTCGACCCGACCTGGCGCATCGAGACGGCATATGCCGCAGGTCGCGTCGAGGAGGCCCACCGCGGGCACCTCACCGACCCCGAGATCCTCGCGCGGCTGCGCTCCCGTTACGACGTCGTCAGCATGGTCCACCACCTGGAACACACTCCCGACCCGCGCGCCGAACTGCGCGCCGCCCTGACGGTCCTGCGCCCCGGCGGCCATCTCCTCATCGAAGCCTTCGACCCCGCCTGCGCGTTCGGCACGCTGCTCGGCAAGTGGTGGGTGTCCTACGACCAGCCACGCCACCTCCAGCTGATGCCGCTGGACAACCTGCAGGCCGAACTGCGGACCCTGGGCTGCGCGATCGTCACCACGAACCGCCGCGAGCCGCACACGCCGTACGACATCGCGGGCGCCCTGACCCTGGCGCTGGGCCGCGTCCTGCCGGCCCCGGACGCCCCGTGGCGGGCGACGCCGCCGACGCGGTTGCAGCGCGGGGTGCGCACGGTCCTGGCGGGGGCGACGGCACCCTTGACGGCGGGGGCCGCGGCGTTGGACCACGCGGGGGCGCCGCTGCTGCGGCGTACCCGCTTCTCGAACGCCTACCGGGTCATCGCGCGCCGCTAGCCGGGCTCAGGGGTCGGAAGGACGGCCCCGCTCCAGCGGCTGGTGCCGACAGGAAAGCGCCCGCCCCTTCCGGTCGTGCCGGGGACGGGCGCTTCGCGCAGGGGGGTCAGCCCTGGAGCTTCATTCCCTTGGGGGAGGTGAGGCCCTTTTCGGGGTGGGCACGGAACGTCGCCGTCCATGCGGTGGACGGGCACGAGGTGCCATTGGGGTGCTGCTCCGTCAGCTTGGCCCGGGTGCTGTCCTCGACGACCGTGGCACCGCTCTTCGCGGAGGTCACGGTGAGCCGTACCGGGACGGTGGTCGCGCCGACGTCGTCGGGGAGTCGGACCGCCAGCGTGGTGAATGGGTCATCGGGGTTGCCCGATGACCGCTCCTCGCAGGTGTCGTCCACGCACAGCCGGATCTTCACCTGATCCTGGCCGCCGAAGTCGGCGGGCCGCCACACGGCGGACACCTGTGAGTTCGCGTCGGCCTGCTGGCACGGTGTGTCCTGGCCGAAGACCGAGCATCCGGTCAGAGCCACCGCCAGCAGCGGGATGAGAAGGGCACGACGCATGTCAATACCTCGCTACTGTGCCGGGGAAGGCGCTGTTGGCCAGGCCGATTGGGGGATCTTAGGTCTGCGCATGTCATGCCCACAAAGGGAATGAGTCCCTCCGATGTTGGCGGACTGCACGTAACGAGTCATTCTCGTGTCACCCAGGGTTCAACTCATCTGCCCTGGTCGGCTGTTGGGGCGGTTCGCCATGCGCTGCGGTGAGCCCCGTCGTGTCCACGGCGAGCAGCTTCAGTGTCCGTTTCTGATATCGCTGAAGTGATCTCTTGTGAGGCCTGGTGTCGCTGCGGCACCAGGGTCACCCGCGTAGCGTCAGTGCCTGCCCGGCCACCACCAACAGCACATGCTCGCACTCCGCCGCGAACGCCGTGTTCAGGCGCCCGAGTTCGTCACGGTAACGGCGGCCCGACGGGGTCGCCGGGACGATGCCGGAGCCGACCTCGTTCGAGACGGCCACGACGATCCGGCGCGTGCGGCGCACCGCCGCCGCCAGCTCCGCCACCCGCGCCCGCAGCGCCCGCTCGCCGCCGCCCGCCCACTCCGCGTCGTCCCAGGCGCCGACCGTGTCCATCGCCTCGGTCAGCCACAGCGACAGACAGTCGATCAGCAGCGGCGGCCCCTCCTGCGCCAACAGCGGCACGAGATCACAGGTCTCGGCGGTGCGCCAGGACCCGGGCCGCCGCTCCCGGTGCGCGGCCACCCGCGCCGCCCATTCCGTGTCCCCGCAGCGCGACCCGCCCGTCGCCACGTACAGCACGTCCGGGAACGCCTCCAGTCGCCGCTCCGCCTCCACCGACTTGCCCGACCGCGCCCCGCCCAGCACCAGCGTGCGCCGCGGCACGTCCGGTACGTCCTCAAAGCCGCCCACGACCAGCGTCGTCCCGTCCGGCACCGGCCGTGCACCGGCCGTCGCGAGCCGTCGGCGCAGCTCGGCACCCGGCGGCACGTCGTGGTCGAGGTGCACTGCGACGACGTCCGTGGTCGGCCCGAGCGCCCCCACCGCCCGCAGCTTCGCCAGCGCGTCCGGCCGACCCAGGACATCGGCCAGCACCATGTCGTACGGCTCCGCCGGCGCCTCGAGGCCCGCGGGCGCCGCGCCCGGCGGCAGATAGAGCAGCCGCAGCCCGTCCGGTCCGGTCACCGCGTACCCGGTGCCCGGCGCGTCCATCGCCAGTGCCCGCACCCGGTGCCCGGTCAGCAGCGCCAACTCCCGCCCGTCCGGTACCCGTCCGGGCCGCGGCAGCCCCGCCGGGACCTCGACCACCGGCCCGTCGTGCGGATGCGTCAGCAGCACCTGCCGTACGCCGGCCAGCGACCTTCCGGCACGCGCCGCCGCGAACGCCGCGCCCGGTGTGAGGTCCAGCAGCAGCGCCCCGTCCACGAGCACCGCGGTCGCCGCGCGTGCCTCCTGGCCGAGCGCGCACGCGCAGGTCGCGCAGGGACAGTCGGGGCGGGGCAGTCCCGCCGGGGCTCCGGTGCCGAGCAGTGTCAGTTCCACGGACCCGATTTTCCCGGGTCCCCCCAGGAGGCGCGCGTCCAGGTACGGCCCCGCACCCGCGGTCTTCTCCCCCCTGACCGGCGGAGCGCATAGGCTCGGGGCAGCAGCCGGACCGCAATCCGGGTGCGGCTTCGCGTGTGCTCACATCTGGGAGGCGTACATGGCGGCATGGACGTGGCGGTTCGAGAAGGCCGACGGGGCGGAGGTCCAGCCCGCGATCGTGCCCGAGGAGTTCACCACGCAGGGGGACGCCGAGTCCTGGATCGGGGAACACTGGAAGGACCTTCTCGACGGCGGCGCCGACCAGGTACGGCTGTTCGAGGACACGACGGAGATCTACGGGCCGATGAGTCTGCACGCCGCGGACGCGTAGGCCGTAGTCCGTAGCCTGCGGGAGGGGTGCAGCCGTCCCCTCCCGCCGCCCTCACTGCTCGCTCAGGGTCACGTCGGCGGTCTTTCGGCTGCCGTCGCGCAGATACGTCACCGTCGTCCGCTGCCCCGGCTTGTCACCGGCGAGCGCCTCGGCGAGGGACGTGATCGTGGTGATGTCCTGGTCGCCCACCTTGACGATGATGTCCCCGGCCCGCAGGCCCGCCCGGTCGGCCGCGCCGCCGTGCTTGACCTGGACCACCGCGACCCCGACCGGCCGGTAGCCGACGTTCACCACGGTACGGCCGGTGATGCCGAGCGCGGCCCGTCCCGACTGGGTGACCCGGCCCGTCCTGACGATCTGGTCGGCGATCGTCTTCACCATGTTCGCCGGGATCGCGAACCCGATGCCGGGCGCCGCGCTGTTCCCCAGGCCGGGGTCGATCGCGGCGAGCGTGGGGATACCGATGACCTGGCTGTCGAGGTTGACGAGCGCGCCCCCGCTGTTGCCGGGGTTGATCGCCGCCGAGGTCTGCACCATGTTCGCGATGGTGGCGCCCGTACCGCCCTCTGTGCCGCCCTCGCTGACGGTCCGTCCGGTCGCCGACACGATCCCCTGGGTCACGCTCGACGACAGGCCGAGCGGCGAGCCCATGGCGAGGACGATCTGCCCCACGTCGACCTTGGCCGAGTCCCCGAAGGCGGCCGCCTTCAGCCCCCGGGGCACCTTGTCCAGCTTGATGACGGCGAGGTCCTGAGCCGGGTAGGAGTAGACCAGACTCGCGGTGAGCGCGTGCTCGCTGTTGGCGGTGGTCACCTGGAAGGTCCTGCCGTTCCCGATCACGTGCGCGTTGGTGACGATGTGACCATTGTCGTCGTACACCACGCCGGACCCGAGAGCATCGCCGGCGCGGATCTGCACGACCGACGGCAGGACGTCCTTGATGACCCTCTGGTACTCGCTCTGCAGATCGGTGGCCGCCCTGGAGGAGACGCTCCGCGTGCTCGTCGCGCCGTCCGGCTTCGCCGGGGCGCCGGAGCCGGTGCAGCCACCGAGCAGCAGTACCGCGGAACAGATGACAGCGGATGTGGGCAGCCGAAGGGCACGGATACGGGAAGCGTCCATGCCCCCGAGTGTCCCTTCGGGCCGAGGGCCCGGCTTTTCCGATGCGTCCGAACGGGTTCGGTCCGGCTTCGTCAGCCGCGCACTCCGCACAGGTGCAGCAACGCCGCCACCCGCCGGTACGGATCCGTACGACCCGCCCGTTCCTCCACGTCCAGAAGTGTCTGCATGTCCGGGGGGATCTCCGCCCCGTCGGCGGCCGTGTCCGTGAAGACCCGCACCCCGTACCAGGCGTGCAACGGCGCCCCGATCCCGGCGAGCGTCGCGGTCAGCGCCTCCAGCCGGTCGGCCCGTACCTGGAGCCCCAGCCGGTTCGTGTAGGTGGTCGTGTCGAAGGCGGCGAGCGCCGCGCCCCAGTCTCCCGACAGGCCCGGCCGCATCGCCAGCCCGTCCCCGTTCCGCACGAGCAGCGACAGCAGTCCGCCGGGCGCGAGCATCCGGGCCAGCCCCGCCACCAGCGGATCGGGTTCCTCGACGTACATGAGCACTCCGTGGCACAGCACCACGTCGAAGCTGCCCGGCAGGAAGTGGACTCCCGTGTCCCGTCCGTCGCCCTCGATGATCCGCACGCGCTCCCGGATGCCCTCCGGCTCGGCGGCCAGTGCCTCCCGGGCCACGGAGATCATCTTCGGATCCTGCTCGAGCCCGGTGACCCGGTGCCCGGCCCGCGCCAGACGCAAGGCCTGCGTGCCCTGGCCCATCCCCACGTCGAGCACCCGCAGCCGCTGTCCGACCGGGTAGCGCCCGGCTATCTGCTCATCGAGCTGCCGGGCCACCAGCTCCTGCCGTACCACCTCACGCAGACCGCCGAGACGGCTCAGCCAGGCGTCTGCCGCACCCCCGGAGAAGGAATCCGTGCTCAGGGCCGCTCTCCGCGCTTGACCTGCGGCTTCGGAAGCCTGAGTCGGCGCATCTGCAGGGAGCGCATCAGCGCGTAGGCGACCGCGCCCCTCCTGTTGTGGTCGGGGAAGCGCTCGGCGAGCCGCTTGCGCAGCCGGAACGCGGAGACGATCGAGTCGAGCACGATCAGCACGATCACGACGAGCCACAGCAACAGCGCGGTGTTCTGCAGCTGAGCCACCCGCACCATGCTCATCACGAGGATGACCACGGCCAGCGGCAGGAAGAACTCCGCGATATTGAAACGCGAGTCGATGAAGTCGCGGGCGAACTTGCGCACCGGGCCCTTGTCACGCGCGGGCAGGTACCGCTCGTCACCGCTGGCCAGCGCTTGGCGCTGCTTCTCCAGCTGGACGCGGCGCTCCTCGCGCTGCCGCTTGGCGGCTTCCTTGCGCGTCGTCGGCGTATTGGCGACGCTGCGGCGCTGGGCCTGGGCCTCACTGCGCTTGGGCGTCGGCCGACCCTTGGGGGCCTGCGGGTCACGGGGCTGCTTGGAGTCGGTCACCGGCGCCTTGTCGGCGGCCGGGGCCTTCTCTTCCTTGGCACGGCTACGGAACACAAAACCCAAGGGTACGGGTTGCGCCCGCATGGACCCCAGCCGAGTGGGGAACGATCCGGCAACACCGGTCGTCTGTACTGGGACAGAGGGGTCCGAAAAGGGAGGACCGCCGACGTTCTTCCGCGAGATTCCGGGCGCCCTCTGTATGTAACCTTGGGGGGACACCTCCTCCCTGCGCCGGAGCGGGATCGTGGGCAGTCGTCCTTGGGGATGACCGCATCCGTCCCCGAACAGTGCGGTAATGGTTGCGGGGCCCGTACTGTGGGTTCTGTTGCAGAGCTGGAGCTGGAGTCCGTCAGAAGGGGGCGCGCGAAGCCCATGAGCGGTGTCATGAAGCGTATGGGGATGATCTTCCGCGCGAAGGCGAACAAGGCCCTTGACCGGGCCGAGGACCCGCGCGAAACCCTCGATTACTCGTACCAGAAGCAGCTGGAGCTGTTGCAGAAGGTGCGTCGCGGTGTCGCGGACGTGGCGACGAGCCGCAAGCGCCTGGAGCTGCAGCTCAACCAGCTGCAGAGTCAGTCCTCCAAGCTCGAGGACCAGGGCCGCAAGGCGCTCGCGCTCGGTCGCGAGGACCTGGCCCGCGAGGCGCTGTCCCGGCGCGCCGCGCTCCAGCAGCAGGTGACGGACCTGGAGACCCAGCACCAGACCCTGCAGGGCGAGGAGGAGAAGCTCACCCTGGCGGCGCAGCGCCTCCAGGCCAAGGTGGACGCCTTCCGTACGAAGAAGGAGACCATCAAGGCGACGTACACGGCCGCCCAGGCGCAGACCCGAATCGGCGAGGCCTTCTCCGGCATCTCCGAGGAGATGGGCGACGTCGGCCTGGCGATCCAGCGGGCCGAGGACAAGACGGCCCAGCTGCAGGCCCGCGCGGGTGCCATCGACGAACTGCTCGCCTCGGGTGCGCTGGACGACCCCTCCGGCATGGCCAAGGACGACATTCAGGCCGAGCTGGACCGGCTCTCCGGTGGTACCGATGTGGAGCTGGAGCTGCAGCGGATGAAGGCGGAGCTGGCCGGCGGCTCGTCCGCGCAGCAGCAGGCGATCGAGGGCGGCCAGGGCCAGGGACAGCAGTCCCAGCCGCAGGACACCCCGCGCTTCGACAAGCAGTAACCCAGTCATCCCACCGGGTCCCATGCCTCAGGAGGGCAACGTGATCGTACGGATCATGGGCGAGGGGCAGGTGAAGCTGGACGACGCCCACTTCACCGAGCTGAACAGGCTGGACGACGATCTGCTCCAGGAGATGGAGAGCGGCGACGAGCAGGGTTTCCGCCGCACTCTGAACGCCCTCCTGGAAGCGGTCCGCCGTCTGGGCACCCCGCTGCCGGACGACGCCCTGGAGCCGTCGGAACTGATCCTTCCGGCACCGGACGCCGACCTGGAGCAGGTCCGCCAGATGCTGAGCGACGACGGCCTGCTCCCGGGTTGACCATCGCCTGTTCAGCCCGGCCCGGGCACGGTCGGCCTGCCGGGGGCCCGAGGCGGCAGCCCCCGGACGGACCGCGCGGCACGGGTACGGGCAGCACCGGTTCCGCCTCCTGCAAGGTTGGGCTGACGTGAGCATCCTGGAACGCGCCAGGGACGGCCTGAGAGCCCACCCCCTGGCACTGGACGCCGTCCTCGCGGCCGGCGTCCTCATCTGCATGACGGCAGCCTCCTTCGTCAATCCGCATTCCGATACCGGGCCCACCTGGGGCACCCGCACCCCGGACGCCCTCGGCATCGTCCTCACGGTGCTCGGCGCTGCCGCGCTCGTCCTCCGCCGCCGAAGGCCGATGGCCGTCCTCGCGGTCACCGCCGCCCTCTCCCTGGTGGATCTCGTCGCCGCCGACCCCCGTACGCCGGTCACGATGTCCACGGTCGTCGCCCTCTACACCGTCGCCGCCACCACCGACCGCCCCACCACTTGGCGCGTGGGCATGCTCACCATGACCGTGCTCACCGGCACCGCCATGCTCGTCGGCCCCCTGCCCTGGTACGCGCAGGAGAACCTCGGACTGTTCGCCTGGACGGGTATGGCCGCTGCCGCGGGTGACGCGATCCGCAGCCGCCGTGCCTTCGTGCACGCCATCAGGGAGCGTGCCGAGCGGGCGGAACGCACCCGCGAGGAGGAGGCCCGCCGTCGCGTGGCGGAGGAGCGGCTGCGTATCGCCCGTGATCTGCACGATGTCGTCGCCCACCACATCGCCCTGGTCAACGTGCAGGCCGGGGTCGCCGCACACATCATGGACAAGCGGCCCGACCAGGCGAAGGAGGCCCTCGCCCACGTCCGCGAGGCCAGCCGCACCGCGCTCGACGAACTCCGTGCCACCGTCGGTCTGCTCAGGCAGTCCGGTGATCCCGAGGCCCCCACCGAGCCCGCACCCGGCCTCGCCCGGCTCGACGAACTCGCCGACACCTTCCGCAATGCCGGCCTCCCCGTGGAGATCGCCCGCGCCGACCACGGCACCACCCTGCCCGCCGCCCTCGACCTGGCCGCGTACCGGGTCATCCAGGAGGCCCTCACCAATGTGCGCAAGCACGCGGGGCAAGGGGCGAAGGCCGAGGTCAGCGTGGTACGCGTGGGACCGAACGTGGAGATCACGGTCCTCGACGACGGAACGGACGACGACGCCGGACCCGGGGACACCGGCGGACCGGGCGGCCACGGACTGCTCGGCATGCGGGAACGCGTCACCGCCGTCGGCGGCACCCTCACCGCGGGTCCCCGCTACGGAGGCGGCTTCCGTGTCCATGCGATCCTGCCGCTGATGAACCACGCGACGACAGCCGGGGAGCGCGCGTGACCACCGCCCAGGGAGGGCCCGCATGACCATCCGCGTCCTGCTCGCGGACGACCAGGCGCTGCTCCGCAGCGCCTTTCGCGTGCTCGTCGACTCCGAGCCGGACATGGAGGTGGTGGGCGAGGCGTCGGACGGCGCCGAGGCGGTCAAGCTGGCCGGGGAGCGGCGCGCCGACATCGTCCTGATGGACATCCGCATGCCCGGCACCGACGGGCTCGCCGCGACCCGGCTCATCAGCGCCGACCCCGCCCTCGACCGCGTCCGCGTGGTCATACTGACGACCTTCGAGGTCGACGACTACGTGGTGCAGTCGCTGCGCGCCGGGGCTTCCGGTTTCCTCGGCAAGGGGGCCGAGCCCGAGGAACTGCTGAACGCCATCCGGATCGCGCACGACGGAGAGGCGCTGCTCTCGCCCGCCGCCACCAAGGGGCTCATCAGCCGGTTCCTGGCCCAGGGCGACGGAGACGACGGGCGTGACCCCGCCCGTTCAGACCGGCTCGACACGCTCACCGGCCGTGAGCGCGAGGTCCTCGTCCAGGTCGCCGGCGGTCACTCCAACGACGAGATCGCCGAACGCCTGGAAGTCAGTCCGCTGACGGTGAAGACACACGTCAACCGGGCGATGGCCAAGCTGGGTGCCCGTGACCGGGCGCAGCTCGTGGTGATCGCCTACGAGTCAGGGTTGGTACGTCCGAGGCAGGACTAGGGGCGCCCCACGAGGCGTCCTGGCAAGCCACAGGCGCTGTGGGGGTGCTCGCGTCCTGGCTGGTGCCGCACCGGCTCTCGAACGAATAAGCGAGCTATGCGGGGTCCGGGCCGGTGGTTCCGCCGGTACGTCCATGGGTGTACCGGCCTCGGGGGGCCGTACTGCGCCCGCAGTAGGCGCCGTGTAAGAAATGGACCAGGGGGCGACGGAACGGCACCCGTCGATGGCCCAGGGTGTAGGGGTGGGCGCTCGTCTGCGTCCCAATCCTTATCCTTCCGCTCAGCCAACAGAAAGACGCCGACCCATGTCCTGGCTGTCACGCTTCAGCCTCGCGCAACGGGCCCTGATCGGTCTGATGTCGATCGTCGCGATCGTCTTCGGGGCGATCGCGATACCCCAGCTCAAGCAGCAACTCCTGCCCACCATCAACCTGCCCGTCGTCTCCGTCCTCGCGCCGTACCAGGGTGCGTCCCCCGACGTGGTCGAGAAGCAGGTCGTCGAGCCCCTCGAGGACAACCTCCAGGCCGTCTCCGGCATCAAGGGCGTCACTTCCACGGCGAGCGAGGGCAACGCCGTCATCATGGCGTCCTTCGACTACGGCATCGACACCCAGCAGCTCGTCGCCGATGTCCAGCAGGCCGTCAACCGGGCCCGCGTCCGGCTCCCCGACTCGGTCGACCCGCAGGTCGTCGCCGGCTCGACGGACGACATGCCCACCGTCGTCCTCTCCGTCGCCTCGGACAAGGACCAGCAGGCCCTGTCCGACCAGCTCGACACGACGGTGGTGCCCGCGCTGAAGAACATCAGCGGCGTCGGCCAGGTGACCGTGAGCGGCGTACGCGACCTCCAGGTCACCGTCACGCCCGACGACGCGAAGCTCGCGCGGGCCGGGGTCACCCCGGCAGCGGTCGGCGAGGCCCTGAGGGCGGGCGGGGCGACGGTCCCCGCGGGCTCCTTCGACGAGGACGGCGGCAACCGCACGGTCCAGGTCGGCGGCGGCTTCACCTCGCTGAGGCAGATCGAGAACCTGATGGTCACGGGGGAGCCCGGCAAGAAGCCGGTGCGCCTCGGTGACATCGCCAAGGTCCGGCAGGAGGAGGCCAAGGCCGACTCCCTCACCCGTACGGACGGCAAGCCCAGCCTCGCCGTGGTCGTCACCATGGACCACGACGGCAGCGCGGTCGCGATCTCCAAGGCGGTCAAGGACAAGCTGCCGGACCTGCGCAAGGACCTCGGCTCCGGCGCCACCCTCACGGTGGTCAGCGACCAGGGCCCGGCGGTCTCCAAGGCCATCAGCGGTCTGACGACCGAGGGCGGGCTGGGCCTGCTTTTCGCGGTCCTGGTGATCCTGGTCTTCCTGGCGTCGATCCGCTCCACCCTCGTCACGGCGGTCTCCATCCCGCTGTCGGTGGTCCTGGCCCTGATCGTGCTGTGGACGCGTGACCTGTCGCTGAACATGCTGACGCTCGGCGCGCTGACCATCGCCATCGGCCGGGTCGTCGACGACTCGATCGTGGTCCTGGAGAACATCAAGCGGCACCTCGGCTACGGCGAGAAGCGTCAGACGGCGATCATCGCCGCGGTCCGCGAGGTGGCCGGCGCGGTGACCTCGTCCACGCTGACGACGGTCGCCGTCTTCCTGCCGATCGGCCTGGTCGGTGGCATGGTGGGCGAGCTGTTCGGCTCGTTCTCCCTCACCGTGACGGCGGCCCTGCTGGCCTCGCTGCTGGTGTCGCTGACGGTCGTTCCGGTCCTGTCGTACTGGTTCCTGCGCGCGCCCAAGGGCACGCCCGAGGACGCGCAGGAGGCTCGTCGCGTGGCGGAGGAGAAGGAGGCCAAGAGCCGTCTTACGCGCCTGTACGTGCCGGTGCTGCGCTTCGCCACCCGCCGCCGTCTCACCAGTGTGGCCATCGCCGTGGTCGTCCTGATCGGCACCTTCGGCATGGCGCCCCTGCTGAAGACGAACTTCTTCGACCCGGGCAAGCAGGAAGTCGTCAGCATCAAGCAGAAGTTGAAGCCGGGTACGAGCCTGGCGACGACGGACGCCTCGGCGCGGAAGGTCGAGAAGATGCTCGCCGGGATCAAGGGCGTCAAGGACTACCAGGTCACCGTCGGCTCGTCCGGCTTCATGGCGGCGTTCGGCGGCGGCACGGACACCAACCAGGCCTCGTACTCGGTCATGCTGGACGACAACGCAGACGACAAGGACGTACAGAACCAGATCGAGGACGGGCTGGCGAAGCTCTCCGGGATCGGTACGACCACGGTGTCGGCAGGGGACGGCTTCGGCAGCCAGGATCTCAGCGTGGTCGTGAAGGCGGCTGACGCGAACGTCCTGCGCACGGCGTCGGAGCAGGTCCGTGCCGAGGTCGCGAAGATCAAGGACGTCACGGATGTGTCCAGCAACCTGGCGCAGAGCGTGCCGCGCGTCTCGGTCAAGGCCAACTCCCGTGCGGCGTCGGCCGGTTTCAACGACCAGACGCTGGGCCTCGCGGTCGCCCAGGCCGTGCAGGGCACCAAGACCGGCAAGGCGGTCCTGGACGACTCCGAGCGCGACATCGTCATCAGGTCGGCGAAGCCGGCGAAGACGCTGGAACAGTTGAGGAACCTGCGCCTCGGCGCGGTGAAGCTGGGCGACATCGCGGACGTGAAGCTGGTGGACGGCCCGGTGTCGATGACCCGGATCGACGGCCAGCGGGCGGCGACCATCACCGCACGCCCGACCGGTGACAACACGGGCGCGGTGAGCGCGGACCTCCAGTCGAAGATCAACGCGCTGAAGCTGCCGGCGGGCGCGAAGGCGGAGATCGGCGGTGTCTCGCAGGACCAGAGCGACGCGTTCAAGAACCTGGGTCTGGCGATGCTGGCCGCGGTGGCGATCGTGTTCATGCTGCTGGTCGCGACCTTCCGCAGCCTGGCCCAGCCGCTCATCCTGCTGGTCTCCATCCCGTTCGCGGCCACGGGCGCGATCGGCCTCCTGGTCGCGACGGGCACCCCGATGGGCGTTCCGGCGATGATCGGCATGTTGATGCTGATCGGCATCGTGGTGACGAACGCGATCGTGCTGATCGACCTGATCAACCAGTACCGCGGGCAGGGCTATGGCGTCGTCGAGGCCGTGCTCGAGGGCGGTCGGCACCGTCTGCGCCCGATCCTGATGACGGCCCTGGCCACCATCTTCGCGCTGCTCCCGATGGCCCTGGGCATCACGGGCGAGGGCGGCTTCATCGCTCAGCCGCTGGCGGTGGTGGTGATCGGCGGACTCGTCACGTCCACCTTGCTGACCCTGCTCCTGGTGCCGACCCTGTACGCCATGCTGGAACTCCGCAAGGAGCGCCGCGCCAAGAAGAAGGCGGCGAAGAAGGCGAAGAAGGCGGGCGGACCCGCACAGCCCACGAAGTCGGGCGAGTCGGAGCCCGCCGGCGTGTAGAGGGGTCCCTGGAAGGGACGGAAAGGGGCCGGGCGGGCGAAAAGCCTGTTCGGCCCCTCTTTCGTGGACGTCAGAGGAAGTCCGCGGTGTCCAGGTCGAAGGCGAACGGTTCCGGGAGAGCGAGCGGCTTACCGAACGGAAGCGTGCAGTGCTGGCGGTAGTCGTCGTTCTCCGGATCGCTGAACAGGGTGATGGAGGAGGCGTCGCGGTCGATGAGCAGGTAGAGGGGAATGCCGCCCCGGGCGTAGCAGCGGCGTTTCGCCTCGCGGTCCGTCTGGGGCTTGGTGGATGTCACTTCGAGCACCATGGCGACGCCGTCGCAGGGCATCCAGGAGTCCGCGCCGCGGTAGAGCCGCAGGGCCCTGGGGGCGAACGTGCCATCCGGGATCACATGGTCCCTCGGGCAGGCGCCTCCGCTCTGCAGCTTCAGGCCCTTGTTGCCCGAGAACTGCATGCGTGTCCGGGACCGCCCATACACCTGCTCCACGATCAGCTCGATGTAGTCCTCGTGGTCCCCGTCCGGCGGCGGTGTCACAACGATCTCCCCTTCGATCAGCTCCGCCCGGAAGCCTTCTGGGGTCTCGAGACCCAGAAAGGTCTCCAGCAAGCCCTCGGCGGCCGTGATCGGCTCATGCGCAACAACAGTCATGTCACGCCCCTCCTTCTGTCGCTTGCCAGACTGGGCCATCGGAAGATCACCTGCCCATGAGATCGGGAACCGTTCCCTCGATCGTGGCACAGAGCCATGATCGTCGTCAGGAACACAACGAGGGGCGCCCCGCGGACAGGGCGCCCCTCATCGTCGTGTGCTCGCAGAAGGAGTTACGGCAGCGCCAGCATCCGCTCCAGCGCCAGCTTCGCGAACGCCTCCGTCTCCTTGTCCACCTCGATGCGGTTGACCAGGTTCCCCTCGGCCAACGACTCCAGCGCCCACACCAGATGCGGCAGGTCGATGCGGTTCATCGTGGAGCAGAAGCAGACCGTCCTGTCGAGGAAGACGACGTCCTTGCCCTCGGGCGCGAAACGATTCGCCAGTCGGCGGACCAGGTTCAGTTCCGTGCCGATGGCCCACTTGGAACCCGCCGGAGCGGCCTGAAGAGTCTTGATGATGTGCTCGGTCGAGCCCACGTGGTCGGCCGCCGCCACCACCTCGTGCTTGCACTCGGGGTGCACCAGCACGTTCACGCCGGGGATCCGCTCGCGCACGTCGTTCACCGAGTCGAGGTTGAAGCGCCCGTGCACGGAGCAGTGGCCCCGCCACAGGATCATCTTCGCGGCGCGCAGTTCCTCGGTCGTCAGCCCGCCGTTCGGCTTGTGGGGGTTGTAGACGACGCAGTCGTCGAGCGACATGCCCATGTCCCGCACGGCCGTGTTGCGGCCCAGGTGCTGGTCCGGCAGGAACAGGACCTTCTCGCCCTGCTGGAACGCCCACTCCAGGGCCCGCTTGGCGTTCGACGAGGTGCAGATCGTGCCACCGTGCTTGCCGGTGAACGCCTTGATGTCCGCGGAGGAGTTCATGTACGAGACCGGCACGACCTGCTCGGCGATCCCCGCCTCGGTCAGCACGTCCCAGCACTCGGCGACCTGCTCGGCCGTGGCCATGTCCGCCATGGAGCAGCCGGCCGCCAGGTCCGGCAGGACCACCTTCTGGTCGTCGGATGTCAGGATGTCAGCCGACTCCGCCATGAAGTGCACACCGCAGAACACGATGTACTCGGCCTCCGGTCGCGCCGCCGCCTCCCGCGCCAGCTTGAAGGAGTCGCCCGTGACGTCCGCGAACTGGATGACCTCGTCGCGCTGATAGTGGTGCCCGAGCACGAAGACCTTGTCCCCGAGCTTCTCCTTGGCCGCGCGGGCGCGCTCGACCAGGTCCGGATCGGAGGGCGAGGGCAGCTCACCGGGACACTCGACACCCCGTTCGCTCCTCGGGTCGGCCTCACGGCCGAGCATCAGGAGGGCGAGGGGCGTCGGCTGTACGTCGAGCTCCTGGGTTTGGGCGGTGGTCACGGCACCCACCCTTTCTGTTCTGCGGCTCGCCGGTCCTGAGTCGGCCGGCGGGACATGCGGGACAATCCTTTTCGTCGAATTGACGCTATCTATCATATCCCGTTCACGTCAGCTTGACGATGTCCATAACGTCGATGTGACGTGAATCCCGCCCCGTCTGTCGTCCGGACGCCGGTGTCCGGACTTCGGGGCATGTGCGAGCATGAAGGAAGGCAGAAGCGAGAAGAAACGCCTTCGGCCCGGAATGAATCCGCGGCCGCGCCGGTTGCAACTCGTCGGCAAGCCGTCTCCGTACAACCCGGGAGAGATGTAGATGTCCGTACAGGACGAGAAGACCACCGTCACCGACGGCATCATCCTGACCGACGCCGCTGCGGCCAAGGTCAAGGCCCTGCTCGACCAGGAAGGCCGGGACGACCTGGCGCTGCGCGTCGCGGTTCAGCCCGGCGGCTGCTCCGGCCTGCGTTACCAGCTCTTCTTCGACGAGCGTTCCCTCGACGGCGACGTGGAGAAGGACTTCGGCGGGGTCAAGGTCGTCACCGACCGGATGAGTGCTCCGTACCTCGGTGGCGCCACCGTCGACTTCGTGGACACCATCGAGAAGCAGGGCTTCACGATCGACAACCCGAACGCGACGGGCTCCTGCGCCTGCGGCGACTCCTTCAGCTGAGCACGCACCTCCCCGAGGCGTACACATACGACGGCGGCGTCCCCTCCTGACGGGGGGCGCCGCCTTCGCCTATTCGTGAGCGGTCCCCAGCGGCGGCTGCGGCGCCCTGGGGCCGCCGGAGACCGCCTCGGGCAGCGTGCCCGCCGTCTCCCGCGGGATCCGCCTGCCGTCCGAGCCCACCACCTCGCGGTCGCCGAGCGGCGCCTTCAGGTGCAGCGTGCGGTGGTAGACCTTGGCGATCGTGATGCAGACCTTGCCCTGCCAGGGCGTCTCGGCCACAGCCACCGTCACCTTGTCGGCGCTCTCGCTCACGGATGCCGCGTAGTCCGCGCACACCCCGCCCTGATAGGCGATGGTCAGGCCCTTGCCGTCGGCGGTGTAGCCCGTCACCGTCACATCGCGCCGCTCCGGCGCCGACGGCGGCGTCCCGCCCGGTTCACCCGTTCGCGTACCAGGCGCCTCGCCCGGCTGCCCCGGAGGCTGGGGTGTGGTCAGATACCTCGGGTCGACCGCCGGACGCGTCACCGTGAAGGTCCGCCCGCCCCCGGCGGCGGGCCGCACCTCGAACAGCCACGACGGAACCAGCACCGCCGTCCCGTTCGCGTTGTGCACGGCCAGCCCGAACACCGCACCCTCCACGTCCACCGGCGTCCGCTTCGGCGCCACGGTGGACGCCCCGCACGGTGCCTCGTCCCGGTCCTTCAGCGGTACGGGGCTCGCGCAGCCACCGATGCCCTTGCGGCCGTACGACGTGGTCGCGCCGTTCATCAGCTCCAGGGTCTTGCGCGCGCCGAGGACGGGATACACAGCGCCCTTCACCGGCGTCGTCAGATTGCCGCTGCCACCGGTCACCCGGCCGTCGGCGGCCACCTGGAGGCCGGTCGACCAGCCGTGTGTGGGCAGTCCACCGACCCTCGGATCGGCGTTCACCATCCGGACGGAGCCCATGAGCCGATGCGCGTCGAGCGCGGCGTCGGCCTGACCCAGCGCCTTCAGCACGGGCGCGGCGGCCTTCCTCGCGGCGGCCTCGCTCACGGGCTCGGCGGACGTGTCGGAGCCGGGCGCGGAGCGGCTGAACGTCCACGCTCCCGGCGACTGTACCGTCACCCGAAGAACCGGCCCCGAACCGTCCTCCGCGGCCCCGACGCTCCACGCCCCGCCGGCCCGCTTCGGTGTGCCGGCCACGTCGAGGGCGCGGGCGAGCCGGGCCACCTCGTCCCGCGTCACCTCGCCCTTCGTCCAGTACACCGGCGCCGACGCCGGGCCGTCGGGAAGCCTGCCCGTGGCACGGTAGGCCGCGCCGTAGGGGGTGGGCTCGCCCACCGCAATGCCCGGCGAACCGCCCTCGGCGACGCCCTCCAAGGCCAGCGCCGGGGGAGTGCCGCCACCACCCGGAGCCGAGCCGCCCGAGCCGCCTGAGCCGTCGGAGGCAGCGGTGGCGAGATACGCACCGCCGCCGCCCACCAGCAGGACCGCTGCCGCGACCGAGGCGACGACCATCGGGGAACGTCGCCTCGGAGGTACGTTCCCCTCCGTGGTCCCGGTGACTTCGGTGGCGTCACTCGCGTCGTCGGGTCGCTCGGTGCTCACCGCATCGCTCCTTTGGCTCCGCTGCTGTCCCAGGAGACCCCCGCTGTGCCGGAAGAAGGGCACACGAGGTCGTACCCCGCCTCCCCCTTACAGGGGACAGCGATGGGACGCGGCGGGGGAGCGCACGGTTCCCTGGTGCGGCGACCGGGAAGGTCCGCCGGGCGCCCCCGACCGCGAGGCGTGCCCGGTCGCACGACGAAACAGCTACTATCAGGTAGTTTCGTCCGCTTCGAAGGGGCGTTCCGAACGGGTAGCGTGAATTGTCAATCCCTCTCCTCCCTGGGAGCGTGTCCTCGCCGTGCGTATCGCAGTCTCCGGCTCCATCGCCACCGACCACCTCATGACCTTCCCCGGCCGTTTCGCCGACCAGCTCGTCGCGGACCAGCTCCACACGGTCTCGCTCTCCTTCCTGGTCGACCGTCTCGACGTACGCCGCGGCGGCGTGGGCGCGAACATCGCCTTCGGCATGGGGCAGCTGGGCACCAGGCCGATCCTGGTCGGCGCGGCCGGCGAGGACTTCGACGAGTACCGGGCGTGGCTGGACCGCAACGGGGTGGACACCGAGTCCGTCCGCATCTCGGAGACCCTGCACACGGCCCGGTTCGTCTGCACCACCGACGCCGACCACAACCAGATCGGCTCCTTCTACACCGGCGCGATGAGCGAGGCCCGGCTGATCGAGCTGAAGACGGTCGCCGACCGGGTGGGCGGGCTCGACCTGGTGCTGATCGGCGCGGACGACCCCGAGGCGATGCTGCGCCACACGGAGGAGTGCCGCTCCCGGTCCATCCCGTTCGCCGCCGACTTCTCGCAGCAGATCGCGCGCATGAACGGCGAGGAGATCCGGATCCTGCTGGACGGGGCGACGTACCTGTTCTCCAACGAGTACGAGAAGGGCCTCATCGAGGCCAAGACGGGCTGGTCGGACGCCGAGATCCTGGCCCGGGTGGGCCATCGAGTGACGACGCTCGGCTCGCGGGGCGTGCGCATCGAGCGGGTCGGTGAGGACCCGATCGAGGTCGGCGTGTGCGAGGAGACGGCGAAGGTCGACCCCACCGGTGTCGGGGACGCCTTCCGTGCGGGCTTCCTGTCGGGTCTGGCCTGGGGCGTCTCGCTGGAGCGCGCGGCCCAGATCGGCTGCATGCTCGCGACGCTGGTCATCGAGACGCTCGGCACCCAGGAGTACGAGCTGCGCCGCGCCCACTTCGTGGAGCGCTTCACCAAGGCGTACGGCGACGAGGCCGCGACGGAGATCAAGAAGCACCTGGCCTGAGAGCGCCGGTGACTCCTCGTCCTGAGGGGTCCCGACGGGTCCTGAGGGGCGCCGCTACGGCGCGCCTCAGGACTGCCGCCGCACCACGTAGGCCGCGCCCCGGTCAGCCGGTTCCTCCCCTACGTACTCCTGTCCTCGCATCTCGCACCACGCGGGGATGTCCAGCCGCGCCGCCTCGTCGTCGGCGAGGACGCGTACCGTGGCGCCGACCGGGACGTTCTCGATGACCTTCGCCAGCTCGATCACCGGGAGCGGGCAACGCTTGCCGAGGGCGTCCACGACGAGGGCGTCCTCGTGCGCGGTCGTCCGCACGGACGGCGCGCCCAGCTTCTCGCGCACCCCCGCCACCGCGCCCGGCAGCACCGAAAGGAACCGGTCGACTTCCTCCGCCGGTGTCGCAGGCGGCAGTGACACCCGGACGTTGCCCTCGCTCAGCACCCCCATCGCCTTCAGTACGTGGCTCGGTGTCAGCGTGCTGCTCGTGCAGGACGATCCGGACGAGACCGAGAAGCCCGCGCGGTCCAGCTCGTGGAGCAAGGTCTCTCCGTCGACATAGAGACAGGAGAAGGTGACGATCCCGGGCAGACGGCGGACCGGGTCACCCACCACCTCCACGTCCGGGACCAGCTCAGGCACCCGTACCCGGATCCGTTCCGTCAGCTCCCGCAGCCGTACCGCCTCCTCGGCGGCCTCCGCCCGCACCGCCCGCAACGACGCCGCGGCCGCCACGATCGCCGGGATGTTCTCGAACCCCGCGACCCGTCCTGACTCCCGCTCGTCCACAGGTCCTTGGGGCGCGAAGCGCACTCCCTTACGTACTACGAGAAGTCCGACACCCGACGGTCCGCCCCATTTGTGGGCACTGGCCGTCAGGGCCGACCAGTCACCCTCCACCGGACCCCAGCCCAGCGACTGCGCCGCGTCCACCAGCAACGGCACCCCGACCGCACGGCACAGGGCGGCCACCTCGGCCACCGGCTGCGCCGTACCCACCTCGTGGTTGGCGGACTGGAGGCAGGCCAGCGCGGTGTCCGGGCGCAGCGCTTCCCCGTACGCCTCAGGGGTGACCGCGCCCGCGCGGGAGACCGGCACCCGGGTCACCGTCCCGCCGTCCGCCTCGAACGCCTCCGCCGCATGGAGAACCGAGGAGTGTTCGACCGAGGACACGATCAGGTGACGTCCGACCCGGCGTCGGCCCGCCAGCACGCCCGCGATCCCGGAGTGCACCGCCCGTGTGCCGGACGGGGTGAAGACCAGCTCGTCAGGGCGGCAGCCCACCGCCTCGGCGGCCGCCTCGCGTGCCGCGTCCAGTAGGAGCCGGGCCCGGCGCCCCTCGCGGTACAGCCGGGCGGGATCGGCCCATCCCTCGTCGAGCGAGGCCTGCAGGGCCTGGCGGGCGACGGGGTGGAGCGGGGCGGCGGAGGCGGCGTCGAAGTAGGACACACCGCAACGCTAACTGCTGAGGTCGCACGGCCCCGTGAAGGGGCCCGAGCCTCCGTCAGAGGCATGCCGCCGTCGGCGTTTCAGGGGCCCGGGAACCGTCTCCCTGAGGGTGCGGTCGCTCCTTCGGGGTGTCCGGCGGCGCGTTGGGTACCCTCCCCGCGCGACCCCAAATGGCGTCCAGTAGGGTTTGGTCCGCATAAACATCCAAACCCCTGCCCGACGCAGGGCGGCAGCCGACCTGCGAGAAGGCCGCAGCCAACCGCGCGGGCGAGACTCTCGGGAAGGCGCTACGTGAGTCCCAACGGCTCCGACCGCTCGCCGCGGCGCCCGATGCGGCGGAAGCTGCTGCAGGCGCTGACTGCGGGCCTGGTCCTGGCGACCGCGACCGGTTGCACATATAAGGACTTCCCCCGGCTTGGCATGCCGACCCCGACCACGGAGGAGGCTCCCCGGATCCTCTCCCTGTGGCAGGGGTCCTGGGCGGCCGCGCTCGTCATCGGCTGCCTGGTCTGGGGCCTGATCCTGTGGAGTGCGTTCTTCCACCGGCGCAGCCGCACCAAGGTCGAAATCCCCGCGCAGACCAGGTACAACCTGCCCATCGAGGCGCTGTACACCGTGGTTCCGCTCCTCATCGTTTCGGTGCTCTTCTACTTCACCGCGCGTGACGAGTCGAAGCTCATGGACATCTCCAAGAAGCCCGACGTCACCGTCAACGTCGTCGGCTACCAGTGGAGCTGGGGCTTCAACTACGTCACCCCGCTCCCCGGGGTGACGGGTGACGCCAAGACCGATCCGAACCTCAACGCGATTCCGGACCGGTACAAGAAGGACTTCCCGGCGAACGCCGGTGGTGTCTACGACTTCGGCGTGCCTGCCACGCGGAACCCCCAGACCGGCAACCCTGGCCCGACGCTCTGGCTGCCCAAGGGTAAGACGGTCCGGTTCGTCCTCACCTCGCGTGACGTCATCCACTCCTTCTGGGTGGTGCCGTTCCTGATGAAGCAGGACGTCATTCCGGGCCACACCAACGCCTTCCAGGTGACCCCCAACCAGGAGGGCACCTTCCTGGGCAAGTGCGCCGAACTCTGCGGCGTCGACCACGCCCGGATGCTGTTCAACGTGAAGGTCGTCTCGCCCGAGCGCTACGAGCAGCACCTCAAGGACCTTGCGAAGAAGGGGCAGACCGGTTACATCCCCGCTGGCATCGCGCAGACGAGCCACGAGAAGAACCGGAAGGCGAACACACTGTGAGCATCCTCAACGAACCCCAGGGTGCCGCCGCAGCTGAGGACTCGTACGAGAACGAGCTGCCGGTACGGCGCAGGCAACCGGGCAACGTCGTCGTCAAGTGGCTGACCACCACCGACCACAAGACGATCGGCACGCTGTACCTGGTCACGTCCTTCGCGTTCTTCTGCATCGGCGGCGTCATGGCGCTCCTCATGCGCGCCGAGCTCGCCCGGCCGGGCATGCAGATCATGTCGAAGGAACAGTTCAACCAGGCGTTCACGATGCATGGCACGGTCATGCTGCTGATGTTCGCGACGCCGCTGTTCGCCGGCTTCGCGAACTGGATCATGCCGCTGCAGATCGGCGCGCCCGACGTGGCGTTCCCGCGGCTGAACATGTTCGCCTACTGGCTCTACCTGTTCGGCTCGCTCATCGCGCTCGGTGGCTTCCTCACCCCGAACGGTGCGGCCGACTTCGGCTGGTTCGCCTACAGCCCGCTGACGGACGCTGTCCGCTCGCCCGGCATCGGCTCCGACCTGTGGATCATGGGTCTGGTCTTCTCCGGATTCGGCACGATCCTCGGCTCGGTCAACTTCATCACCACGATCATCTGTATGCGTGCCCCCGGCATGACCATGTTCCGCATGCCGATCTTCGTGTGGAACGTGCTGCTGACCGGTGTGCTCGTCCTGCTGGCCTTCCCGGTCCTCGCTGCGGCGCTGTTCGCCCTGGAGGTGGACCGCAAGTTCGGTGCGCACGTCTTCGACGCGACCAACGGCGGCGCCCTGCTGTGGCAACACCTCTTCTGGTTCTTCGGCCATCCAGAGGTGTACATCATCGCCCTGCCGTTCTTCGGCATCGTTTCCGAAATCATCCCGGTCTTCAGCCGTAAGCCGATGTTCGGCTACATGGGCCTGGTCGCCGCGACCATCTCCATCGCCGGTCTGTCGATCACTGTGTGGGCGCACCACATGTACGTCACGGGTGGCGTGCTGCTTCCGTTCTTCTCCTTCATGACGTTCCTCATCGCCGTACCCACCGGCGTGAAGTTCTTCAACTGGATCGGAACGATGTGGAAGGGCTCGCTGTCCTTCGAGACACCGATGCTCTGGGCGACCGGCTTCCTGGTCACCTTCACCTTCGGTGGTCTGACCGGTGTCATCCTGGCCTCGCCGCCGCTGGACTTCCACATCTCGGACTCGTACTTCGTGGTGGCGCACTTCCACTACGTGGTCTTCGGTACGGTCGTCTTCGCGATGTTCGCCGGCTTCCACTTCTGGTGGCCGAAGTTCACCGGCAAGATGCTCGACGAGCGCCTCGGCAAGATCACCTTCTGGACCCTGTTCGTCGGCTTCCACGGCACCTTCCTGGTGCAGCACTGGCTGGGTGCCGAGGGCATGCCGCGTCGTTACGCGGACTACCTCGCGGCCGACGGCTTCACCGCCCTGAACATGGTCTCGACGATCTGCTCGTTCCTGCTCGGCCTGTCGATGCTGCCGTTCTTCTACAACATCTGGAAGACGGCCAAGTACGGCAAGCCGGTCGGCGTCGACGACCCGTGGGGCTACGGCCGTTCACTCGAGTGGGCGACGTCCTGCCCGCCGCCGCGGCACAACTTCCTCACGCTGCCGCGGATCCGCTCCGAATCGCCCGCCTTCGACCTGCACCACCCGGAGGTCGCCGCGCTGGAGCACCCTGAGCTCGCCGGTGTCGGCGGCAAGGGCATCGCTGGTGGCAAGGAGGCCGGCAAGTGAAGATCCAGGGCAAGATGTTCATCTGGCTGGCCGTCTTCATCCTCGCCACCGCCATCGTCTACGGCGTGTGGTCGAAGGAGCCGGCCGGTACCACCGCGCTCTTCCTGGCCTTCGGCCTGAGCATCATGATCGGCTACTACCTGGCCTTCACGGCCCGGCGGGTCGACACGGGCGCTCAGGACAACAAGGAGGCCGATGTCGCGGACGACGCCGGTGAGCTGGGCTTCTTCAGCCCGCACAGCTGGCAGCCGCTGGCCCTCGGTTTCGGTGGCGCGCTCGCCTTCCTGAGCGTCGCGATCGGCTGGTGGCTGATGTACTTCTCGATTCCCATCATCCTCATCGGTGTGTGGGGTTGGGTCTTCGAGTACTACCGCGGCGAGAACCGCACCCAGTAACACGCGCTGAGCGCACGGGAGCCCGGACACTCCGACAGGAGCGTCCGGGCTCCCTCTTTTGGCCTCCGCCGCCTCCCTCGGACGGCCCACTCGGCGTGCCGCGACGGGTGGGGCTTCCTAGCGTGAGGGCATGAGCCACTCAGTGTTCTTCCGGCGCGCCGCAGCGCCCGATCCGCGCCCGCCGGCGCGGGGCCCGCGGCACCGTACAGTCGTCAACTGCGCCCTGCTGGTGATCGCCCTCGGCGTGGGTCCCGTCGCCTGTGGGACCGGAGGCGACCCGCTCTCGGAGAAGCCGTACGACGCGGCCGACGACATCGACTTCAACGTGCCCGTCGGCGACGGCAAGAAGGCCGACCCCACCAAGCCCCTGGAGATCTCCCTTTCGGGCTCGGACGGGCGCATCACGGACGTCACGGCCACCGACGCCCGAGGACGCCATGTGGCCGGTGAACTCTCCGCGGACGGCGGCCGCTGGCACAGCACCTCACCGCTGGCCGCGAACACCCACTACACGGTGCAGGTGAGCACGGAGGACGACGACGGTGCCCCCGGCCGCAAGGTCTACGACGTAGAGACCAACACGCCGAAGACCAAGAAGCGGCTGAACATCAAGTTGGGCCCCAAGACCGGCACCTACGGCGTCGGCCAGCCGGTCACCGCCGAACTCAGCGAGCCCGTCAAGGACAAGGCGTCCCGGGGCATCGTGGAGCGCGCCCTCAAGGTGGACTCCGAGCCCGCTGTCGACGGCTCCTGGTACTGGGTCGACGACAAGACGCTCCACTACCGACCCAAGGAGTACTGGCCCGCCCACGCCACCATCACGGTCCACAGCAACCTCGCGGACGTGAAGGTCGCCGAGAACCTCTGGGGCGGCGACACGAAGCCCCTGAAGCTCACCACGGGAGACCGCGTCATCGCCGTCACGGACGCCGCCGCACACGTGCTGACGGTCTACAAGGACGACAAGCCACTCAAAACGATCCCCGTCACCACCGGGCGGCCCGGCTACGCCACCCGTAACGGAATCAAGGTCATATTGGACAAGCAGGCCACGGTACGGATGCGCGGCGCCACCATCGGCATCTCCGAGGGCTCCTCGGACTCGTACGACCTGTTGGTCCACTGGGCGGCCCGGGTCACCTGGAGCGGCGAGTACGTGCACGCCGCCCCCTGGTCCGTCGGCTCCCAGGGGTACGCCAACGTCAGCCACGGCTGCACCGGGATGAGCAACGGCAATGCTCAGTGGTTCTTCGACACGGTGCGGGTGGGCGACATCGTCAAGGTCGTCAACTCCGGGGGTACGGACATGACCCCGTTCGGCAACGGCTTCGGCGACTGGAACCTCGACTGGGCGAAGTGGCGCAAGGGCAGCGCCCTGGTCGGCTCACCCAACGGACCGAGCCCCCAGGACCGTGCGCGACTGCGCCCGCAGGCGGCCTGAGTTCGGGCCTGCGGAGCTCCTGCCTCCCGGACAGGGCGTGGGGCGCTCAGACGCTCGAGAGGGCCTTACGTCGCAACAACGCAGCCAACGACGAGGCGAACTCCGCAGGCTCGACCGGCAGCGTCACAGCGGCGTCGGCCCGGCTCCATGTCGCCAGCCACGCATCCTGCGGTCGCGCGATCAGCAACAGCACCGGCGGGCAGTCGAAGACCTGGTCCTTGATCTCCCGGCAGACGCCCATCCCGCCCATCGGCACGGCCTCGCCGTCCAGGACGCATACGTCGATGCCGCCCTTGTCCAGCTCCCTGAGGACGGCGCCCGGCGTCGCGCACTCCACGAACTCGACCACGGGGAGGTCCGGAGCGGGCCTGCGCCCGGTCGCGAGCCGCACCTGTTCTCGGGTGGTGGAGTCGTCGCTGTAGACCAGCACCGTGGCGGTCGGCTGCATGCTTCCCTCCGGGACATCAGTGTCGTACGGAATGGACCGTTGGGGCGGATGGTACTCCGTCGGGTACCCCGTCAACAGCGGTTCGGACACGCCTTTGATGCGCCATCCGGGCACTACACACGGTACGGACACCCCGAACAGCACCCCCCGGGGTGAGGGCGGGATAAGCGACCGACATAATGTCGGTCGTGGCGACAGCAACGACAGTAGAAACCGGGCACGCGCACCCGTCGGTCAATCGACCGAACCTCACCAGCGTCGGAACCATCATCTGGCTGAGTTCCGAGCTGATGTTCTTCGCGGCCCTCTTCGCGATGTACTTCACCCTGCGATCGGTGACCGGGCCGGCTCACTGGAAGGAGATGGCGAGTCATCTCAACTTCCCGTTCTCGGCGACGAACACCACGATCCTGGTGCTTTCCTCTCTGACCTGTCAGCTCGGCGTCTTTGCCGCCGAGCGCGGGGATGTGAAGAAGCTCCGGGGTTGGTTCATCGTCACCTTCATCATGGGTGCGATCTTCGTCGGCGGTCAGATCTTCGAGTACACCGAGCTGGTGAAGAAGGACGGCCTCTCGCTGTCCTCGGACCCGTACGGCTCGGTGTTCTACCTGACCACCGGATTCCACGGCCTGCACGTGACGGGCGGTCTCATCGCCTTCCTGCTGGTCCTTGGGCGCACCTACGCGGCGAAGAGGTTCACCCATGAGCAGGCGACCGCTGCCATCGTCGTGTCCTACTACTGGCACTTCGTCGATGTCGTCTGGATCGGCCTCTTCGCCACGATCTACATGATCAAGTAATCGGTCGCCGACGGGTGACGATCACCCGCGACGACACGATCAATTTCCAGAAGCATCGACGCAGAAGATCCTGACACCGGGGTAATCCGTGAAAAAGCTCTCCGCACGACGACGCCATCCGCTGGCGGCTGTCGTCGTCCTACTCCTCGCGCTGGCGGCCACCGGGGGGCTGTACGCCGCGTTCGCGCCCGCGAGCAAGGCGCAGGCCGATGAGACCGCCCAGTCCCTCGCCATCGAAGAGGGCAAGAAGCTCTACCGGGTGGGCTGCGCCAGCTGCCACGGCACCAACGGTCAGGGCAGCTCCGACGGTCCGAGCCTGGTGGGCGTGGGCGCCGCGGCCGTGGACTTCCAGGTGGGCACCGGCCGTATGCCGGCAGCCACCTCCCAGGGCGCTCAGGCGCCGCGGAAGAAGACCGTCTACACGCAGGCCCAGATCGACCAGCTCGCGGCCTACGTCGCCTCCCTCGGCGCCGGCCCGGCCGTGCCGACGAAGGACGACTACAGCCCCGCGGGTGCCGACCTGGGCAGGGGCGGCGAGCTCTTCCGCCAGAACTGCGCGCAGTGCCACAACTTCACCGGTAAGGGTGGCGCTCTGACGCACGGCAAGTTCGCGCCGACCCTTGAGGGTGTCGCCCCGAAGCACATCTACGAGGCCATGCAGACCGGCCCGCAGAACATGCCGTCCTTCCCCGACACCACGCTGTCGTCGGAGAACAAGAGGGACATCATCGCGTACCTCGACGCGGTCAACAGCGATGAGACCAAGAACCCGGGCGGTCTGGAGCTGGGCGGTCTCGGCCCGGTCTCCGAGGGCCTGTTCGCGTGGATCTTCGGACTCGGTGCGCTGATCGCGGTCGCCGTCTGGGTCGCCGCTCGGACCGCAAAGGCCAAGAAGTCATGAGTAGCCAAGACATTCCAGAAGAGAACCTGCCCGCTGAGCAGGTAACGGCGCCCGGTACGGTCGCGGACGAGGTTCACCCGTTCGCCGACCCCGGTCTCCCGCCCCACGAGCCTCGTATCCAGGACATCGACGAGCGGGCAGCCAAGCGCTCCGAGCGCACGGTCGCCCTGCTGTTCACGGTGTCGATGCTGGCCACCATCGCCTTCATCGTGGCGTACCTCGCCCTCCCCACTGACAAGTCGATCTACGTCTTCCCGCTCGGCCACATCAGCGCGCTCAACTTCGCGCTGGGTCTGACGCTGGGCGTGGCGCTGTTCGCGATCGGCGCGGGCGCGGTCCACTGGGCCCGCACCCTGATGTCCGACGAGGAGGTCGCCGACGAGCGTCATCCGATCGAGGCGGCCCCCGAGGTCAAGGCCAAGGTCATGGCCGACTTCCGTCAGGGCGCCAAGGAGTCCGCGATGGGTCGGCGCAAGCTGATCCGCAACACGATGTTCGGCGCGGTGGCCCTGGTGCCGCTCTCCGGCATCATGCTGCTGGGCGGCCTCGGCCCGAAGCCCGGGACGAAGCTGCGCCACACTGCCTGGCGTAAGGGCAAGCTCCTCGTCAACATGAACACGAACCAGCCGATGCGTCCTTCGGACGTCGCGGTCGGCTCGCTCACCTTCGCCAAGCCCGAGGGCCTGGAGGAGCACGACGAGAACTTCCAGAACGAGATCGCCAAGGCGGCCCTGATGCTCGTCCGGCTGGAGCCGGACAACATCAAGGACAAGAAGGAACTCGAGTGGTCCCACGAGGGCATCGTGGCCTACTCGAAGATCTGCACCCACGTCGGTTGCCCGATCTCCCTCTACGAGCAGCAGACGCACCACGTCCTCTGCCCGTGTCACCAGTCCACCTTCGATCTCTCCGACGGTGCCCGAGTCATCTTCGGCCCGGCCGGTCACGCCCTGCCGCAGCTGCGCATCGGCGTCAATGCGGACGGTTACCTCGAGGCGCACGGCGACTTCGAAGAGCCCGTCGGTCCTGCTTTCTGGGAGCGCGGATGAGCACTACGACGACCAACGACTCCGGCGCGCGCCGAGCGGCGCCGGCCGGCGAGCGCGTGGCGGACTGGGCCGACGGCCGCCTGGGGATCTACTCCCTGGCCAAGGCCAACATGCGCAAGATCTTCCCCGACCACTGGTCGTTCATGTTGGGTGAGGTCTGCCTCTACAGCTTCATCATCATCATCCTCACGGGTGTGTACCTGACGCTGTTCTTCCACCCGTCGATGAACGAGGTGGTCTACGACGGCAGTTACGTGCCGCTGCAGGGCCAGATGATGAGTGAGGCGTTCAAATCGACGCTGCACATCAGCTTCGACGTCCGCGGTGGTCTGCTGATCCGGCAGATCCACCACTGGGCGGCGCTGATCTTCCTCGCCGGCATGTTCGTGCACATGATGCGCGTGTTCTTCACGGGCGCGTTCCGCAAGCCGCGTGAGATCAACTGGCTGTTCGGCTTCCTGCTGTTCGTCCTGGGCATGTTCACCGGCTTCACCGGTTACTCGCTCCCGGACGACCTGCTCTCCGGCACCGGTGTCCGCTTCATGGAGGGCGCGATCTTGTCCGTGCCGATCGTCGGTACGTACATCTCGATGTTCCTCTTCGGCGGCGAGTTCCCGGGGCACGACTTCGTGGCCCGCTTCTACTCGGCCCACATCCTGCTACTGCCGGGCATCATGCTCGGTCTGATGGTCGGTCACCTGATCCTGGTCTTCTACCACAAGCACACGCAGTTCGCGGGTCCCGGCAAGACGAACAACAACGTCGTCGGCATGCCGCTGCTGCCGGTGTACATGGCCAAGGCCGGAGGCTTCTTCTTCCTGGTCTTCGGTGTCATCGCGGCCATCGCGGCGATCGCCTCGATCAACCCGATCTGGGCCATCGGCCCCTACCGGGCGGACCAGGTGTCCACGGGCGCCCAGCCCGACTGGTACATGGGCTTCGCCGAGGGCCTGATCCGAGTGATGCCGGGTTGGGAGATCAACGTCTGGGGTCACACGCTCGTCCTGGGTGTGTTCATCCCGCTGGTGATCTTCCCGCTGGTCCTCGCCTCGATCGCGGTCTACCCGTTCATCGAGTCGTGGGTCACCGGCGACAAGCGCGAGCACCACATCCTGGACCGCCCGCGCAACGCGCCGACGCGTACCGCCTTCGGTGTCGCGTGGATCACCGCGTACATGGTGATGCTGGTCGGCGGTGGCAACGACCTGTGGGCCACGCACTTCCACCTGTCGATCAACGCGATCACCTGGTTCGTGCGGATCGCGTTCTTCGCCGGCCCGGTCCTCGCGTTCGTCGTCACCAAGCGGGTCTGCCTCGGCCTTCAGCGCCGCGACCGCGACAAGGTGCTGCACGGCCGTGAGTCGGGCATCATCAAGCGGCTGCCGCACGGTGAGTTCATCGAGGTGCACGAGCCGCTCAGCCAGGAGCAGCTGCACACGCTCACCGCGCACGAGCAGTACACGCCGGTCGAGATCGGTCCGCTGGTCGACGAGAACGGCGTCGAGCGGAAGATCAAGGGCTCGGAGAAGCTCCGCGCCAAGCTGAGCAGCGCCTACTACGGGGATCTGAACCAGATCCCCAAGCCCTCGGCTGAGGAGTACAAGGAGATCACGAGCGGCCACGGCCACCACTGATCGCTGCGCGCCACGCCACGGCCGAAGGACCCCGTCCAGTTCCCGGACGGGGTCCTTCGCCGTCTCCCACGCTGGATAGGCTGGACATACAAGACTCGTGTCCCGTTCGGGACACCGACCCAGGAGCGGCTTATGACTGCTGTGACCCCCGCTGGAGGCGACACCGCGGCGGGCCGTTCCTGGCCCGCCCTGCTGAACGGCCTGCTGGAGGGCCGAAACCTCACGTCGGACGACACCGCCTGGGCGATGGACCTGATCATGCGCGGCGAGGCGACCGACGCACAGATCGCCGGATTCGCGGTGTCGCTGCGCGCCAAGGGGGAGACCGTAGAGGAGATCTCCGGCTGTGTGCGTGCGCTGTACGAGCACGCGAGCGTGATCGAGGTGCCGGGGCGCACGGTCGACATCGTCGGCACGGGCGGCGACGGCGCGAAGACGGTGAACATCTCCACCATGTCCTCGATCGTCGTCGCCGGCACCGGCGCGAAGGTCGTCAAGCACGGCAACCGGGCCGCGTCCTCGGCGTCCGGGGCCTCCGACGTCCTGGAGAAGCTCGGCGTCAGTCTGGAGCTGACGCCGCGCCGGGTCGCGGAGGTCGCGGAGGAGGCCGGGATCACCTTCTGCTTCGCCGCGAGGTTCCATCCGGCGCTGCGGCATGTCGCCGCTGCCCGAGGGCAGTTGGGGGTGCGGACCGTGTTCAACTTCCTCGGTCCGCTGGCCAACCCGGCACAGGTGAAGGCCCAGGCAGTCGGTGTCGCCGATCCGCGGATGGCGCCGATCATGGCGGGAGTCTTCGCGGCACGCGGTAACTCGTCGCTGGTGTTCCGCGGCGACGACGGTCTGGACGAGCTGACGACGACCTCCACGTCCCGGGTGTGGATCGTGCGCGACGGCAAGGTCACCGAGGAGTCCTTCGACCCGCGGGACGTCGGTATCGAGCTGGTGCCGGTGGAGGCGCTGCGGGGTGCGGACGCCTCGTACAACGCGGATGTCGCGCGGCGAGTGCTCGCGGGCGAAGAGGGGCCGGTGCGGGACGCGGTGCTGTTGAACTCGGCGGCGGCCCTGGTGGCGCTGGAGCCCACCGAGGCACCCCTCGCCGAGCAGATCCGCGTCGGGATGCGGAAAGCGGCGGAGTCGATCGACTCGGGGGCGGCCCGGCGGACGCTGGAGCGCTGGGTGGCCGCGAGCAACAAGTAGCGTTCCGTGGTGTGCGGAGCCCGGCACGGCCGGGCTCCGCGGCGTCGTCGCGCGTCGCGATGCCACAGGGCGCCTGTACGTCCCGGGATCCGGACAGAGGTTGCGGTCGGTGATCACGTCACGTACGGTCCTGAACAGGTCATGAGCGACAGTCATTCGGCCCCGGCCGACTGTCCGGCAACCCTCCGTCCGTGGCGGGGTGCCCCGGGTGAAGACCAGGCCGTGGGCAGCGAGGTCCGCGGCAAGCGCGGACCCCTCGCGTCACCAGGGGTCCTGGTCGTTCGAGGGAGCCTTCCCGTGAGCAAGCGAATGCGTTAGGGCCGCAGAGCCCCACCCTCGCATCCCCTTCTCCTTTCACCCGCCCTGTGCCGCTGACGCAGGCGCGCCCTGTCGCGCGCCGCCCGGCACGGCGATTCCGCCTGCTTTCACGGGAGTGCACTCATGTCCGTCTCCACCGCTGCCGTCGACCGGTCCGATCGCGCCCCTCTGCCCGTTCTGGGCAGGGACGTCACCGTCCCGCTCGTCACCGGCGGCGAGGTCACCTACGCCGCGCTCGACTACGCCGCCAGCGCCCCGGCCCTGCAGCGGGTCTGGGACGACGTGGCGGCGTACGCGCCGTACTACGGCAGCGTCCACCGCGGTGCCGGGTACCTCTCGCAGTTGTCCACCGACCTCTACGAGAACGCCCGCAGGACCGTGGCCGACTTCCTCGACTGCGACATCGAAGGCAGCCTGGGCGAAGCCCAGTCCGGCAAGGGCGGTGGTGGGCGACGGGAGGGACACGAGGTGATCTTCACCCGGTCCACCACCGACTCGCTCAACCTCCTCGCCGCCGCCCTACCGGCCGACTGCCGGGTCTTCGTCTTCGAGACCGAGCACCACGCCTCCCTGCTGCCCTGGCGAAAGGCCCAGGTCACCTACCTCGACGCGCCGCGCACCCCGCGCCAGGCCGTCGAGACCCTGGAGCGTGCCCTCGCGGACCGGGACCCTTCCCCAAGCTCTCGACTTCGTTCGAGCAGGGGAGGCCCCAATGGCCCGGCCCTCGTCTGCGTCACCGGCGCCTCCAACGTCACCGGCGAGCTGTGGCCCGTACGCGAACTCGCGGCGGCCGCCCACGCGCACGGAGCCCGGATCGTCCTGGACGCCGCCCAGCTCGCTCCGCACCACCCGGTGTCCGTCCGCGACCTCGATGTCGACTGGGTCGCCTTCTCCGGCCACAAGCTGTACGCCCCCTTCGGCTCCGGAGTCCTGGCCGGGCGTGCCGACTGGCTGCGCGAGGCCGAACCGTACCTCGCGGGCGGCGGTGCCAGCCGCAGGGTCAACCGGCGCGCGGACGGGGGAGTGGACGTCGAGTGGCACGAGACCGCCGCCCGGCACGAAGCGGGCTCGCCCAACGTCATCGGCGCCTACTCCATCGCCGCGGCCTGCAAGGCCCTCACCGAGGCCGGCTTCGAGTCGCTGGTCGCCCGCGAGCAGTACCTGGTCCGCAAGGTCAGGGAAGGGCTCGCCGAGCTACCGGAGGTCAGGGTGCTCTCCCTGTTCGGCGACGACGCGCCCCGCGTCGGCGTGATCTCATTCGTCGTCGACGGCTGGGACAGCTCCCACTTCGCCGCCGCGCTCTCCGCCGAGTACGGCATCGGTGTGCGGGACGGCCTGTTCTGCGCCCATCCGCTGGTGCGCACCCTGCTCGGCGGCGACCCGCAGGCACCGGGCGAGTGCGGCGCCTCCGAGGCCGCGCCCGGTGAGAAGTCCCTGAACGCGATCCGCGTCAGCTTCGGCGCGGGTACCCCCGACGAGCACGTGGAGCGCTTCGTCCGCGCGGTCGGGGAGCTCGTCGACGGTGGCGCGCAGCGGCGGTACCGGACGGAGGAGGGTCGCCGTGTCCCCGCGGTCTGATACGGGCTGAGGGCGGGTCGGCCGGGGCCACGGGTGGGCGTGGCCGCGGGAGGGCGGGCGGAGCGCACGGTCGTCCGTGGGCCCGCACCCGACCGGGCGGCCCGGTCTGGTCAGGGCTGGTCCGAGCGAGGGCCCCTCAGTTGTCCAGGCCGATCGCGAACGCTGCCTCCAGGTCGTGCTGCGAGTACGTCCGGAAGGCCACGTGGGTGTCCGTGCCCAGGACGCCCGGGATCTTGCTGATCCGGCCGGGGATGACGTCCGCGAGGTCGTCGTGGGCCTTCACGCGGACCATGGCGATGAGGTCGTACGTACCGGTGACGGAGAAGACCTCGCTGACGCAGTCCAGCGCGGCGATCGACTCGGCGATCTCGGGGATCCGGTCCACGCTGGTCTTGATGAGCACGATCGCGGTGATCACGGCTGGTGTTCTCCCTCGGGGGCCTCGGCTGGGGTTTTCACCCTACTCGTACGGCCGTAGCGCACCCACGCGTAGAGGAAGCCCAGCGAGAAGCCGATCAGGTGGGCGAGGTAGGCGACCCCGGGGCTCTGCGTGGCGCGGCCCGCCGCCAGCCATTGCAGGGTCGCCCAGAAGGGCAGCACCACCCAGGCCGGAAAGCGCAGCGGAAGGAAGAGCAGGAACGGGAAGAGACTGGTCACCCGCGCCCGGGGGAACAGGAAGAGGAAGGCGCCGAGGACGGCGGAGATCGCCCCGGACGCCCCGACCAGCGACTGCGTCGAGTCGGCGTTGGCCGCCGCGTATCCCAGCAGCGCGAGAAAGCCGCAGCCCAGGTAGAAGAGGGCGAACTCCAGGCGGCCCATCCGCTCCTCTGTCATCGCCCCGAAGACATGGAGGAAGAGCATGTTGCCCAGCAGATGCACCCAGCTGCCGTGCACGAACAGTGCCGTCGCGGGCGTGAGCCCGGCCCGTGGCGCTCCGCTGAACAGTTCCACGGGCACCACGCCCCAGCGGGCGAAATAGGCCCGCTGAGCGGCGAGCAGCGCGTCCCCGGTGCCGTACGTGGGGTTCAGGCTTGCGGCCGGTCCGATCAGGAAGATCAGACAGCACAGGGCGATCAGTCCGTGTGTCATCGGCGCCGACGGTGCCCGCAGCGCTCTGGCGGCAGCCCTGCTCCAGGTGCTGATCATGGGACAGAGCATGGCGTAACCGGACGGATACGCACAGAGTGCCTCGCCGTTGGGGACGGGCGGGCGTGGAGTGCCCGCCAGGCCGTAGGGTTACGACCCACACGCTCCGGGGAAGCTGGCGCATCACGGAGACTGGAAGAAAGAAGAGTAGCCACGATGACGGTTCCCCTGCCGACCGAGACGACCCGGTGGCGCTGCACGCTCTGCGGCAACCTCACACGTTTCGACGTGACCCGCTCGTCGAAGGTCGTCGAGTACGTGCACCTCGATCTGTCCGGTGAGCCCAAGGTCGAGGAGCGCGAGGTGGTCAGTGAGACCATCGAGTCGGTGCGTTGCCGCTGGTGCAACGCCGTGGACCAGGTGGAACTCGTGGACAGGCCGGGCGCCGGCTCCTGAAGGAGGCGGCTCCCGCACAGGTATTGGGGTGACGGATGGTGGAGACCGCGGGCGGGGAGCCGGTCGACGGCGCCGCTGAGGTGCTCGACCGTCCGCTGCCCGACGGCGTGCGCCGCCGGGTCATGCAGATCGTCGCCGACGGCTTCGGCGGGCTGACCCTCGGCGAACTGCCCGCACAGCTAAGACAGTACGCCCGGTTCACCCCGAACCGCCGGGCCAAGTTCGCCGGTAACGCCATGGCGGCGGCCGTGGAGACCGATGCGGTGTTCCGGCAGCGCATCGGGGAGAAGCTCAAAGAGGCCCAGCCGGAACTCACCGGTGCCCTCGACTCCGGCTCGCCACCCCCGGCCGCGGACCCGCTCGACGTGGCCGCCGCGGCGTATGTGCTGCGCCCCGCGGGCTGGGTGAAGCTGGTGACCGCCGTCGGCGAGGAGGTCCAGCGCGCGGACGCCGAGCGGGCCGACGAGGAGAGCCGCGCGGAACTGGAGCGGCTGCGAGCGGAGTTGACGGCCGCCCGCGCCCACACCCGCGCCGAGACCGAACGGCTGCGTACGGAACTGGAGTCGGCACGCAAGGAAGCCGAATCGCTTCAGCGCAAGCTGCGCGCGGCTCTCAGTGACGTCAAGCGCGGTGAGTCCGCCCTGCGCAAGACGCGGCACGAGGTCGAGGCCATACGGGCCGAGGGCCAGTCGCAGGTGTCCGCCGCCGAGAGCGAGACCCGGCGGCTCAAGGCGCGTCTCGGGGAGGCGGAAGCCGCCCTGGAGGCCACGCGCAGGGCGGCGCGTGAGGGGCGCAGCGTCGAGGACATGCGCGTACGGCTGCTGCTCGACACCGTGCTGGAAGCGGCCCAGGGGCTACGGCGGGAACTCGCGCTGCCGCCGGTGTCCGCACGGCCGGCGGAGACCGTGGACGCGGTCGAGCCGGGGCGAATGACCCCGAAGGACATCGCGGCCCGCGCACTGTCCGAGAACGATCCCGCGATTCTCGACCAGTTGCTCGCGCTGCCACAGGTGCATCTGGTCGTCGACGGCTACAACGTCACCAAGACCGGCTATCCGCAGATGCCGTTGGAGAAGCAGCGTCTCAGGATCCTCGGTCAGCTCTCGCAGCTCGCCGCGCAGACCGGTGCCGAGGTCACGTGTGTCTTCGACGGGGCCGAGCTGGTCGCGCCCGTCCTGCTGGCCCCGCCGCGTGGAGTACGGGTGCTGTTCTCCAAGCCGGGCGTCACCGCCGACGAGTTGATCCGGCAACTGGTGCGCGCGGAACCGCCGGGCCGGCCGGTCATCGTCGCCTCCACCGACCGCGAGGTGGCTGACGGCGTCGCCAGGGCGGGTGCGCGCCCGGTCGCGTCCGCGGTCCTGCTCAAGCGTCTGTCCTGACGCCGACGACCCGTCTTCGCCGAACGCGGCACTCTTGGCTCCGGCCCGTACGCCCCATGGGCCCCGTACGCGTCAACCGCAACATCCGTCGGGAATGCCCGAATTAGCGGAATCTTCACGCAACGTAGTGTCAAGCGGGCATCACTGCACGTGAGTTGAGTGCAAAGAATGCACACGGTGACTGAGATTTTTCACGTCAGGATTTGAACTGATCACAGGAGGGTCACTATGGTCGGGCCTCGAACCTCCGCTCGGGTGATCACTCATTGGGAGTGACGGCGGAGGGTCACCGCCCGCCGGCGTGTCGGTAGGCGGCTGAAGGAAGAAGGAGCTCGCCTTCGTGGCGTCCCACCGTCGACCCAAGCAGCCGAGCCGCACGCGTGTGACCGTGCTCACCACCGTCGCCGCGGCCGCCGTGGCCCTCAGCGCGCAGGCCGCCAACGCCGCGCCCAGTGCGAAGCCGAACAAGGACGAGGTCAAGTCCAAGGTCGACAAGCTCTACGAAGAGGCGGAGAAGGCCACCGAGAAGTACAACGGGGCCAAGGAGAAGCAGGAGAAGCTGGAGAAGCAGATCTCCACCCTCCAGGACACCGTCGCCCGGGGTCAGGAAGACCTCAACAAGCTGCGCGACGGGATCGGCTCGATGGCCAGCGCCCAGTACCGCACCGGCAGCATCGACCCGTCCGTCCAGCTGTTCCTTTCCTCGGACCCGGACGACTTCCTCGACAAGGCGTCCACCCTCAGCCAGCTGAGCGGTCAGCAGGTCGAGGCGCTGAAGAAGATCCAGGAGAAGCAGCGCGAGCTGGCCCAGGAGCGCAAGGAAGCCTCCGACAAGCTCAAGGATCTCGCGGCAACCCGCACCGAACTGGGCAAGAAGAAGAAGGAAGTCCAGTCCAAGCTCGCCGGGGCGCAGAAGCTTCTCAACAGCCTGACGGCGCAGGAGCGCGCGGCCATGAAGGCCGAGGAGGAGCGCGCCACCCGCGCCAGCGAGCGCACCGCGCTGAACAGCTCCACCGGCACCGCCCCGTCCGGCTCCAGCAAGCCCGCCTCCGGCCGCGCCGCCGCCGCGTTCGCCGCCGCCCAGACCAAGATCGGCTCGCCCTATGTCTGGGGTGCCACCGGTCCCTCCTCCTTCGACTGCTCGGGGCTGACCTCCTGGGCCTACGGGCAGGCCGGCGTCAAGATATCCCGCCAGTCGCAGGCGCAGGCCAACGACGGCACCCGCATCTACAGTGCCAGCCAACTCCAGGTCGGCGACCTGGTCATCTTCTACGGCGACCAGCACCACGTCGGCCTCTACGCGGGTAACGGCCAGGTGCTGCACGCCCCGCGTACCGGCACGGTCGTGCGCTACGAGTCGATCGGCAACATGCCGTTCCAGTTCGGCGTCCGCATCTGACGTCCCGTTCAACTTCCCGCGCCACCGCGCCCGATCGGGCGAATTCCAGCGACTCCCGCTGACCCCGCGCCCCGCCCATGACCTGCGTCAGTGGCGGGGCGTCGGATTGTGTACCCACCGGATGGCCTTTGGTCTCTGAGTGATCACCCGGCTACTGTCTGCCGCGTTTCCCCGCCGTGTGGCGGGGTGAGTCAGCGGAAGGGAGTGCGACCGGTCGTGGGGTCCCATCGCCGTCTTGCAGCCTCCGGCCCGGGCCGGGGTCGTGGCGCCACAGCAGCCGTTCTGTCCGCGGCGGCGGTTGCCGCGGCCTTCGGTGTCGTACCGGCGGACGCCGTGCCGCGCGACAATGCCCGGGCCACGGTGGACCGGCTGTACCGGGAGGCCGAGCGGGCCACCGAGGCGTACAACAAGGCCGAGGAACGGTCCGGTTCGCTGCGGCGTCAGGTCGGCCACGCGCAGGATCGCATCGCCCGGCAGCAGGGCCGCGTCAACGCCCTGCGGGACGCGCTCGGTGCGCTCGCCGGGGCCCAGTACCGTTCCGGGGGCCTGGACCCCACGCTCGCGCTGCTGTTCTCCGACAGCCCCGACGCCTACCTCGACCGGGCGGCCGCGCTCGACCGGATCGGCGTCCACCAGGCCCTACGGCTCAGGGAACTTCAGTCGGCCCTGCGTGAACTGGCCCAGGAGCGCACGGAGACGGCCGGGAAGCTCGCGGAGCTGGAGAAGAGCCGCAAGGCGGTCGCCCAGCACAAGAAGGCGGTTGAGCGGAAGCTCGCCGCGGCACGGCGGTTGCTCAACTCGATGCCGGTGACGCAGCGTGTCGCCTACGAGCGGGCGTCCCGCTCCGCCGGTGACGTGCCCGACCTGCGGGGCAGTGCCGTCGCGCCCGGTGGCCGTGCCGCTGCCGCCGTCTCCGCGGTCCGTACCGCGCTCGGTCGCCCGTATGTGTGGGGCGCCAACGGGCCGGGTGGGTTCGACTGCTCGGGCCTCATGCAGTGGGCGTACGCGCATGCCGGTATCGGGCTGCCGCGCACCTCGCAGCAGCAGCGTTACGCCGGACGCCAGGTGCCGCTCTCCGAGGCCCTGCCCGGTGACCTGGTCGTCTACCGCAACGATGCCAGCCATGTGGCGATGTACGTGGGTGGCGGCATGGTCATCCACGCGCCGCACCCGGGGGCCGCGGTGCGGTACGACCCGGTCGGGATGATGCCGGTCTCGTCGGTCACCAGGCCCTGAACCGGGGCCCGGTAGGGTGCCGAGCCGCCGCGTACCATCGGGACGTGGCTGGTCGTGGGCGGGTGCCGGGGGTCGTGGCGGGCTGTGTGCTGCTGCTCGCCGGACTCGTCGGCTGCGGCGGCCCGCCGGAGCCGGATACCCAGAAGGCCGCCGTGCAGCGGGTGCTCGACCTGCGGGCGGCGGCGGTCCTGGACGGTGACCGTTCCGCGTTCCGGGCGACCGGGGCACCGGCCTCGGACACCACCGGCCGACTCGCCGACGGCACCGACGAGTTCGACAACATCCGGGATGTGCCGCTGGCTGCCTGGTCCTACCACCTCACCGCCCTGCGTCGCACCGGCGACCGTGCCACCGCCGATGCCGAACTGCGCTACCGCATCAGGGGTTACGACCGGGTGCCCGTCACCGCCGCCCGCGCGCTGCGGCTGACCCGCGCCGGCGAACGCTGGTACGTCAGCTCCGACGAGCCCGCCCCCGGGGCCAACGAACAGTTGTGGGAGCAGGGCGCCGTCCGGGTCGTCCGCGGGGATCACAGTCTCGTCCTCGGGGTCGGGCAGTCGCGGGACCTGCTGCGGTCCCTCGCGCGCCTCGCGGACCGGGCGGTGCCCTCCGTCAGCAAGGCGTGGGGCAGCGATTGGCCGGGGCATGTCGTGGTCGTCGTACCCCGGACGCTGGAGGGGATGGCCGGCCTGCTCGGCGCGTCGGCGGCCGGGTACCGGGGGATCGCGGCGGTCACCACCGGCGAGGTGGGAGGGACGAGGAAGACGCCCGCGGACCGGATCGTCGTGAACCCGGACTCGTACGGCGCCCTCGGCGGCCTGGGTAAACAGGTCGTCCTGACGCACGAGACCACGCATGTCGCCACCCGCGCCCACACGACGGCGGCCACTCCCCTGTGGCTCTCCGAGGGGTACGCCGACTGGGTCGGCTACCGCGGCAGCGGTCGTACGCCCGCACAAGTGGCCCCGGAACTAGACCGTTTCGTCGCGCTGGGACACGTTCCGGCCGCGCTTCCCAAGGACGGGGACTTCGCCTTCGCCGGGGACGCGGGGAAGCTGGCGCGGGCGTACGAGGGCGGCTGGATGGCCTGCCGGATGATCGCGGACCGCTGGGGCGAGGTCCGGCTGAACGACTTCTACCGGGCGGTGGGCGACCACTCCGAGCGCGCGGGGGCGGTCGAGGACGCGCTGAAGAAGGTCCTCGGGACGACTCCGGAGGATTTCACACGGCAGTGGCGGGGCTATCTGACGGCGCAACTCGGCCAGGGCCGCTAGGGCCGCGACGGGGCAAACGTTGCCTGTCGTGGCACTGGTTCGGATCATGTTCGGGCGCGCTGGCCTGACCCGAGCGAAAGCCTGACGCGCCGCCTGTTCAGCCCTCCAGTCGCGCGATCGCCTCCTTCAGCCAGGTCTTCTCCGCCTCGCCCGTCGCCCGCGCGACGCGCAGCATGCCCTGTCGGAACAGGTCGCCGGCCGCCTCGGCCGGTACGGGTTCGCCGTCGCGGTAGAAGAAGCTCGCCGGTGTCTGCAGGAAGTCGAGCCGACGGCGCAGGACCGCGGCCTGCTCCGCCCGGTCCGGGAGGTGGCGCAGGAACGCGAGGACCGTGTTGAAGCGCACCTGGTCGGTGATCTCCGCCTGCTTGGGGTGCCGCAGCCGTTCCAGGAGATCCGCGTGGCCCTCCTCGGTGAGCGACAGGATGCGGCGCGGGGTGGCACCCGATCCCGGCTCGGTGCGCTGATCGAGCCTGCCCGCCCCCACCAGACGGCTGATCGCGGGGTACAGCGCGCCGTCGCTGACCGGGCGGACGTGGCCGGTCAGGGCCTTGATCCGCTCCTTCAGCTCGTAGCCGTGCAGTGGTCCCTCCGCGAGGAAGCCCAGGATCGACAGTTCCAGCACTGGCAGGCCTCCTTGTTGCGGACGTCGTGCCCGCATGGTACCTCTTTCCGAGTTACCTCGAATCGAGGTAACTCGATTCGAGGTATGGAGCCCCGTCGTGAACGCCCATCGCCGGCAGCTGATCGCGCTCGCTCACCCCGTCTACCTCTCACTGCTCGCCTCGGTGGCGGCCGGAGTCATCAACACGGTCTGGGTCTCCCGGCTCGGCGGCCCGGCCGTGGCCGCGGTCGCCGTCGCCACCAACACCGAGAACGTGTTGCTGGGCGTCGCCCTGGTCTTCGCCTCCGGCACGACCGTCCTGGTCGCCCGGGCCCGCGGCGCCGGTGACGCGGACGGCGTTCGGGCGGCCGTGCGCGGCGGCTGGGCGCTGTGCGCGGTGATCACGCCCGCCGTCGCGGTCGGCGGCTTCCTGCTGCGGGAGCCCCTGGCCCGGCTTGTCCTGGGTGGGGCAGGGCCCGCGCTGCCCCTGGCCGTCGGCTACTTCGCGATCTCGCTGCCCGGCATCGCGGTCTTCTTCGCCCAGCAACTCGTCGACGGCATCCTCAAGGGCACCGGTGACACCCGTACCCCGATGCGCCTGGCGCTGTTGGCCAACGGGCTGATCCTGGTCTGCGACCCGCTGCTGGTCCATGCGTATGGCGTCCGGGGCGCCGCCGTCTCGACGGTGCTGTGCCGCTGCGTCGCCCTGGTGGCGGGACTGCTCGCCCTGCGCCGCGGCGTCCCGCCGCGTACCGAGCCGGGTGTCCGGCCGGCGGAGGGCACCGGAGCCGCTCTGCGCCGCACTCTGGCCACCGGCCTGCCGATGTCCGCCGACTTCACCGTGCGACAGGCCGGAGCGCTGGTCCTGGTCGCGATCGTGGCCCGGCTCGGGGTGACGGCCGTGGCCGCGTACGCCATCGCCTACAAGGTGATGTACATCGCGACCATGGCCTTCTACGCGGTGCGGCAGGCCGCGTCCATCCACACCGCGCACACCCTGGGCGCGGGCAGTGACGAGCGGCGGGCCATCGGGCGCCAGGCCGTGCTCGTGTCGGGCACGGTGGGGCTGGCCGCGGCGGTGCTGCTCGGCACCTTCGCGCCGTGGATCATGCATGCCTTCGGCGCCGGGCCCGCGGTCGCGCACGCCGGGGTGCTCTTCCTGCGCTGCATCGGCCCCTACCTGCTGCTGATGTCCTGCTTCATCGCGCTCGGCGGGGTGTTCGAGGGCAGCGGAGGCGCGCCCCTGCTGCTGCGCGTGACGCTGCTCGGCACGGCGGTGCAACTGCCGCTCGCGTACGCGCTGTCAGGGCTCGGACTGGCCGGGATCTGTCTGGCGTTCGCGCTCTCCATGGCGCTGCAGTGCGGCGCTCTGCTCCTGCTCGCGCCGTCAGGACGGCGTCAGACTCTCCTGAGTGCGGGTGGCCTGAGGCGGCACGGTCGGGGTCGGCTGCGAGACGGTTCCGCGCCACAGCCTTCGGGCGGCGGTCAGCGCGGCGGCCACCAGCAGGCCGTTGCGCACGAAGAGGAGGGTGACCCCGAGTCCGTCACTGGCGATGACGTTCGCGAAGTACACCGGGAACTCCAGAACGGTGGCGAGGCAGGCGGCCACGACCAGTCCGGCGGGCAGTGCCATCAGGCTGCCGCGGAAACAAAGGCAGACCGCCGCGAGCCCGACCAGCCAGACCATGTACTGCGGGCTGATCACCCGGCTGGTGACCGTGAACATCAGCACGGCCACGAAGGCCGCGTCCGCGACCGCCTGCGGCGTCATGTGTCGGACGTTCAACCGCCACAGCAGCAGCCAGCCGAAGGCGATCACGCTCAGGAACAGGGCCGCCGAGCTGACCCAGCCGACGTAGGGGCCGAGGAACTCCACCGAGCCGTAGTTGAGCATCACCCGGCCCTCCCAGCCGAAGTGGCGGGCCACATGGAAGACCAGCGAGCCCAGTGACTCGACCTCCGTGCCACGGTCGCGCTGAAAGGTCAGGAAGGAGAAGGCGCCGGGCATCGTCAGCGCGAAGAGCAGGGCGAGTCCGCCCACCGTCGCCGCGGCGGAGAGCCAGGCCCTCCGCCGCGCCACACCCGCCAGCAGCAGCGCCGGCCACACCTTCAGCAACGCGCCGAAGCCCACCAGCGCCCCCATCACGCGGGGATGACGTGCTCCGGCCAGCAGTGCCGCGACCGCCACCGCCGTCACCATCACGTCGTAGCGTGCGTACACGATCGGGCCGAGCAACGCCACGCCGACCGTCCACACCCAGGCGCCGCGCAGCGTCCTGCCGGGACGCAGCCCCGCGAACTGGAGCAGACAGAAGACCGCCAGATCGGCGAGGAAGGCGAGGCCGTAGAAGGCCTGCGCGTAGTCCTGGAAGGGCAGTAGCGCGGGGGAGAGGATCGCGAGTGCCGCGGCGGGCGGGTACTGCCAGGTGACATCGTCGAGCGGGAAGGATCCGGTGCGCAGGGTCTCGTACCAGCCGTGGTAGATCACGGAGACGTCGCTGGTGACGTCCGGGCCGGGAAAGACCCACACCTTGAAGACGAACAACAGCAGGGTCAGTCTGGTCACGCCCCAGGTGGCGAGCAGCCAGACCGGAAATCGCCGTGTGCTCGAAATGTCCACCTGAGCCCCTGTTCCAGCACGTCTCGTGTGTTCTGTCGTGAGGGGCCATGATCCCCTGTCGGACTGTGCGAGGGCTACGAAGCGCGGCCGTGGGAAGCCATGAGTACGGTGGCACACCGCGTTCGGTACTGTCGACGGCAATGCACAAGACCCTGATCGTGACCAACGACTTTCCGCCGCGCCCTGGCGGCATCCAGGCGTTCCTGCACAACATGGCGCTGCGCCTGGACCCGGAACGACTGGTCGTGTACGCCTCCACGTGGAGACGGAGCCGGGAGGGCCAGGAGGCGACGGCCGCCTTCGACGCCGAGCAGCCCTTCACCGTCGTACGGGACCGTACGACGATGCTGCTGCCGACGCCCGGTGTGACCCGGCGTGCCGTGGGGCTGCTGCGGGAGCACGGCTGTTCGTCGGTGTGGTTCGGGGCGGCGGCGCCGCTCGGCCTGATGGCGCCGGCGCTACGGCGGGCGGGCGCCGAACGACTGGTGGCGACCACCCACGGCCATGAGGCGGGATGGGCTCAACTGCCCGCTGCGCGCGGCCTGTTGCGCAGGATCGGCGAGTCGACCGACACGATCACCTATCTGGGCGAGTACACCCGCTCGCGCATCGCCTCCGCGCTGACGCCGCAGGCGGCCGGGCGGATGGTGCAGCTGCCGCCGGGTGTCGACGAGAAGACGTTCCACCCGGACTCGGGCGGTGACGAGGTCCGTGCCCGCCTGGGGCTCACCGACCGTCCCGTGGTGGTCTGCGTGTCCCGCCTGGTCCCGCGCAAGGGCCAGGACACGCTGATCCGCGCGATGCCCCGGGTCCTGGGCAAGGAGCCGGACGCCGTCCTGCTGATCGTCGGGGGCGGGCCGTACGAGAAGGAGCTGCGCAGGCTCGCGCGCGAGACCGGGGTCGCCGACGCGGTCCACTTCACGGGCGCCGTCCCCTGGGCGGAGTTGCCCGCGCACTACGGGGCGGGTGACGTCTTCGCGATGCCCTGCCGCACCCGCCGGGGCGGACTGGATGTCGAGGGCCTCGGCATCGTGTACCTGGAGGCGTCCGCGACGGGCCTCCCGGTGGTCGCCGGTGACTCGGGTGGCGCGCCCGACGCGGTGCTCGACGGAGAGACCGGCTGGGTGGTCCGGGGCGGCTCTTTCGAGGACGCCGCGGACCGTATCGTCACCCTGCTCGGCGACCCCGAGCTGCGCCGCCGGATGGGGGAGCGGGGTCGGCAGTGGGTCGAGGAGAGATGGCGCTGGGACTTGCTCGCGGAGAAGCTGAAGGACCTTCTCTGAAGCCACGGCTGCCAGGAGCGGCTCAGTGGGGGAGTTGCTGCAAGGTCCAGCCGTTGCCGTCCAGGTCGGTGAAAGCCGCGTAGGAGACGGTCGGCTTGCCCGGTGCGCCCATGTCCTGCACCTCGGCGACCTCGACTCCGTTTCCGACCAACTCGGCCCGCGCGGCGTGGATGTCGTCAACGACGAGGTGCAGGCCCTGGACCGAGCCCGGGGGAGTGCTGACGATGCCGACGCCGATGGAGATCGAGCAGGCGGACCCCGGCGGAGTCAGCTGGACGACGCGGAACGCCTCGTTCGGGCTGAAGTCGAGGTCGACCTTGAAACCGAGCCGGTCGGTATAGAAGGCCTTGGCGCGGTCGACGTCGGCGACCGGGAGCGGGATCAGTTCAAGGCGGTAGTCCACGGCGGCGGTTCCCTTCGCGAGGCTTGGTGGTCAGTCTTCACCGAGACATCGAGTGGCGCAGGCCGGAATCGACAGTGGGGGCGAACGCTTCTCGGAACACCGCGAAGTTCCCTTGATCGGCGGAACGGTCCGCGACCGCGATGGACGGCGCGCTCGACGCGTGCCCGTCCTCGGCCTTCCACTCCTGCTCCGGGAACGTCAACCAAGGCTGATGCGCCGTCACCCCAACAGCTGCAGGCTCACTTTATTCGAGTCCCTGGGGCCTGTCCGGAGTTTCCCGCATGCGCCGCGACGAGACAGGGGGCTGTCCCTGTCGGGGCGCGGGACTGTGGACGGGCGTGAGACCACAGGCGGCGCGCTGCTGCTCGGTGACGCGGATCCGCCGAGGACACCGCGTCACGACAGCAGGCTGAACGGCCCGCTACTTCCGGTAGAGGGCTTCGATCTCCGCCGCGAAGTCCTTCGCCACCACACTGCGCTTGAGCTTCAGGGAGGGCGTGATGTGGCCCGACTCCTCGGTGAACTGGGCGGGGAGGATGCGGAACTTCCGCACCGACTCCGCCTTCGACACCGCGGCGTTGCCGTCGTCGACCGCCTCCTGGACCGCCGCGAGCAGATCCGGGTCCTCGCACAGCGACGCCGCGGTGGAGCCCGCCGGCTTGCCGTGCTCGGCCACCCAGCGGCCCAGGAACTCCTCGTCGAGGGTGATCAGCGCGCCCACGAAGGGCCGCTTGTCGCCGACCACCATGCACTCCTGGACCAGCGCGTGCGCCCGGATGCGGTCCTCGATCACGGCCGGGGCGACGTTCTTGCCGCCCGCGGTGACGATGATCTCCTTCTTGCGGCCGGTGATCCTCAGGTAGCCGTCCTCGTCGAGGGTGCCGACATCGCCCGTGTGGAACCAGCCGTCGGCCAGCGCCTCCGCGGTCGCGGCCTCGTTGTTCCAGTACTCCTTGAACACGTGCTCGCCGTGCAGCAGGACCTCACCGTCGTCCGCGATGCGGATCACGGAACCCGGCAGCGGCTGGCCGACCGTACCGATCTTCTGCCGGTCCCAGGGGTTGAACGCGGTGGCCGCACAGGACTCGGTCAGACCGTAGCCCTCCAGGACCGTGAAGCCGATGCCGCGGAAGAAGTGGCCCAGGCGCTCGCCCAGCGGGGCGCCGCCGGAGATGGCGTACTCGCCACGGCCGCCCAGCACCGCGCGCAGCTTGCCGTAGACGAGCTTGTCGAACACCTTGTGCTTGATCTTCAGGCCGAGGGACGGGCCGGACGGGGTGTCCAGCGCGCGGCTGTACGCGATCGCCGTGTCCGCCGCCCTGTCGAAGATCTTGCCCTTGCCGTCCGCCTGCGCCTTGGCGCGCGCCGCGTTGTAGACCTTCTCGAAGACGCGCGGCACACCGAGGATCAACGTCGGCCGGAACGAGGCGAGTTCGTCCGTGAGGTGCTTGATGTCCGGGACGCAGCCCAGCCTGATCGGCGCCATCATCGGCGCGACCTGCACCAGCCGCCCGAAGACGTGCGCGAGCGGGAGGAAGAGGAGGACGGAGCACTCGCCCGTACGGAAGAGGGGGCGCAGCCGCTCCACGACGTTGCCGCACTCGGCGAAGAAGTTGCGGTGGGTGAGCACACAGCCCTTGGGGCGCCCGGTGGTCCCGCTGGTGTACACGATGGTGGCCGGATCGTCGGCCTTCGCGAGCGAGCTGCGCTCCTCGACCGTCTCGTCGCTGACGTCCTGGCCGGCGCCTTCCAGCTCCTCCACGCCCCCGGCCTCGATCTGCCAGACGTGCTTGAGGGCGGGCAGCCGGTCGCGCACCGACTCGACGGTCGCCGCGTGCGTGTCCAGCTCCACGATGCAGGCGGTCGCGCCCGAGTCGCCGAGGATCCACTGCACCTGCTCGGGCGAACTGGTCTCGTACACCGGGACGGTGATCGCGCCTGCGCTCCAGATCGCGAAGTCGAGCAGCGTCCACTCGTAACGGGTCCGGGACATCAGGCCCACGCGGTCGCCCGGCTGCACACCGGAGGCGATGAGTCCCTTGGCGGCGGCCCGCACCTCGGTGAGGAAGGCGGTGGCGGTGACGTCCTGCCAGGCGCCGCCCACCTTACGGGCGATGACGGCGACGTCGGGGTGCTGCGCGGCGTTTCTGCGGACGATGTCGGCCAGGTTTCCGTCCGTGGGAACCTCGTACAAGGCCGGAAGGCTGAACTCGCGCAAGACTGCTGCTCCTCATAGGGCGCCGACGCCGTGACTCTGTGTGCTGCGACGGTGCGGTCCAAGGTTCGTACTCGTGCTCAGGGTTTCTCCGGAAGCCATTGGCCCTGCGCATGACTGGACTGCCCGGACGTTACCCCTCGGTAGGCCCCTTACGACAGGGGGTCCCGGCGAGATGTTCCGCGTGTCACATGTGTGGGCGTTCCTTCGCGCACAGTAGTCCACCCCCTTCCTGACGAGCCAGTACGCGCACGTCAGGCCGTCCCTGTTCACGGTCGCCGCACACCCCTACGCTTGATCGTTATGGCATCCACACCGGGCGGTGACCCGCGCAGGCGCGTTCATGTGGTCAGCGATGTACACGGCAATGTGCGGGACCTGGTCAGAGCGGGCGACGGGGCGGACGCCCTGATCTGCCTGGGTGACCTCGTCCTCTTCCTCGACTACGCCGACCACTCGCGCGGGATCTTCCCGGACCTGTTCGGGCGCGAGAACACCGCCCGTCTGGTGGAGTTGCGCACCGCCCGCCGCTTCGAGGAGGCGCGGGCGTTCGGTGCCGGGCTGTGGGCCGGTGCGGGCATGGACCGCGCCGCGGTGATCGAGGAGGCGGTCCGCCGGCAGTACGCCGAGTTGTTCGGCGCGTTCCCCACACCGACGTACGCCACCTACGGCAATGTCGACATGCCGGGGCTGTGGCCCGAGTACGCCGGACCCGGGACGAGGGTCCTCGACGGCGAGCGGGTGGAGATCGGCGGCTGGACGTTCGGCTTCGTCGGCGGGGGCCTGCGCATGCCCGTGCTCCCCCAAGCTCTCAACTTTGTTCGAGCAGGGGGGACCCGCATCCCGTACGAGATCAGCGACGAGGAGTACGCGGCGAAGATCGAGGCAGTGGGGGAGGTGGACGTGCTGTGCACACACATCCCGCCCGAGGTGCCGGAGCTGGTGTACGACACGGTGGCGCGCCGCTTCGAACGCGGCAGCCGGGCTCTGCTCGACGCGATCCGCCGTACCAAGCCGAGGTACTCCCTGTTCGGTCACGTCCACCAGCCGCTGGTGCGGCGGATGCGGATCGGCGCGACGGAGTGCGTGAACGTGGGGCACTTCGCGGGCAGCGGGAGGCCATGGGCGCTGGAGTGGTGAGCGGCCGGGGACCCCGGGGCGCCGGAGTGCGGAGCCGCCACGACCTCGGACCGACAGGCCGGTGACCGAACCGCAGGTGGGGTGGTAGCTGCGCGGTGCGTGCGCGGTAGCCTTCACGCTGCACACACGTGCGCACGTGCGCACGTGCGCACTCCCCTCCCTCACCGGACCGCATCTGGAGGAGCCACGGCGATGGCGGAACACACCAGCTCGAGCATCACGATCGAGGCGGCTCCGGCCGATGTCATGCGGGTGATCGCCGACTTCGCGCGCTACCCCGACTGGACGGGCGAGGTGAAGGAGGCGGAGGTACTCGCGACGGACGCGCAGGGCCGCGCCGAGCAGGTGCACCTGGTCATGGACGCGGGAGCGATCAAGGACGACCAGACGTTGGCGTACACGTGGACGGGCGACAGCGAGGTCTCGTGGACGCTCGTCAAGTCCCAGATGCTCCGTTCCCTGGACGGCTCCTACCTCCTGAAGCCGGCGGGCTCGGGCGCGACCGAGGTGACCTACCGGCTGACGGTCGACGTCAAGATCCCCATGCTCGGCATGATCAAGCGCAAGGCGGAGAAGGTCATCATCGACCGGGCGCTGGCAGGGCTGAAGAAGAGGGTGGAGTCGGGGGAGGAGTAGGGCCACGGGGCCACGTCCTCGTCAGCCCCACGGCACGGCGCGGGTACCGTTCACCGTCATGCGCACCATCCTGATCACCGGCCCCGGCGGCTCCGGCCGTACCACCGTCGCCGCGGCCACCGCGCTGCAGGCCGCCCGCCACGGCACCCGCACCGTCGTGCTCAGCGGCGACCGCACGGACACCCTCGGTGCCGTACTCGGCGTGTCCACCGGGGCCTCCCCGGTCGAGGCGGCCCCCGGTCTCACGGCCTGGCGGCCGGACGCCGCCGCCCGCTTCCGCGAGGACCTCGTCGCCTTCCAGGAGCGTGCTGTCGGCGTGCTCGACCTCCTCGGTGCCGTCCCGCTGGACGCCGAGGAGGTCACCCCCCTCCCCGGTGCCGACGAACTCGCCCTCCTGCGCGCCCTGCGCGACGCCGCGCTGTCGGAGTCGTACGACCTTCTCGTCGTCGACCTGCCACCCGCCCCCCAGGCGCTCGCCCTCCTTGCCCTTCCCGAGGAGCTCCGCCGCTACCTGCGCCGTCTGCTCCCGCCGGAGCGGCAGGCCGCCCGTGCCCTGCGCCCCGTCCTCGGGCGGCTCGCCGGCGTCCCGATGCCCGCCGACCGGCTGTACGAGACCGCCGCCCGCTGGGACCTCGACCTGGCCGCCGTGGAAGCCGTCCTCGCCGACCGTGCCACGACCGCATGGCTGGTCGCCGAGCCGGGTCCGGCCGGCACCGACACCGTCCGGGCCGCCGTCACCGGGCTCGCCCTGCGGGCTCTGCGCACCGAGACCCTCATCGCCAACCGAGTCCTGCCCGACGATGCCCACGACACCTGGCTCGCGGCCGTCGCCGCCCAACAGCGCAAGGCACTGGCGGAGTGGCAGGGCGCCCACGACGTTCACCGCATCCCGCACCTCGGCGGCGACCCGCGCGGGGCCGACGACCTCGCCCGGCTCGCGGCGCCCGCTGTCAACCCGGCGCCCGCCCCGGTCGAGTGGCCTGTCACGGACCTCCCCCACTCTCGGCTCCGCTCGAGCGGGGGGACCCCATCCCCCGAGGACGGTGTGCTCGTGTGGAACATCCCGCTGCCCGGCGCGATACGCGAGGAACTGGACCTGGTCCGGCGCGGGGACGAACTCGTCGTGACCGCGGGAGCCTTCCGCCGGATCGTCCCGCTCCCGTCGGCCCTGCGGCGCTGCACGGTGGCCGGCGCGGCCCTGCGCGGCGGCGAGCTGAGCGTCCGTTTCGCGCCGGATCCGCAGCTGTGGCCGCGCGGGCTGTGACGTAGCCTCTCGTCCGGATCATGCCGGGTCGCGGGCCCTGGTGCCGCGCCACGCCGCGTAGTCGCCGGTTGGTGGGCTCCGTCCTGCCGCCCTCCTGCGCGATCCACCGCACCAGTAATCAGTCCCCCTGACCCGGCCTGATCCAGCGCGCGGCACCGGGGAACCGCCTGGCACACGGTGAAGCGCGTACCTCCGTTCGGGTAACGTCGGGGGTACGAACCGCAGTCAGGAGTCCGTCATGAGCGAAGAGCGCCCCTGGACCGACGCCGCTCAGCAGGAAGCCGCCGACGACGTGCGCGTGACCGACGCCGACGCCTGGTCGAAGGCGTGCGCCGAGGACCTCGACGCGGAGAAGGCCCGCCGCCGCGCCGAGTACGGCCCGCCGCCCGGATCGGCCGCCGAGGAGCTGCGCAGGCTCCTCGACACCGTCGCGGACAAGCTGTCCGGCCTGCAGAGCCCACTGCTCGGCGCCGCCGCCTCGGGCACCGCCCAGCAGATGGTCCACCAGGCTGTACAGCAGGCCAAGGCCGCCGTGGAACCGGTCATCGAGCGCAACCCGGATGTCTTCGGCCACCTCGCCGCGGCTGGTTCGGAGCTGCTCGCGGCCTACCGTTCCGCCATCGAGGCCCAGGAGAGGCGCTGGGCGAGCCGCGCGTCCAGCGACTGGAACCCCGACCGGAAGAACGGGGAGCAGGGCCCCGGGGAGCACATCGACCTGGACTAGACCAGAACGTGTGGATCGGGGCCAGAGGGCCGCACGAACGGCCCGGCACCGCAGGTCCCCTCGGGTACGGTGGGCCGTAGCGGGGCTCTCTCGACTCGACCCGAAACCAAGGGATTCGTGACTCCGCTCCCCCGCCTCTGGGAGGGGGCTTTCCAACCCGAGGGTTGCGGTCCAGCCCGAACCGACTCCCTTGCGGGACGAGCACAACCTACCCCCGGGATTCGATTCCCCCACCGGCTGGAGCCGGTGGTTCCCTCGAAAGAAGGACTGATGGGACTCACCATCGGCGTCGACATCGGCGGCACGAAGATCGCGGCCGGTGTGGTCGACGAGGAAGGCAACATCCTCTCGATCCACAAGGTGCCGACTCCGGGCACGCCCGAGGGCATCGTGGACGCCATCGCCGCTGCCGTCGAGGGTGCCCGTGCCGGGCACGAGATCGTCGGCGTGGGTATCGGGGCGGCCGGCTATGTCAACCGTCAGCGGTCGACGGTCTACTTCGCGCCGAACATCGACTGGCGCCAGGAGCCGCTGAAGGAGAAGGTCGAGGCCCGCGTGGGCCTCCCGGTGGTCGTCGAGAACGACGCCAACGCGGCCGCGTGGGGCGAGTACAAGTTCGGTGCAGGCAAGGGCCACCGCAACGTCATCTGCATCACGCTGGGCACCGGTCTCGGTGGCGGGATCATCATCGGGAACAAGCTCCGCCGCGGCCACTTCGGCGTGGCGGCCGAGTTCGGCCACATCCGGATGGTCCCGGACGGCCTGCTGTGCGGCTGCGGCTCGCAGGGCTGCTGGGAGCAGTACGCGTCGGGGCGGGCCCTGGTCCGCTACGCCAGGCAGCGCGCCCACGCCACCCCGGAGAACGCGGAGTTCCTGCTCTCGCTCGGCGACGGCACCCCCGAGGGCATCGAGGGCAAGCACATCTCCATGGCAGCCCGTCAGGGTGATCCGGTCGCCGTCGACTCCTACCGCGAACTGGCCCGCTGGGCCGGCGCCGGCCTCGCCGACCTGGCCTCGCTCTTCGACCCCTCCGCCTTCATCGTCGGCGGCGGCCTCTCGGACGAGGGTGAGTTGGTCCTCGACCCGATCCGCAAGTCGTACAAGCGCTGGCTCGTCGGCGGCGACTGGCGCCCGGTCGCGGATGTCATCGCCGCCCGACTGGGCAACAAGGCCGGTCTGGTCGGCGCGGCCGACCTGGCCAGGGAGCCCGACCCGATCATGTAGCGGACGACATGGCAGTGCCCTCGCCCCGGTGCGGCGGATTCCGGGGCGTCGATGTACACGGGGGCGGGGCGTGGGGTCGGCGCCAGAGCCGGTGTCACGCGTCGGAGCGTCGTATCTTGATCGGTATGGTGACGACCACGCTGCCCAACTCCCGTACCGAGGCCGACGGTTCGGCCGTCATCCGGGTCCTCAGCTACAACATCCGCTCGATGCGCGACGACACCGACGCGCTCGCCCGGGTGATCGGCGCCTGCGCGCCGGACCTGGTACTCGTCCAGGAGGCTCCCCGTTTCTTCCGTTGGCGGAAGAAGCTCGCCCGGCTCGCGGCGGCCTCCGGCCTGGTGAACCTTTCCGGTGGCGCCACGGCCGCGGGACCGGCCCTGCTGTGCTCGCTCCGCGCCACGGTCGAGCGCACCGAGGACGTGCTGCTGCCGCTCACCCCCGGGCTGCACCGGCGCGGCTTCGCGACCGCGGTCGTACGGTTCGGGGCCGCCCGGCTCGGCGTCGTCAGTTGTCATCTCTCGCTCCGGGACGACGAGCGGTTCGAGCAGGGCGGCATGCTCCTCGACCGGCTCGCCGGCATGGGAGTGGAGCATGCCGTCGTGGGCGGCGACCTCAACGAACGCCCGGACGGACCCACCTTCCGACGGCTGGCCGCGCACCTTCAGGACGCCTGGGCCGACGCCCCCTGGGGCGCCGAGTACACCTGGACGCCGTCCGACCCGTACCAGCGGATCGACGCGATCTTCGCCACCAAGGGCATCGAGGTCCTCGGCTGCGGGGTCCCGCTCGGCCATCCGGGAGTGACGGAGAACGACCTGAGGGCGGCCACGGACCACTTTCCGGTCCTGGCCGCCCTCAAAGTCCCGTCTGCGTAGGACTCAGACCACCGCGCCCCGCCCCGGATCGTCGTCGTCCTCGTCGCTGGTCTTCATGCGCGTCACCAGCGTCGCGAAGCCGCCCAGGAAGCCACCGACGCCGAGCAGGGTGAGCCACCAGGTCATCTCCCAGCCGAGCAACACCGCCACCAGGAGCAGCAGCGGACCGCCGATCACCGCGAGCCAGGCGAACTTCGCCGTCGTGTCGGCCGCGGGCAGCGGTGGCGGCTCCGGCGGTACGAAATGGCCCTCGTCGTCCTCGTCGAAATCGCTCTCGGAGGGCTCCGTAGGCGTGTAGTCCCGCGGGCCGACACCGGGTGCGAAGGAGACCGAGCTGCCCAGGGGCTTCGCCGGCTCGTCCTTCTTGCCGTTCGGCTCCGGCTCGAGGAGCGCCAGGTCCTCGACCGACTTGAACGGCTTCGCGCCGGGCGGGTCCGGCGGCTCCTCGCCGTACCCCGCTACGATCGCCGCCCAGACGGCTTCCTCGTCGACGGGAACGCCCTTCTCGTCCGGCTCGCGGTCCTCGCGGTCGGAGTCGTGCTCAGCCACTTGTGGCCGTCCCTTCCTTGCCGGCAACAGGCGCGAGCCGGCTGATGAACGCATAGCTCTCGTCGAAGATCCGGTCCGCGTCGTGGTCCAACGTCGCCACGTGGTAGCTCCGTTCCAGCAGGATCTCCGTGACGTCCATCGACGACACCCGGCTCAGGACACGGGCCGAGTCGGCCGGCGGCACCACGTGGTCCTGGGAGCTGTGCAGCAGCAGCAGCGGCTGGGTGACCTGCGGCAGGTCGCCGTCGACCAGCCGGAAGAACTGCCGCAGGGAGTGTGCCGCGTGCAAAGGGACCCGGCGGTACCCGACCTCCTGGCTGTCCTCCTTCGCGATGTCGCTGACGATCCCCTTCGTCGCACTGACGAAATGGCGTGCCACCGGGAGAGCGCGGGCCGCGAGGCCGTGCACCTTGTTGCCCGGGTTGACGACGACGAGGCCGCTCACCGCTTCCCCGTGCTTGGCGGCGAGCCGCAGAGCCAGCGAACCGCCCATGGAGAGACCGAAGACGAACACCTGCGTGCAGCGGTCGTGCAGGGCTCGCAGTTCGCGGTCCACCTCCGCGTACCAGTCCTGCCAGCCGGTGATCTGCATGTCCTCCCAGCGTGTTCCGTGCCCGGGCAGCAGCGGCAGCGAGACGGTCAGACCGCGCTCGGCGAGATACTCCGCCCAGGGGCGCAGAGACTGGGGGGAGCCGGTGAAGCCATGGCAGAGGAGGACGCCGACCTCCCCGCCCTCATGGCGGTACGGCTCGGCTCCAGGGAGGACCGGCACGTTCGGTCTCCTGTTCATGAAAGGGCTGGGCACGTGGATTGCAGACACTTCACCGTACGCGACGGCACCGACACCGACCAGGGTCGTCGGTCTCATTACCTATGGGCCGCGTTAAGGTCTGTTCGACAGATACAGGAGGCAGTCGGTTGTTGTACGGCGCGATGAAGGTAACCATCGGAGGGTCTCTGAAGCTTGCCTTCAGGCCCTGGGTGGAAGGCCTCGAGAACATTCCCGCCGAGGGCCCCGCGATATTGGCGAGCAATCACCTGTCCTTCTCGGACTCGCTCTTCCTGCCCGCGGTCCTCCCCCGCAAGGTGACCTTCATTGCGAAGGCCGAGTACTTCACGACGCCTGGTGTGAAGGGTCGGATGAAGGCCGCCTTCTTCAAGGGCGCAGGTCAGCTCCCCGTGGACCGTTCCGGAGCCCGCGGCGCCGGCGAGGCCGCCATCAAGAGCGGCATCGAGGTGGTGGAGCGCGGCGAGCTGTTCGGTATCTACCCGGAGGGCACCCGTTCGCCCGACGGCCGCCTCTACCGGGGCAAGCCCGGCGGTCTGGCGCGCGTCGCGCTCGCCACCGGCGCGCCCGTGATCCCGGTCGCCATGATCGACACGGAGAAGATCCAGCCGCCGGGGAAGGTCGTGCCCAAGCTGATGCGCCCGGGCATCCGTATCGGCAAGCCGCTGGACTTCACCCGTTACCAGGGCATGGAGCACGACCGGTTCGTGCTGCGCGCGCTGACCGACCAGGTCATGTACGAGATCATGAGGCTCTCCGGCCAGGAGTACGTCGACATCTACGCGACCGTCGCCAAGCGGCAGATCGCGGAGGCCGCGAAGGCGGAGAAGCAGGCGCAGAAGGACGCGGTGAAGGCGGCGGAGAAGGAATCCGCGGACTCGTAGCGACGCGGTCGGTGCGGCTCGGGGTGGGGGGACATGGCCAAGCGCGAGCGGGTCGTCAGGATGTCGGTCGAGCAGCCGCTGTGGCGTGCGCTCACCGCGTACCGCGTCCTGACGATGCTGTACGCGATCGGGCTCTTCTCGACCGCCTACGGGAAGTTCGCCCGGCCCTGGCTGGCCGTCGCGTACTACGTGGTGCTGTGCCTGTGGACCCTCGCCACTCTTCCCAAGGTGGCGGGCGCGGCGAACTGCACCAAGCCGTTCCTGGCCGTCGACCTCGCCGTCGCGCTCCTCGGCATCCTCATCACGCCGCTCGCCGACACGCATGAGCGGGTCCTTGCGGGCGGCCCCACCCTGCCGTCCGTATGGACCGCCGGTTCCGTCCTCGCGTTCGCGGTCAGGGGCGGCTGGCGCTGGGCGGCCTTCGCCTCCACGGCGGTCGCCGTGGCGAACCTGATCGAGCGGGGCAATCCGGCCCGCGACACCGTCCACAACGTGCTCCTCGTCTGGATCGCCTCCATCGCGATCGGCTATGTCGTCGAGGTCGCCCGCGCCTCCGAGCGCACCCTCGCCCGCGCCCTGGAGATCGAGGCCGCGACCCGGGAGCGGGAGCGGCTGGCCCGGGACATCCATGACGGCGTGCTCCAGGTGCTCGCCATGGTGCAGCGGCGCGCCTCCGCGCTCGGCGGCGAGGCCGCGGAACTGGGCCGGCTGGCCGGTGAGCAGGAGGTCGCGCTGCGCACCCTGGTCTCGGACGGCCTGGTGCCCCCCTCCCGGGTGTCGGAGGACGCGTCGCTCGGCGCGGTCGTCCGCACGGTCGAGGAGCCGGATCCAGCGGAGGGTCCGGTGGACCTGCGCTCCCTGCTCGCCCCGTACGCCAGTGCCCGGGTGACGCTCTCCGGGCCCGGCTCCCCGGTGCTGTTCGCCCCGGCCGCCGCGCGGGAACTGGCCGCCGCCGTCGGTGCCGCTCTGGACAATGTGCGCAGGCACGCGGGGGAAGGGGCCCGCGCCTGGCTCCTGGTCGAGGACGAGCCGGACGGGATCCTCGTGACCGTACGGGACGACGGGCCCGGTATCCCGGAGGGACGGCTCGCCGAGGCCGAGGGCGAGGGACGGCTGGGAGTGGCCCAGTCCATCCGCGGCAGGCTGCGCGACATCGGCGGCTCGGCCGAGTTCTTCTCGATCCCGGGCCAGGGCACGGAAGTGGAACTGAAGGTACCGAAGAACGTGAAGGACCCGAGGGCTTCACGGGGGAAGGCGGAGAAACGATGACCGGAGCGAAGCCGGCCATGGGCCCCGGCGGCCGCGAGGACGGCGAAGGGGCGGTGACGGAGGACGGCACCGCCGCTCGGCAGGCCCCGATCAAAGTCATGGTGGTCGACGACCACCCCATGTGGCGCGACGCCGTCGCCCGCGACCTGACCGAGTCCGGCTTCGAGGTGGTCGCCACCGCGAGCGACGGCGAGCAGGCGGTGCGCCGCGCCCGGGCCGCCGGGCCCGATGTGCTCGTCCTGGATCTGAACCTGCCGGCGAAGCCCGGCGTCCAGGTCTGCAAGGAACTCGCCGGCGGCGACCCGGCGCTGCGGGTCCTGGTGCTGTCGGCGAGCGGCGAGCACACGGATGTGCTGGAGGCGGTGAAGTCCGGCGCTACGGGCTATCTGCTGAAGTCGGCCTCCACGGAGGAACTGATCGACGCGGTGCGCCGTACGGCGGTCGGCGACCCGGTGTTCACTCCCGGCCTCGCGGGACTGGTGCTCGGCGAGTACCGCCGCCTCGCCTCCGAACCGGCCCCCGCCGCGGACGCCGACGAGCCCAGCGCGCCGCGGCTGACCGACCGCGAGACCGAGGTGCTGCGGCTGGTCGCCAAGGGCCTGAGCTACAAGCAGATCGCCGAGCGCCTGGTCATCTCGCACCGCACCGTGCAGAACCACGTCCAGAACACCCTGGGCAAACTCCACCTGCACAACCGGGTGGAACTGGTGCGCTACGCGATAGAGCGGGGGCTGGACGAAGGGTGAGCCGGGGCGGGCGCGCGTCGGGAGCGACCCGCGGGGCGGGCGTACGCCGGGGGTGAATCTCGAACCCGTGCACCCCTTCCCCACCTTCGAGTGAAGTCCGACTCGCCCCGCCTGGCCAACTACCCCACAATTCGCCGGAATTGACCTTCCCTGTCCTGCCGGAGTGACGTGGGTCACCATTAGCGTGACTCGCATCAGGCAACTCTGGCGAAGGGACATTTCCATGCGGGTCGGAGTACTGACCGGGGGCGGCGACTGCCCCGGGCTCAACGCCGTCATCCGGGGCATCGTCCGCAAGGGCACGCAGGAGTACGGCTACGACTTCGTCGGCTTCCGGGACGGCTGGCGCGGACCCCTCGAAGGCGACACCGTCCGGCTCGACATCCCCGCCGTGCGCGGCATCCTGCCGCGCGGTGGCACCATCCTCGGCTCCTCGCGCACCAATCCGCTGAAGCAGGAGAACGGTATCCGCCGCATCAGGGAGAACCTCGCCAAGCAGGAGATCGACGCGCTCGTCGCGATCGGCGGCGAGGACACGCTCGGGGTCGCGGCGCGACTGGCCGACGCGTACGGGGTGCATGTCGTCGGCGTGCCGAAGACCATCGACAACGACTTGTCCGCCACGGACTACACCTTCGGCTTCGACACCGCCGTCAACATCGCGACCGAGGCGATCGACCGACTGCACACCACGGCCGAGTCGCACATGCGGGTGCTGGTGGTCGAGGTGATGGGCCGCCACGCGGGCTGGATCGCGATCCACTCGGGGCTGGCCGGTGGGGCGAACGTCATCCTCATCCCCGAGCAGCGCTTCGACGTCGACCAGGTGTGCGCCTGGGTGACATCCCGGTTCAAGGCGTCGTACGCGCCGATCGTGGTCGTGGCCGAGGGAGCGATGCCGAAGGACGGCCAGATGGTCCTGAAGGACGAGTCGCTGGACTCCTTCGGGCACGTCCGTCTCTCGGGCGTCGGCGAATGGCTGGCCACACAGATCGAGAGGCGTACGGGCAAGGAGGCCCGTACGACCGTGCTGGGGCACGTCCAGCGCGGCGGTACACCCAGCGCCTTCGACCGCTGGCTCGCCACCCGCTTCGGCCTCCACGCCATCGAGGCGGTCCGTGACGGAGACTTCGGCACGATGGTCGCCCTGCGCGGCACGGACATCGTGCGCGTCCCGCTCTCTCAGGCCACTGCCAAGCTGAAGACGGTCGACCCGAAGCTGTACGACGAGGTCGGCGTCTTCTTCGGCTGACGCCGGTGCCCGCGGGCGCCGGGCCCGCCCCACGGCCTGCCCGGCGCCGCCTTCCGCCCTGCCGAAGAAGGCCCTACCCGGTCCGCCGCCGCCCCGAGAAAGCCCTCGCCCCCACGGCGGCCGACCGGTCCAGCAGCTCCCGTACGATCGCGGCGCCCCTCACCGACAGCACCGACTCCGGGTGGAACTGGACGCCCGCGAACCCGGGCCCGCGCAGCGCGTGCACCTCCCCGTTGCCGTCCCGGCTGACCTCGACCTCGTGCGCGGCCAGTTCGGCCGCCGCCTCGTCGTCGCAGCGCGCCACGAAGCTGTTGTAGAAGCCGACGGTCTCCCGTCGCCCGAACAGGTCGATTTCCGTCTGCGCGCCTTGGTACGGCACTTCCTTGCGGACGATCTCCAGGCCCAGCTCGGCCGCGATCAGCTCGTGGCCCAGGCAGACGCCCAGCACCCCGTGCCGCTGTCCCCGGACGACGTCCGCCGTCAGTTGCCGCAGGAACCGCATCTTGGGGTCGCCCACATCCGACGGATCACCCGGTCCCGGGCCGAGAACCACCGGACCCTCATGCGCGAGGACCGCCTCCCGCAGCCCGGGCTCGTCATACCGCCGCACGGTCACCTCGAGACCCGACGACGTGAGGACGTGCGCGAGCATCGCGGTGAACGTGTCCTCGCCGTCGACGACGAAGGCGTGTCCCGTGAGGTCCGAGGCCCGCTCCTGCATCCGCAGCCAGAACGGCGCGAGCCGGGCCCGGCGCCCGTCGAGCGCCGCCCGCACCCGGGGGTCGTCCGCCAGCCGTGGCCGTGCCCGCTCCGCACGCGGCCGCGCCGGACGCACCCCCAGCGCGGCCAGCACCCCGGCCGCCTTGGCGTGGGTCTCCGCGACCTCGCCCGCCGGGTTCGACCCCCGGACGAGAGTCGCACCGACCGGCACCCGCAGCCGCCCCTGCGCGCCGATGTCCGCGGTGCGGATGAGGATGGGGGAGTCGAGGGTCTGCGCGCCATTGGCATCCCGCCGGAGCAGCGCGAGCGCGCCCGCGTAGTAGCCGCGGCCCCCGCCCTCGTGCCGTTCGATCACCCGGCAGGCGTTCTGCACCGGCGAACCGGTCACCGTCGCCGCGAACATCGTCTCCTTGAGCACTTCGCGCACGTCGAGGGTGGACTTCCCACGCAGCTCGTACTCCGTGTGGGCGAGGTGGGCCATCTCCTTCACCCGCGGTCCGACGACTACCCCGCCCATGTCGCCGACCGCGCACATCATCTTGAGTTCCTCGTCGACGACCATCGACAACTCCTCGATCTCCTTGCCGTCGGCGAGGAAAGCGAGCAGATCCTCGGACGTAGGACCGCCGTCGGGATAGCGGTAGGTGCCGCTGATCGGGTTCATCACGACGGTTTCTCCCGACATCCGCACATGCACCTCGGGACTGGCCCCCACCAGGGTGCGGTCCCCCGTGTGCACGACGAAGGTCCAGTACGCGCCCCGCTCACCGACCAGCAGCCGCCGGAAGAGCGCGAGGGCGTCGGCCCGGCCGAACCCCGGGATCCGCCCCTCGTACGTCCGCCGGATCACGAAGTTCGCGCCCTCGCCCCGCCCGATCTCCTCCTCCAGCACCCGCCCGACGATCCGCGCGTACTCCTCGTCGGTGACGTCGAAGCCACCCGCCTCGACCCGGACGCCGTGCCGCGGAAGCTGTGTCAGGGCCTGCTCCAGAGGGACCTCCCAGGACTCCTGCGGCCTCAGTGCCACCAGCGGTGTGCCGTCGTCGCGGACGTCGAAGCCACGCTCGCGGATCTGCCGGTACGGGACGAGGGCGAGACACTCCTCCGGCAACTCGGCGAGACGCTCGTACGGGTCGACGGGACCGACCAGCACCTCGACGGTGTCGTGATCGCGCCCGGGTGTACGGCGGCGCAGCAGGGCGAACGGGCGGGGATCGTCGAGCAGGTCGAGCAGGTCCATGGGTGTGTTCCTTCTCAGCGGATCGTCTGCGGATCGTCTGCGGATCGTCTGCGGGAGAGGAACGGCCGGTCGCGGAAACACCGAAGGCCGCCCCTCGGGCGGCCTTCGCGAAGTCGTGGGTACGCGCAGTCAGTGGGCCGCCGGACGAGCGGTCCACCACCAGTTCTGGTTCGAGTGCGCGAACATGCGCCGCACCCTACCCCATGTCACGCCGTCGAACCCACGCATGCCCTGCCTATGATCACCGTCGGATTGGCATGTTCCGGACGGGATATGTGGCGGTGTTCACCTACTGGAAGGGTGCATGTGGCACTCATACGGAGATTCAGATCCCTGGCGGTCGTTACCACGACGGTCGCTGTGTTCGCCGGGCTTGCCGGGCTCACCGGGCAGCCCGCGACAGCGGCCGACGCCGTGGTGTCGAAGATGACGTTGGGCACCGACCAGTTCAAGATGACCGACACCGACTACGTGTCGGCGACGAACAACCTCTACAACAACGTCCTGACGAACCACGTCAACCTCACGGACGTCGTCACCACCAACTTCACGACCAACTCGTCCGGGGCCACCGACTCCTGGATGAACCTGCGCTCCATGCGCTCCTGTACCGGCGACGAGACGAAGGCGCTGCCGCCGGTCACCAAGAAGATCTCCTGGTGCTGGTCCTCGGCGCACGCCGACGACACCACTCCGCGCTGGTTCCCGCAGGGCATGAGCACCACCGGCACCGCCGACGGCGGCGACGGCGCCATCCAGGGCAAGCACGTCACGGCGGTCGCCTGGCACTACAAGACGTTCAAGACCGACTCGGCCGGCACCCTTGAGGCCAACGACGGCTGCAAGACGAACAACCTGCTCAAGCTCACCTTCATCGACCGGGACACCGGCAAGTACCGTCACGTCCTGCTCGCCGAGCCGACCAGCGGCGGCTCGAACTTCAAGTTCGTCACCGGCCACGGCGGCGGCATCGCCTGGTACGCGAACTACATCTACGTCACCGACACGGCCCACGGCATCCGGGTCTTCGACATCAACAGGATGGCGAAGGTCAACACCTACGGCTCCGGCCTCAACTCGTACGGCGTCAGCGGCGGCAAGTCCAGCGCCTGCGGTTACCCCTACGTGCTGCCCGAGGTCCACTACTACCAGCAGTCGGGCACGCCGGACTCGTGCGCCAGCAACGCGGGCGACGGGACGCCGGACACGCAGCACCTCTGCTACTCCTGGCTCTCCCTCGACAAGTCCGGCGGCTCCCCGTACAAGCTGGTCACCGGCGAGTGGTACGGCTCGGCGACGGGCGCCCGCGTGGTGCGCTACCAGCTCAACCCGACGAGCGCCTCCACCTACCCGGGGCTGCTGAACATGTCCGGTGGCAAGACCGTGATCCAGGACGCCTACGTGACCAGCGGCTATCTGGGCCTCCAGGGCGGCATGAGCTGGACGGACAGCTCGGGGCTGCTGAACTTCGACTTCAGCAAGGGCTGCGGCACCAAGCCCGCCGTGTTCTCGCACACCTGGGTGGGCGACACCCGGGCCGTGACCAGCTGCGCCTCCAACGGCAACTGGGCGGTCGGCTCGCCGCAGGCACTCAGCTACTGGCCGAAGCTCGACACCACCCAGGTGGACGAGCTGTGGGGACTGACGGAGGGCATCTGCGCCGGCACCTCGCTGCGGGCCTCCTACCCGTATGAGTTCCCGGCCATCTCGGAGGGCGGCAACGCCTGCGACGGCTACAACGGCTCGGCGAATCTGTCGCTGCGTTCGGTCTTCGCCGTCGGCTTCAACGACTCGGCCGTACAGAACCTGCACTGACGTACGGCGGTCGGTAGTACCCGCGCACGCTCCGGCGGGACCCGGATCCAGGCGCTGAACGGCGGTCCGGGCCCCGCCGGGGTTCCGTCCATCGAGCGCGGCGTCTCAATTGATGAACATGTGAAGGAACGTCCGATACGACCCCGTAATGTTGATGTCGTGACCGTGAACGCTAAGACCAGCGCGAGCGCTGGCAACACCTGGCGAGACCTGCCCGCGGCGCAGCAGCCCGAGTACCCCGACACCGAGGCTCTGCGCGCAGTGATCGCGGACCTCGAGTCGTATCCGCCGCTCGTCTTCGCGGGCGAGTGCGATCAGCTGCGCGCCCGGATGGGAGCCGTCGCCAAGGGCGAGGCGTTCCTGCTTCAGGGCGGCGACTGCGCGGAGGCCTTCGACGCAGTGTCCGCCGACCACATCCGTAACAAGCTCAAGACCCTGCTCCAGATGGGGGCCGTGCTCACGTACGCGGCCTCGGTACCGGTCGTGAAGGTCGGCCGGATCGCCGGCCAGTACTCCAAGCCGCGCTCCAAGCCGACCGAGACCCGTGACGGCGTGACCCTGCCGACCTACCGGGGCGACTCCGTCAACGGCTTCGACTTCACCGAGAAGGCCCGCGTCCCGGACCCCGAGCGCCTGAAGCGGATGTACAACGCCTCCGCCTCGACGCTCAACCTGGTGCGCGCCTTCACCACCGGCGGCTACGCCGACCTGCGTCAGGTGCACGCCTGGAACCAGGACTTCGTGCGGTCCTCGCCCTCCGGGCAGCGCTACGAGCAGCTGGCGCGGGAGATCGACAACGCGCTGAACTTCATGCACGCCTGCGGGACGGACCCGGAGGAGTTCAAGACCGTTGAGTTCTTCTCCTCGCACGAGGCCCTGCTGATGGCCTACGAGACCGCTCTGACCAGGGTCGACTCGCGCACGGGGCAGCTGTACGACGTCTCCGGGCACATGGTGTGGATCGGTGAGCGCACCCGTCAGCTGGACGGCGCGCACATCGAGTTCGCCTCGAAGATCCGCAACCCGATCGGCATCAAGCTCGGCCCGACGACGACGGCCGAGGAGGCGCTGCAGTACATCGACCGGCTCGACCCGGAGCGCGAGCCGGGACGGCTGACCTTCATCGTCCGCATGGGCGCGGACAAGATCCGCGACAGGCTCCCCGAGCTGGTGGAGAAGGTCACGGCATCGGGTGCGGTCGTCGCATGGGTCACCGACCCGATGCATGGCAACACGTTCGAGGCGGCCTCCGGGCACAAGACCCGCCGCTTCGACGATGTGCTGGACGAGGTCAAGGGCTTCTTCGAGGTCCACAAGTCGCTGGGCACGCATCCGGGCGGCATCCATGTGGAGCTGACCGGCGACGACGTCACCGAGTGCGTGGGTGGCGGCGACGAGATCTTCGTCGACGATCTGCACCAGCGCTACGAGACGGCCTGCGACCCGCGCCTGAACCGCAGCCAGTCCCTCGACCTCGCGTTCCTCGTCGCCGAGATGTACAGGGACCAGTAGCCGCCTGGGTGGCTGGTGCCGATGAAGTGGGGCGCGGATCACATGCGATCCGCGCCCCACTTCGCTTCTGCAAGGTCGGCACGATGGGTAAGGTTAGGTTTGCCTCACCGACCAGTCGGGATGGCGTGACCCATGAATCCCGTCGGGAGGTGAATCCGCGTGTACGTCTGCAGCTGTTTCGGCGTGACCGAGGCGCAGGTCAAGGAGCACGCGGAGGGTGGGGCGTGTACGCCACGGCAGATCGCCTCGGCGTGCAAGGCGGGTACGGACTGCGGGTCGTGCGTACGGCGGATCCAGGCGCTGCTGGGCAGGGGGACGTGCCCCCGTCGCGAAGCGGTCGACCAGGGCAGGCCGGCCCTCCTCTCCCGCCTGGACGGCCTGGAGGAGGCCGCCTGAGTGCCCCGGCGGCTCCGGTAAGGCCCTGGTGCCGCGGCGCTAGCTGTCCGGCTGCTCGATGACCTGTGCGAGGTAGAGCGCCTCCCCGAGTTTGTCGACCAGTTCGAGTTGGGTGTCCAGATAGTCGATGTGGTGCTCCTCGTCCTCGAGGATCGACTCGAAGATGTTCGCGGACGTGATGTCGCCCTTCTCCCGCATGAGCTTGATGCCGCGCTTGAGCCGGTCGATCGCCTCGACCTCGATCTGTCGGTCGGCCTCGAACATCTCCCTGACGGTCTGCCCCACCCGCACATGGAAGAGCCGCTGGTAGTTCGGCAGTCCCTCGAGGAAGAGGATGCGGTCGGTGAGCACCTCCGCATGCTTCATCTCGTCGAACGACTCGCGGCGCGTGTACTTGGCGAGTTTGTACCAGCCGAAGTTGTCCTGCATCTTCGCGTGCAGGAAGTACTGGTTGATCGCGGTCAGCTCGCCAGTGAGCTGCTCATTGAGGAATTCGATGACCTCGGGGTCGCCCTGCATTGCGCGGGCTCCTTCCAGGCGGGGGGCTGGCGGGTTGCGCCGCATGATTGCATCGGCACACAAGAGCGTCCAGTAAGTGCACACTTAGTACGAGTTGTCCGGAATTCTGTACGGGTTGGTCATGTGCACCCTCCCCGGTCTGTCAGGATGGAGTCATGGGGCATCCGGCGGAGCGTGCATCTGGAGAAGCGGTACGGGACGAGCTTCCGCCGGGGCAGCGACTGCAGCGGGGCTGGCCGGTCACGCACTATGGGCCCGTGCCCAAGTTCCGCCCCGAACGCTGGGAGTTCAGAGTCTTCGGCGCCACCGCGGACGGCGAGAAGCACTGCTGGAACCACGAGGAGTTCACGGCTCTGCCCTACGCGACCGTCATAGCTGATCTGCACTGCGTCACGAAGTACAGCATGCTCGGGGCCGAATGGGGCGGCATCCCGGCCCGGACGGTCCTGGAGCTGGCGCCACCTGCGCCCGCCGTCACCCATGTCATGGTCTGGGCGGAGTACGGATACAGCTCGAACCTGCGCCTTGCCGACTTCGCCTCGGACCGGGCGATCTTCGCCACTCACAAGGACGGCGAACTGCTCACCGCGGAACACGGCTTCCCGCTACGTCTGATCGTTCCGCATCTGTATGCCTGGAAGGGCCCCAAGTGGGTCCGCGGCATCGAGTACATGACCGCCGACCGGCGCGGCTTCTGGGAGGAGCGCGGGTACAACAACATCGGCGACCCGTGGAAGGAGCAGCGCTACTCGTACCAGGAGGAGCCCGGGGACGGCCCCGAGCTCTGACTCCTGGTGGACGTGGTCCATGTGCGCTTCGTGTCGCATGGCCGTCCCCCTGCGTCAGGCGGTTCCTTTCCTTTCATGGAACCGTATACCCCCAGGGGGTATTCCGTCAGTCCTGGCGCCGAAGGCTTTTCAGTCGCTCCACATCCGCTGCGTGCCCTTCCTTGCCGCCGGGCGTCTCGATGATCACCGGCACGCCCGCAGTGGCCGGATGGGTCATCAGCGCGCGGAACGGGTCCTCTCCTATGTGACCGGAACCGATGTTCGCGTGGCGGTCCTTGTGGGCGCCGACCACGTCCTTGGAGTCATTGGCGTGGATCAGCCTGAGCCGCCCCTCACCGACGGTGTCCACCAGCAGGTCCAGGGTCCGGTGCATCCCGTCCGGACCGGTCAGATCGTGCCCGGCGGCGAACACATGGCAGGTGTCGAGGCAGACGCCCAGCCTGGGGTGCGCGTCGAGGGCTTCGAAGTACGGTCCGAAGTCCCAGGTGCGGGAGCACAGCGAGGCACCCTGACCGGCGGTCGACTCCAGTAGGAGGTACGGGTCGTCGTCGTGCGTCAGTTCGTCCAGCAGGGGCAGCATGTGCTCGCGCACCTGCTTCAACGCCACGGCCCGGTCCCGGCCGCCGGTGGCACTCCCGGTGTGCACCACGACACCGAGCGCCCCGATCTCTCGGCCCCGGCGCAACGAGTGACGCAAGGACTCCACGGACTTCTCGACGGTCGCCTGGGTGTGCGAACCGAAGTTGATCAGATAGGGCGCGTGCACATACACCGGGATCGACCCGGCGGCACACGCGGCCCGGAACTCCTCGTCCTGCCGTGGATTGCCGACGGGCGTCGCCCAGCCGCGCGGATTGGCGACGAAGACCTGCACGGTCTCGGCCCCGAGGTCGCGGGCGTAGGCCAGCCCGACGGAGTGCAGACCGCCGGCGACGGGGACGTGACCGCCGATGGGATTGCGAAGGACGCCGGAGGCGGCGCGGGACTGCTGAGTGCTCACCCGTCAAGGGTGTCACGCGGCCTCGGGCGCCCTACCGGCCGGTCCGCGCCATGGGTGCCCGTCAGCGGATCTTGATGGTGATCGTCGACCCCTTCGGCGCCTTGTCGCCGCCCTTCACCGACTGGCTCTTGACCGTGTCGCCGAACAAGCCCAGAATGCCTCGGTCCTCCTCGACCTCGAAGCCGGCGCTCTTCAGGGCCTGCTTCGCGTCGTCGACGCTGTTGCCGACCACGTCCGGGACCTTGACCATCTCGGGGCCCTTGGAGATCGTCAGCGTCACCGTGTCGCCCTCGCCGAGCTCCGCGTCCGCGCCCGGCGACTGCCGGGCGACCTGTCCGGCGTCGAACTCCGACGTGACCCGCGTATCGGCGATCTCCACCTTCAGACCCGCCCCCCGCAACGTCGCCGTGGCGTCGTCGACGGACGTGCCTGTCACGTCGGGCACGTCCACCGGGGCGCCCCTGCTGACGGTGAGGGCGATCGCCGAACCGCTGTGCCGCATGGTGCCCGTCCCGGGATCCGTGCCGATCACCGAGCCCTTGCGTACGTCCTCGCTGAAGGCGCGCGTGACCATACCCGCGACCAGGCCGTCCTGCTTGAGCCGGTCCTGCGCCTTGGCCAGCGGGTAGCCCTTCAGATCGGGCACCTTCACGGTCTCGGGACCGTCCGAGATGGTCAGCGACACCGAGTCGTTGGAGCGGATCCGCGCGCCCGTCGTCGGGTCGCTGCTGATCACCGTGCCACGCTTGACCGTGTCGCTGTAGGCGTGCTTGACCTGCTTGACGTCGAGTCCGTCCTTCTTCAACCGCTCCCGCGCCTGTGCCTCGGTCTTGGCGAGCAGCGGCGGGACCTTGGTGAACTGGCCGGAGTTGATGTACCAGACGCCCGTGCCCACGCCGAACACCACCAGCACGGCCACCACGAGCGCGAGCAGACCCCGCCGGGGGAGCACGGAGCGCCGCGGCGGCTCCGACGGCGGGGTCTCCAGCCGGCTCGTCCGGTTGAGTATGGACTCCTCGTCCTCGTTGACGGGCGGGGCGAGGGGCAGCAGCCGCGGGATCACACTCGTGCGGTCCTCGGCGTTGTCGTGCTCCGAGGTGATGGCCTGCGGCGGTACGGCGTCCAGCTGCTCGGCGGTGAGCGCGCTGCGCGTCCTGAGTACCTGGCCGAGCAGCGCCACCGCGTCGCCCGGGCGCTGCTCCGGCCTGCGCGCGGTCGCCGAGACGACCAGCTCGTCGAGTTCTGGCGCCAGCCCCGGCACCAGTGCCGACGGCGTCGGCACGTCCTCGTGGAGGTGCTGGTAGAGCACCTGGGCGGGGGAGTCGCCGTCATGCGGCTTGGCACCGGTGAGCATCTCGTAGAGGACGACCCCGCACGCGTACACATCGACCCTGGGATCGGCCGTACCGTGCTCGATCTGCTCGGGAGCGAGATACGACACCGTGCCGAGTACGGCGCCCGTCGTGTCGTCGGTGACGGTGTCCACGGCACGGACCAGACCGAAGTCCGCCACCTTGACCCGGCCGTCGTCCCCTATCAGGACGTTCTCCGGCTTCATGTCGCGGTGCACGAACCCGGCGCGGTGCGCGGCGCCCAGCGCGGCCAGCACCGGCTCCAGGATGCCCAGGGCCGCGCGCGGCTGCAGCGCCCCGCGCTCCCGCAGCACATCGCGCAGGGTGCACCCGGCGACGTACTCCATGGCGAGGTAGACGTACGACCCGTCGGTGCCCTGGTCGAAGACCTGCACCACGTTCGGGTGGGCGAGCCGCGCGACCGACTTGGCCTCGCGGATGAAGCGCTCGACGAACGAGCCGTCGGCGGCCAGCGTCGGGTGCATCACCTTGAGCGCGAGGACACGGTCGAGGCGGGTGTCCACGGCCCGGTAGACCGTGGCCATCCCGCCGACCGCGATCCGCGCGTCGACGCGATAGCGGCCGTCGAGCACCTGCCCGACGAGCGGGTCCTTAAGGGTCGTATCCACGCAGGTGAGTCTACGAGGGCACACCGTCACTCTCGCCCGTTCCAGTGGCGACGGAGCAGGACTGGAGCCGACCTGTGACGCACCTCGCAGCCCCCTGGCCGCGAGCGGGCTCAGAACGCCGGCCGCTCCGGGTCCAGCCGTGCCCTGCCCTGCGCGGGGGACGACGCCTCCGCGAAGTGCCGGCGCGGAATGCGGCCCGCCCGCCGGGCCAGCCGGCCCGCCTCCACCGCGTGCCGCATGGCCCGAGCCATCAGTACGGGCTCCCGGGCCCGGGTCACCGCCGAGGCGAGCATCACACCCGCGCACCCCAGCTCCATGGCGAACGCCGCGTCCGACGCCGTACCCGCGCCCGCGTCCAGAATGACCGGCACACGCGCGTGCTCCACGATCAGCTCGAAGTTGTGCGGGTTGCGGATGCCGAGCCCGGAGCCGATCGGCGAGCCGAGCGGCATGATCGCGGCACAGCCGACGTCCTCCAGCCTGCGGGCGAGGACGGGGTCGTCGTTCGTGTACGGCAGCACGGTGAAACCGTCGTCGACCAGTGTCTCGGCCGCGTCCAGCAGCTCGATCGGGTCGGGCAGCAGGGTCCGCTCGTCGGCGATGACCTCCAGCTTGACGAGATCCGTGCCGAGCGCCTCACGGGCCAGCCGGGCGGTCAGCACCGCCTCGCCCGCGGTGAAGCAGCCCGCCGTGTTGGGCAGCACCCGGATGCCCAGCCTGTCGAGCACCGAGAGGACCGAGCCGTGCACCGAGGTGTCGACACGCCGCATTGCGACCGTTGTCAGCTCGGTACCGGAGGCCACCAGCGCCCGCTCCAGCACATCGAGACTGGGCGCACCGCCGGTCCCCATGATCAGCCGGGATGTGAGGGCGGTACCGCCGAGGACGAAGGGGTCGTCAGCCATGCGTCAGCCTCCTTGGACGGCGGTGAGGACCTCGACGCGATCCCCCTCGGACAGGGGCGTCGACGGCCATTGCGTGCGCGGGACGACGGTTTCGTTGAGGGCGGCGGCCACACCCGAGGGGGCTTCGGTGAGGGCCTGCACGAGCGCGTCGAGCGCGGTACCGGGAGCGACCTGCCGGGGCTCCCCGTTGACCGAGATGTTCATACGGGCTGCTCCGTGGGTGCTGCGGCGGTGAAGCGCCTGGGGGTGAAGGGGCGGGCCTCGGCGGGGAGCTCGCCGGTGGTCAGGGCGTGCGCCAGGACATCGCCGGTGATCGGGGTGAGCAGGACGCCGTTGCGGTGGTGCCCGGTGGCCAGCAGCAGACCCTCCAGCTCCGTCGGGCCGAGCAGCGGCGCGTTGTCGGGGGAGCCGGGCCGCAGTCCCGCACGGGTCTCGGTGAGCGGCAGCTCGGTGATCCCGGGGACCAGCTCGTGCGCGTCCCGCAGCAGCTCGTACACGCCGCCCGCGGTGACCGTGGTGTCCCAGCCCAGCTCCTCGCTGGTCGCGCCGACGACCAGCTCACCGCTCTCCCGCGGCACCAGGTAGACCTGACTGCCGCGGACCACGGCGCGCACGGTACGGCTCAGGAACGGCGCCTGCCGCTTCGGCACGGTCAGCCGCAGTACCTGGCCCTTCACAGGGCGCACGGGCGGCAGGACATCGTCCGGGACTCCCGCGAGCCGCCCGCTGAGACTGCCCGCGGCGAGGACGACCCGTCCCGCGGCGAGGTCGGCGCCGTCGGCGGTCCTGACCCCGGCAGCCCGCTCCCGCGCCACCGACAGCCGCTCTGCCCACACCCGGTGGAAGACCACTTCCGCACGCTCGCAGGCCGTCACCAGGGCCCCGGCGAGACGGCGCGGATCGATCTGGTGATCGCCGTCGGCCCTGAGTCCCCCGCTCACGCCCGGCGCGAGCATCGGCTCCAGGCGGCGGCACTCGCGCCCGTTCAGCCACTCCGACTCCAGGCCCGACCGCTGCCGCAGGGCGTGCAGCTCGCGCAGATGGGCGCGGTCGTCGGCGTCGAGCGCGACAGTGAGCGTGCCGCACCTGCGGTAGCCGAGGTCCTGGCCGGTGGCCTCGGTCAGCTCCGCGGCGAAGTCCGGATAGCGGCGCGCGGACGCCAGAGTGAGGCCGAGCAGGGTCTGCTCGCCGTGGGACAGCTCGCTGACGGCGGCGAGCATCCCGGCGGCCACCAGGGCTGCCCCGCCGCCCGGCTCGGGGTCCACGACGGCTGTGGCGAATCCGTGTTGCGCGGCGCGCCAGGCCGTCACCAGGCCTATGATCCCGCCCCCGACGACGAGGACGTCGGATGTACGTGGAGACGACATGGGCGTCCAGCCCCTCCCTTCGCCGGCATGACCCGGATCAGGTTCGTACGGTCGGAGGCCGTCCCAGCCTCCCTCTCAGCCCGGTGCGTCCGGGCTCCCGCGAGTGCTTGTACGGTGGCCACCCTAGACCCACCGACGGTCAGGCCTTCGCCCCCCCGTCACGTACGAGGCCCAGGCCACCGGGGGAGCCGCGGACGTGCGCAGGGGGCGAGTGTTGTGGAACAGGTCACTCAGCACGCCCCCTGACTGACGGGTTGTCAGTTGTCTAAGGTGATCAGGTGAGCGAGCAGACGCAGGCACGGGGCGGATCGGCACGGCGCGTCGTCGTCGTGGGCGCGGGCATGGCCGGGGTACAGACCGCGGTCGCCCTGCGGGAACAGGGGTTCACCGGCAGCGTGACGCTGATCGGCGCGGAGCCGCACCAGCCGTACGACAGGCCGCCGCTGTCCAAGGCCGTGCTGCTCGGCAAGGCCGAGGGCTCCGCCTTCGACGTCGACTTCGAGGCCCTGGACATCGAGCTCCGGCTGGGCTGCGAGGCGCTCGGCGTGCGTCCCGACGACCACGAACTGGACACCGCCGAGGGCCCTGTCCCGTACGACGTCCTGGTCCTCGCGACGGGGGCGGAGCCGATCCGGCTGCCGGGCGCGGAAGGCGTCCCCGGTGTGCATCTGCTGCGCACGTTGGACGACGCCGAGCGGCTGCGGCCGGTCCTCGCCGAGCAGCACGACATCGTGGTGGTGGGCGCGGGATGGATCGGCGCCGAGTTCGCCACCGCCGCACGCGAGGCAGGCTGCGCGGTGACCGTGGTGGAGGCCGCGGACCGGCCGCTCGCTGGGGCGCTGCCCGCGGAAGTGGCCGCGCCGATGGCGGCCTGGTACGCGGACAGCGGGACGGATCTGCGCACCCACGCACGCGTGGAACGCGTCGAGACGGGAGCCGTGGTGCTCGACGACGGCTCGCGGGTGCCCGCGGGCGCGGTGGTCGTGGGTATCGGAGCGCGTCCGGCCACGGCGTGGCTCGCCGGTTCCGGTGTCGCGCTCGGCGACCACGGCGAGGTCCTGGCGGACGAGTATCTGCGCACGTCGGTGCCGGACGTGTACGCGGTCGGGGACTGCACGTCCTTCCCGTCGGGGCGTTACGAGGAACGCCTGCTGGTCCACCACTGGGACAACGCCCTCCAGGGCCCGCGCACGGTGGCCGCGAACATCATCGGAGAAGTGCCGGCGGCGTACGACCCGGTGCCCTACTTCTGGTCGGAGCAGTTCGGCCGCTTCGTCCAGTACGTGGGCCACCACACCTCCGCGGACACCATGGTGTGGCGGGGTGCCCCGGAAGGAGCGTCCTGGACGGTGTGCTGGCTGCGCTCCGGCCGTCTGGTGGCCCTCCTGGCGGTGGGCAGGCCCAGGGACCTGGCCCAGGGCCGCCGCCTGATCGAAGCGGGCGCCACCATGGACCCGGAGCGACTGCCGGACCCCTCCCGCCCCCTGAAGGAGGCGACGGCGTAGCCGCTGCTCCACCGGCGACAGCCCCGCCCTGGGTGGGCGACACCCCCTACCGGGGCAACTGGCACCCCGCCGGAGGCGCTCAGCTTCCGACTGTCAGTCCGGGATGGCACCCTTGTCCCGTGACCGAGATTGACGCAAAGATCGATGCTCTCGTCCCCGCCTGGCTCAACCTCCCCGAGATCGCCGAAGCGCTCGACGTCGAGGTGACCCGCGTGCGGCAGTTGGTCAAGGAGGGCCAGCTCATCGCCGTACGCCGTGGCGAGAACCGGGCGCTGCACGTCCCCGCCGCCTTCATCGACGGGGACAAGGTCGTCAGGGGCCTGACCGGCACCCTGACGCTGCTGCGGGACGACGGCTTCACGGACGAAGAGATGCTGGAGTGGCTCTTCACCCCCGACCCGACCCTGCCCGGAACCCCCGCCCAGGCCCTCAGTGAGAATCGCGGCACGGAGGTGAAGCGTCGCGCGCAGGCGCTCGCCGTCTGATCAGATCCGATTACGACCGTCCGGCGTACGGGCCGCGGCCCGGGCTGTCCGCGCCCGCCGTGGCCCGTACGCCACCGACAACGGGGGACCACCGTGCCCAACACCCGCCGCACCGCCCTCCTGGCCGACGCACGCGTCTACCTGTGCACGGACGCCCGTAGGCGCCAGGGCGACCTCGCCGAGTTCCTCGACGCGGTCCTTGCCGGCGGGGTCGACATCGTGCAACTGCGCGACAAGGGCATGGAGGCCGCCGAGGAGCTGGACCACCTTCAGGTCCTCGCCGACGCCTGCGCACGCCACGGCAAGCTGCTGGCGGTGAACGACCGCGCGGACGTCGCCCACGCCGCAGCGTCCGACGTCCTGCACCTGGGCCAGGGCGACCTCCCGGTCCCCGCGGCCCGCGCCGTCCTCGGCGGTGACGTCCTGATAGGCCGCTCCACGCACTCCGAGGCGGAAGCCGAGGCGGCCGCTGTCCAGGAGGGTGTGGACTACTTCTGCACGGGCCCCTGCTGGCCAACCCCCACCAAACCCGGCCGCCCGGCCCCGGGCCTGGGCCTGGTCCGCCACACCGCCGCTCTGGGCACTGACCGCCCCTGGTTCGCCATCGGCGGTATCGACCTCGGCAACCTGGACGAGGTCCTTGAGGCCGGCGCCCGCCGCGTGGTCGTCGTACGCGCGATCACCGAGGCGGACGATCCCGGTGCGGCTGCGGCGGAGCTCGCCAAGCGGGTGCGCGCGGTGTGACAGGGCTCGTTACCGTGAGGTGCGCCCCCTGTGCGCTCGGTAGGCCACGGTGAGTTGTTGCCGCCCCGGTGTCCGATAGATGGACAACTGGAAGACAATTCGGACGAATCATCCCCGTCTGGTTGGGTGACCGGCACCCCCTGGCTAACCTGCGACTATGGCCCTCGGAACCGCATCCACCAGGACTGATCGAGCACGTACGGTGCGCGACATCCTCGCCTCCGGCAAGACGACGTACTCCTTCGAGTTCTCGGCGCCGAAGACCCCCAAGGGTGAGCGGAACCTGTGGAGCGCGCTCAGAAGGGTCGAGGCGGTCGCCCCTGACTTCGTCTCCGTGACCTACGGTGCGGGCGGCTCCACGAGGGCCGGCACGGTCAAGGAGACCGAGCAGATCGTCGCCGACACGACGCTCACGCCGGTCGCCCACCTCACCGCGGTCGACCACTCCGTCGCGGAGCTGCGCAACATCATCGGTCAGTACGCCGACGCCGGGATCCGCAATATGCTGGCCGTCCGCGGCGACCCGCCCGGCGACCCCATGGGCGAGTGGGTGCCGCACCCCAAGGGTCTGACCTACGCGGCCGAACTCGTCCGGCTCATCAAGGAGTCGGGCGACTTCTGCGTCGGTGTCGCCGCGTTCCCCGAGATGCACCCGCGCTCCAGCGACTGGGACATCGACGTCTCGCACTTCGTCGACAAGTGCCGGGCCGGTGCCGACTACGCCATCACGCAGATGTTCTTCCAGCCGGAGTCCTATCTGCGCCTGCGCGACAGGGTCGTCGCGGCGGGCTGCGGGACCCCGGTCATCCCCGAGGTGATGCCCGTGACCAGCGTGCGGATGCTGGAGCGGCTGCCGCAGCTCAGCAACGCCGCCATCCCGGCCGCTCTGAAAGAACGGATCCTCGCAGCGAAGGACGACGCGGCGGCGGTACGCTCCATTGGTATCGAGTTCGCAACGGAGTTCTGTGCGAGGCTGCTGGCCGAGGGAGTCCCCGGGCTGCACTTCATCACGCTCAACAGCTCCACGGCGACGCTCGAAATCTACGAAAACCTGGGTCTGCACCATCCACAGCGGGCCTGACCGCCGCAGCGGCGTACGACATACGGCGTAGCGGCCACTGGGAGAGGGGCGTACATGGGCTGGACGGCCCTCTACATTGCGTTCGGCATCGTCGCGCTGTGGTTGCTCGGCGAGGTGCTGTTGCAGTACAAGGCGCGCCTGCGCTGGCGGTTGCTCGCCTTCACCGGCTTCCTGGGCGTCGTGCTCGGTGTCCTGATCTCCTCCGTGGTGGTCATCGGGCTGGGCTTGGCCGCCTTCGCGGTCGGACAGACCTATGTGACCCTGTCGTTCCGGCGCGGTTTCGCGTCCGGCTGGGCGGTCGGCCACCGTGACCACGAGGGTGGTGGCGCAAGCAAGCGCCGTCGGCGCGAGGCAGCCCCCCAGGATCCGGCGCCTGAGGCGTCCGGCGAGCACCACCCACAGGATGCCCACGACGGCCACGACGACGTCTTCTCCGGTTCGCAGCCCGCGGAGACCGCGGCGGCGTCGAGTGCCGTCTACGACCCGCAGCCCCTGCCGGAGGACACCGGTTCCTACGGCGTCTACAACAACACGGCGTACGCCGCCGAGCCCCAGGACCAGCCGCAGAACTACGCGTACGACGGCTACTCCGGGTACGGGCAGCAGCAGTACGACTATGGCGACGGCCGGCAGCAGTACGACGGCTACTCCGACCCGTACGCCGGCACGCAGAGCTACGGCGGCTCGTACGACACCGCGCACGACGGCGGGCAGCAGTACGGGCAGCAGGCGTACGGCCAGGACCAGTACGCCACCGGCGGCTACGCGGAGACCCCGCCCGGCGGCGTCTGGGTTCCTCAACAGCGCACCCCCGGCGAGGCGTTCGGTGGTGAACTCCCGGCGGAGCAGCCGTACCCGTACCAGGGCAACGGCACGGCGCACGGAAACGGTTACGACGAGCAGTACCGCTACTGAGCGGCCGGATCCCTCACTGCGAGCCCCGGAAGCCCGGCCCCTCCACGATGAGTCCGGCCACCAGCGCGCCCGACATGCCGGCGTGCGGGAGGCCGCCGCCGGGGTGGGACCAGCCGCCGACCAGGTACAGGCCGGGCAGACGGCTGGAGTTGGCCGGGAACAGGCCGCGGCCGTCACCGCCGGCGAGTGCGGGATGCGGCACTGCTCCGCCGTCGGCGCCCGTCTCCTCTGCGGTGTGGTGCGGAGTGCGCACCTGACGCCATATGAGCCGGTCCCGCAGCCCGGGGACGGCGGTGTCGGCAGCGGTGACCATGAGGTCGGCGAAGCGCTCGGCCGCGTCACCGACGGTCCAGTCGACGTCCGTCGGTGCCGCTGCGGAGAGGACCACCGACTCGTGCTCGTCGTCCGGACGCAGGGCGGGGTCGTCCGGCCGCAGCACGCTCACCGTGGGCTTCGCCGGTTCCTTCGTGCGGGACGACACGAAATCCAGTTCGGCCGTGCGGTCGGGGGTGTGCACGATCGTGCGGTGCGCGGCACCCGCCTCACGTCGACCGCGCAGCGCCAGCAGCACGGTGAAGCGCCCCCGACGTGGCGTCAGCAGATCCGGCCGTACATCGCCGTCGTCCTGAAGTCGATGCTCTGTCAGGGTGCTCAGACGTACGGGATCCACGCCGGCCACCACGTGGTCGGCCTCCGCCACTGTCTTTCCCTCGGAGCCGGAAGCCCGGGAGCAGCCCCCGGCCAGCTCCACCCCCGCCGCCCGGCCGTCCTTCTCGACGATCCCGGTGACGTCCGCGCCGAACACGAACTCCACCTTCCGGGCCACGCACCGCTCGTACACGGCGCGCGCCAGCTCCCGCATCCCGCCGCGCACGTACCAGGTGCCGAAGGCGTGCTCCATGTACGGAAGCACGACCGCGCTCGCCGCAGTGGTGCGCGGATCCAGGCCGTACGCCAGGGCGTGGCTCTCCAGGAGGGACACGAGCCGGGGATCGCGCAGTTCCCAGGCACCGACTTCGGCGAGTGTGCCGGCCCGCCGGGTGCGCAGCAGCTTGCGGTGCGCCACCGCCGGGTACGGCTCACGCTCGGCCAGCACCTGCCAGTTGGGCCACAACGGCTCCTCCAGGAGCGGCCGGCGCGTACGGTCCCAGGCCTCGCGCGCCCGCACCAGGAAGTCGCCCCAGCGCTCGCCCGAGCCGCCGCCGAGTGCCGCCTCCAGCGCCGCCACGACGCCACCGCGTGACGCGTTCGGCAGCGAGACCTCCGTGCCGTCCGCGAAGACATGCCGCGCCGAGGGGTCCGTCTGGACCAGCTCGACGCAGTCCTCCAGCGGTTCCCTGCCCGTCTTGACGAACAGGTCGCGGTAGACCGCGGGCAGCGGCAGCAGACCCGGCCCCGTGTCGAAGGAGAAGCCGTCGCGTGTGAAGCGGCGCAGCGCACCGCCGTATGTCTCCGTACGCTCGTACACCACCACCCGGTGGCCCGCGACGGCCAGCCGGGCGGCGGCCGCCATCGCGCCCATCCCGGCGCCGATCACCGCAATCCGTGCCATGTCAGGGACTCTATCGGCCGCCGCTGACAATCCGGCCGCAGGCCTGTGACCAGTGCCTTCGCGCAGCCGCGGAACCGTCCTCGCCGCTCGTTCGGGGAGCACCGGACGGGTGCTCGTGAGTGATCGGACCCGGACGTTCCTGGGGTGGGTGCGCAGGACTGAGTATCCGTACCTAGTCGGTGAGATGAGTACCTGTGCGGATGGGTCCGACCTGCGTGAACGAGAGAGTGGAGACACGGGAAAGGGGCGCGGCTCCGGCACCGCCGACACGGGGCGGCGGAACGGTGTCCGCCCCTGCCGTTCCGTCCGTCGGCCTGGTTCGACGCAGCGAGGCACGGGGGAACCGGGGGAACGGCCGAACGGGGGATGACGGGGGCACGACGGAGTGCCGGACCGAGGCGGGCCGCGTGGCCGCGGAGGCCTCGGACCGGCGCTTTGGCGCCCCGAACCCGTTACCTGCCGCCGCTCACGCGTCCCTGGAGCAGCCGTGACAGCGCCGCGTGGACGTCGTCCAGGGAGCGTTCCGGCTGGAACGACTGCCAGTCCAGGGCCGCCACCAGGACCATGCCGACCAGTGCGGCCGCCGTCAGCGGGACGTCGATCTCGTCGCTGAGCTCGCCGTTCGCCACGCCTTCACGCAGCACGCCCTCGACGACCATGACGACCTGTTGCCGGACCACCATGAGCGTGGACTGCCAGGCCCGGTTGGTGCGCCACAGTTCGGCCACGTACAGCTGGGTGAAGGCCGGGTAGCGGGCGATGAAGCCGAGCCCCGCGCGGATCATCGCGTCCAGGGCGTCCACCTTGGTGCCGCCTGACAGGTCACTCCTCTCGGACGCCTCCTGGAGGGAGGCGGCGAGGAGCCCCACGCCGTGCCGCAGCAACTCCTCGAAGAGGACTGACTTGCTCGCGAAGTTGTAGTAGACGGTGCCCTTCGCGACGCCGGCCCGCTCGGCGATCTCGTCGACGGTGGTCGCGGAGAACCCCTGCTCCGCGATGAGGGTGACGGCCGCCTCGTAGAGCTTCTGCCGGGTCGCCTCGCGACGGCTCGTCGAGCCGCCCGGCGCGGCCGCACTGCTGCGTTCCATCAGTCTCCTAGCGAGGGGACCACCGGCCTCAGCCGGTGCGGGAGTCGTTTTCCTGGCCCGTGGCACTTTCTGCACGACCCGCGCGGGGCCCGTTCGGGCCCGACCGCAACCATCGTGTCGGAAGCCCCCTCCTTCAGGCGGGGGAGCGGAGCCACCGCCTTGATTGTCACAGGGAACGCCACATCGGAGGGCATGGATTCGGTACCGGTCGTCACAGGCTCAGCTCCGGATGCAGCCTGTCGAGGGTCCACACCTGCTTGCGGCGGGCCGACAGGGCGGTGAGCGCGAGGGCGCCCACGGTGAACGCCGTCAGCACGGCGCACGCCTGCCACACCGGTCCCAGACCGCCGCCGGTGATCAGCCTCCTGAGGGCTTCGACGACGTAACTCATCGGCAGGTAGGGGTGGATCGCGTTGAAGAAGCCCGGACTGGTCTGCACGGGGTACGTGCCACCCGCGGACGTCAGCTGCAGCATCAACAGGGCGAGCACCAGGATCCTGCCCGCCGCCCCGAAGCGCGCGTTCAGCCACTGGACCAGCGCCGCGAAACACGCCGTCACCAGGAACAGGAAGCCGATCGTCCCGGCCGTCCGCGCCATCCGCAGGCCGACCGCCCAGTGCAGCACCGCCATGAGGGCGGCCGTCTGCAGCACGCCCACGGCAGCCACCGGCAGCCAGCCCGTCAGTGCGATCCGCCAGGCCGGGGCGCCCGCCGCGAGCGCGCGCCGGTTCAGCGGCGGGATCAGCATGTACGCCACCATCGCACCCACCCACAGGGACAGCGGGATGAAGTACGGGGCGAAGCCGGTGCCGTAGTTGGGCGCCTTGTGCAGGTCGCTGGAGGCGAGTTGCACCGGGTCGGACATCACCTCGGTCCGCCGGTCGCGGTCCTTCTTGTCGTAGTCGGGGATCGCGCCCGCGCCGTCGTGCAGACCGTCCGCGAGCTTCCCGGAGCCGTCGACGAGCTTGTAGATGCCGCCGTTGAGGTCGGTCGCGCCGGTCTTCAGCTTGCCGATGCCCGTGTCCAGGTCCACCGCCCCCGTGCTCGCCTTGCCGAGGCCGGTGTGCAGCTTCCTGGCGCCCTTGGCGACCGAAGCGGCGCCCTTGTCGAGCGCGTTCACCTTGGTGACCGCGTCGTCGAGGTCCTCGGAGAGGTGCGGCGCGGCCTTGGCGAGTGCCCGTGCCTGCCGCTGAAGGGTCTTCAGGTCCTTCTGCAGGGCGGTCGTGTCGTCGTGGTAGTCCTGCACCACGGTGTTCACGTCCTTGGAGAGGCGTGCCGCGTCCGCGGCGGCGTCCTTCGCCTTCTCGAGGTCGTCGCACGCGGGGTCGGGTACGGCCCCTTCGGCGCAGCGTTTCGCGTAGACCGCGGCCAGGGTCTCGGACGCCTTGCCGGTGCCGCTCTCGGCAAGGGGCGCCGCGTTGACGAACGTGTCGAGGTGGTCGCTGATCACGCCCACCGAATCGGCTACCAGGGTCGCGGTGTCGGCGATCTGCCTGCTGTTCTGCTTCAGGAAGGGCCGTACCTGGTCGGCCGTGCCGCCGACCCGGTCGGCCAGTGCCCGGGTACCGTCCGCGACTTGCTGCGCACCGTCCTGGAGGTCGCCCGCGCCCTTGTCGAGCTTCTTCAGGCCGGCCGACAGGTTCCCGCTGTTCTTCTGGGCCTTCGTCAGACCGTCGGCGAGGTTCTTCGAGCCCTTCTCCGCCTTGTTGATACCACCCGCGAGCCGGTCGGCCCCCTTGGCGGCCTTCACGGTCGCCCCGTGGATGTCCGAGAACGAGATGAAGATCCGGTCGAGGAACGATCGCGACGCCTTGGTGGAGGCCGCCGTGCGCACCTCGCTGAACACCGTGCGGGAGATCTGCCCGACGATGTAGTTGTTCGCGTCGTTCGTGCGGACCTGAAGGGCGCCGGTCTCGGGGGAGTCCCCGGAGCTGGAGGCGATGTGCTCGCTGAAGTCGGACGGCAGGGTCAGCGACAGGTAGTACGTGCCGTCCTCGACGCCCTTGCGGGCCTCGGCGGTGCTCACCTCGTGCCACTCGAAGGTGTCGCTGTCGCGCAGACCCTTGACGATGTCGTCGCCCACGGTGATCCGCCGACCGGCGGCCGTCGCTCCCTTGTCGTCGTTGACCAGCGCCACGGGAATGCGGTCGAGCCGCCCGTAGGGGTCCCAGAACGACCACAGATACAGGGCGCCGTACAGCAACGGCAGCAGCAGGAGCGCGACCAGCGCCGCACGCGGCAGTTTCCCCCTGCTGAACCGCCTGAACTCAAGCGCGGCCAGCTTCGGCGTGCGCATCCGCCGTCTCCTTGTCCTCGTCCGTACGGTCGTCCGGGGCGTCGTCTGTGCCGTCCTCCGACGGCTTGCCGAGGGCGGGTTCCTCGCGTTCGTCCCGCTCGTCGCGCACGGCGTCCTGCGCGCCTGCGGCCCTGCCCCCTGTGCCGGGTGCCGTGGACACCACGACCGCGCCCTCGGGGGCCTCGCCGCACACCGCGAGGACCGTGGTCCCGGCCTCGGTGAGCGACCTCAACAGGGCCCAGGCCTCGTCCCGTTCGGAGACGGAGAGCTTGAGGTCGGTGTCGTCGACGGCCAGCAGGCGCGGACGGCCGATCAGGGCCAGGGCCACGGACAGTCGCAGCGCTTCCAGGCGCTCCAGGTCGCGTACGGCGGTACGGGATCCCTTGGGCAGCGCCTCCTGGTCGAGTCCCGCGGCGGTCAGAGCGGTGTCGATCCGCAGCCGAGTCGCGGCCGCCCTCCCCGAAGTCCTCGGCTTGCCTCGAGCAGGGGGTGTCTCCATCGCACGCGGTCGAAGCAGTGCGCGCAGCGGGTCCCGGAACCGGCTTTCCAGCAGGGCCCGTTCGCGCAGGTGCTCCCCGACGGTGAGCGCCGGCTCGAGATCGGTGACGCCGGGTACGTGTGCGAGCGCGCTGATCCTTCGCACCGCCGACATGGCCTTGGGCAACCGGTGCCCGTCGACCGTGGCGCGCCCCTCGCTCGGCTTCATCCGCCCGGTGAGGGCGAGCAGCAGACAGGTACGGCCGGAGCCCGAGGGGCCCTCGACGGCGATCAACGAGCCTGGCTCCGCCTCGAAACCGACGCCCCGGAACGCCCAGCCGCGCGGCCCCTTCAGGCCGAAGTCCGCGGCCTGGATCGCGACCCCGGCCGCTGTCGGTGGCAGGTCCATGTCCCCCTCGCTTCTCTGGCAGGGCGCCCGCTCCCCGGCCCCGCCCAGGTTTTTCGTAGTGACAAGTTTTTGTACTGACTGGTCAGTGCAAACTATCCTTGAAGCTCTGAGCGAAGCAAAAGCCCAGGTCAGAACGGACTGTCAGTGCCATACCTCACGATGGGCACATACGGCCACAGTGCCGTCACATAGACGACAGGAGGTTCGTCATGGCCAGCCATCACGCAGCCGCCGCGCCCCGACGCCGCAGCACCGGCCCTGCCCCCTCACTGCCCGCCCCGGCGAGCGACGTGCACCCCGTGCTGCGCCGGTCCGCCGCCCCGCCCGCGGCGCTCGACCTGCTTGCCCAGGCCCGCGCCGGACTTGACGAGGCCGCCGCCCTCGAAACACCCAACGAGCGGTATGCGACGGCCCACCTGGCGGCCCTGCGTACGGCTGCCGCCGTACTCGCCGCGCGCGGGCGCCCGGAGCTCACGCCGCGGCGCCGCGCCAGGATCAGGAGCGCCTGGGAGGTGCTCCCCGAGATAGCGCCCGAGCTCACCGAGTGGAGTGCGCTGTTCGCCTCCGGAGCTCCCCGCCGGGCCCGCGCCGAGGCCGGCATCCAGGGCGCGGCCGGCACTCGCGACGCGGACGACCTGATCCGGGATGTGGCGATGTTCCTGCGCCTGGTCGAGCGGATGCTGGTGCTGCAGCCGGTTCTGCCGCAGTCGAGGCGGGAAGAGGGGAGGGCATTGCCGGACGCTGGGTGAGCGGGGGATCTGCCGGGCGTCGTCCGGCACGGGTCGGGCCGGGCCTCGAGGTGGTGGGGTCGGGGCTCTGAGCAGGGCGCCGGAGGCAATAGGGTGGAGTCGCCTGAAGCCTTTCGCCCTGGTATCGGGGCCGAAAGGCCGTCCGATTGCTCCGCCGAACACCAGGCGGTGCCGCGCCGAGGAGTCAACTGCCGTGTCGGACCCGATGCGCCCGCCCGTCTCCCACCACCACCCTCACCCGACGTCGCTGCACTCCGACCCCTCTCGTCCCCGCGCCTCCCTCCGTACCGCCGTGGTCTGGGAGGTCCTCAAGGACGCCCTCGACCGCCGCGTCAAGGCCACGGGGCGGGACGTGCTGGACGTCCTCGACACCGGCGGCGGAAGCGGCAACTTCGCGGTGCCCGCCGCCCGCCTCGGCCACCGTGTCACCGTCGTGGACCCCAGCCCGAACGCACTGTTCGCGCTGGAGCGCCGGGCCGCCGAGGCCGGTGTCGCCGACCGGGTGCGAGGCGTCCAGGGCGACGCCCACGGCCTCTTCGACGTGGTCGAGCGAGCCGGCTACGACGTGGTGCTGTGCCACGGTGTCCTGGAGTACGTGGACGACCCGGCCGAGGGCGTCCGCAACGTGGTCGCCGCGCTGCGCCCCGACGGCGTCCTCAGCCTGCTGGCCGCCGGCCTCGGCGGCGCCGTGCTCGCACGGGCCCTGGCCGGGCACTTCACGGAGGCCAAGCAGGCGCTGGAGGACCCGGACGGCCGCTGGGGCGAGGGTGACCCCGTGCCGCACCGCTTCACCGCAGAGCAACTCACCGCACTCGTCGAGGACGCCGGGCTGCGGATCGGCGCGGTACACGGGGTCCGGGTCTTCGCCGACCTCGTGCCCGGCGTGCTGGTGGACACCGAGCCGGATGCCTTTGAGGCGCTGCTCAAGCTGGAGGCCGCCGCGGCCGAGGTCCCCGCGTTCCACTCCGTGGCCACGCAGCTCCACGTCCTCGGCGAGACGCAGGGGACGGCCGGGGCCTGAGCCGCCTCCCGTGACGCGGCGCTGATCAGCGGCTTGGCGGCAGATGGTGTACGCCACAGGCACCCCGAACGGGCGCTGCGAGCCGTATGATCGAGGGACACCGACCGGCATGACGGGTCGGCCGCCGGGGAATGGAAGCCTCAGCGAGCCGGGACGGCCATGGCGGGTTCCGGTTGGCCAATTGGCGTAGAGGGGCGGGTTTCAAGGGGGCGATTCCCTGCCTATCCTGAAGGGGACCCCCGGTCGCCCCGGCGACTGCACGATGAGGAGGACTCCGTGCCGCTCTCGGAGCACGAGCAGCGAATGCTCGAGCAGATGGAGCGAGCGCTGTACGCCGAAGATCCCAAGTTCGCGACAGCGCTTGAGGGAAGCGGGCTGCGTACGTATACCCGGCGACGGGTCTACCAGGCGGTCGTGGGCTTCCTGGTTGGTATCGCGCTCCTCATGGCCGGAATGGTCGCGCAGCAGATCTGGATCAGCGTGGTCGGATTCCTGGTCATGCTGGGCTGCGCCGTGCTCGCCGTGACTGGTTGGCGCAAGGCCCCCAAGCCGGGTGAGCAGGGGGCGCCAGGCGCCCGCAAGCAGGGCCGGCAGCGGCACTCCATGATGGACCGCATCGAACAACGCTGGCAGCGACGCCGGGACGAGCAGGGCCACTAGCTCCAGGCACAAGCCGAAGACCTGAGCGCAGGGGCGACCACCCGTGAGGTGGTCGCCCCTGGCGTTCGTTCACACCCGCACGGGCCGTCGTGCGTGACCGACCGTGCAGAGTTCCCAAGCGATTTTGGCAGCAGGGTGGGCACTGCGTGTCCGGTGTCCGCGCGGCGGAAACCGCGCCGCCCGCCCCGATCACGGGACGGGCGGTGTCGTGCGTCAGCCGCTCTGCTGTCCGGACGGACGTCGTACCAGGGCGGCCCAGCGCGCCGCCCAACGGGCCCTGCCGTTCGTCCAGCGGTCGGCGCCGGCCCAGACCGCCCGTACGGCCGACCGCGGCGCCAGGACCGCCCGCACCCGGGCCCGTCGGCCGGCCACGGCCCGCAGCCCGGCCCGCACCGTGCGTACGTCCGCGGCCAGCCCGGCCTGGATGCGCGCCTGCGGTGCGAAGAGCACCTGCTCCACCGCGCCGGCCACCCGGTGCACGGCCTTGGCCGCCGCCCCGTCCAGCCGTCCGAGCCGCGCGATCCGCTCGGCGGCCTTCCGCGGGGTCAGCGCGTCGTCCGGCACGATGCCGTAGTCCCATGCCGTGTCCGTCAGCTCGCGCCACACGTCGAGGGTGTGCCCTATGGCGACCTCTCCTGGCTGTGCGGCCGTCCCGGCGTCCCTCTGGTACGGCCCGCCGGCGGCCTGATCGGCGCGGCGTGCGCGGCCCGGCGGAGGGGCGGAGGACGCGTGCCGGGCGGAGGCGAGCCGCACCGACCGGCGCCTGAGCCGCCACAGCATGGGCGTCAGCGGCGCCGCCAGCAGCACCAGCCCCAGCAGCGTCCACGCCAGTACCTGGTACCAGCGCAGACCGCCGTCGGACGAGCCGTTCGAAGTCGGCGGCAGGGCGGCCTCGCACGCCTGCGCCCGCTTCATCTGGGCCGAACAGCTCTCGCTCGCCGACGGAGCGGCGGAGGGCGCGGTGGAGGATGACCGTGGCGGCAGTGTCTCGACCGGGTCCTGCCCGTGCGGCGTTTCCGACTGCGTGTAATCCGGCCTTGAGCCGCGGTTCGGGGTCGGCTCGAAGCGGGTCCAGCCCACGCCCTCGAAGTACAGCTCCGGCCAGGCGTGCGCGTCCTGCAGCCCCACCGACATGGAACCGTCCGCCTGTGGAGAGCCCGGGGTGAAGCCGACCGCCACCCGTGCCGGTATCCCCAGCGTCCGTGCCATCGCGGCCATGGAGAAGGAGAAGTGCTCGCAGAAGCCCTGCTTGTCCTTGAGGAACCGGGCGATGGCCCCCGACCCGGTGCCGACCTGCACCTGGGTGCTGTAGACGAACCCGCCGTCGACGGCGAAGTAGTCCTCGAGCTTGACCGCTTCCTCGTAGTGGTTCCTAGACCCGGCTGTGATCTTGCGGGCGGTCTCGGCGACCACCGCCGGCAGGGACGGCGGCACCTTCGTGAACGCGCGCTTCAGCGATGCGGGCGGCTCGGGCGCCGTGGCCAGCTGCTCCGCGGCGGGCTGCACGATCAGACTCTTGACCTCGTACTGGGCGCCGCGCGTGTTCTGTCCGTGGTCGCCCACCAGCATGCGGCCCACCGGCTCGTACCGCCAGCTGCCCTTGATCTTCACTTGGGTCGCGGGGTACGGCATCGGCAACCAGTCCTGCGCGTACCAGTCCGCCGCGGAGATCCTTGTGTCGACCTCGGTCCGCCGTACGTCGCCCGCGAGGCCGGTGGGTGTGGGGAGCGTGTCCGGCACGGCGGTGATGTGCCGCTGGGCAGGCTTCCAGGTCGTGCCGTCGAAGTCGTCCAGGGCGATGATCCGCAGATACATGTCCTGGGTGTCTCGGGTGTTGGTGCGGTAGGCCATGACCTGGCGGTCCTGGTCCACGTTGAGGCTGTCGCGCAGGGACACCAGGGGATTGACCGCGGAGATGGTGCCGCTGTCGCCCACTCCCGAGCCGACGCCGGGCCCGGTGCCGTTCAGCAGGTTGTTCTCGAGCGAGGGCAGGGCCAGCGGCGCCACCAGGGCGATGCCCAGCGCGACCGCGCCGATCCGCCGTCCGGTGCGGACAGGGGCGACGGCGCCGCGGGAGTCGGCACCCTGCGGACGGGGAGCGCCGCTGAAGACCCGCCCCCACTGGGAGAGCCGGTCGCGGCCCTCGGCCAGCAGCAGCATCAGATAGCCGCCCGCGGCGACGAGGAACCACAGCCAGTCGGCGCCGCCGTCGGAGAGACCCGCGGCCACCGAGTACAGCGCGAGCAGGGGGAGTCCGGCCGGGGCCGCCGCGCGGAACGTCACCGCCAGCGCGTCCACCAGGAGGCCGATCACCAGGACCCCACCGACCGTCATCAGCCGGATACCCGGGGTCAGTGGCGCCGGGGTCGCATACCGTCCGACGTCGTCCGCGCCCGACTGCAGCAGCACCCCGAAGTGCTTGATCGCGCCGGGCCCGGGGATGAACCCGGCGACGGCCTGCTCGCGGGCGAAGATCAGCGTCAGCAGCATCAGGCTGACGACCGCCTGGCAGGCGATGGTCAGCGCACGGGCCAGCGGGACCCGCCGGGCCAACGCGCCCACACCGGTCTGCACCGTCACCAGGAAGGCCACCTGGAAGAGCCAGGTGGCCGGGGACACCAGCGGCAGCAGGGCGCACGACGCCATCACCGTCGCCGCCGCGGCGCACAGCGCCAGCCGGGCCCGCCCGCTCATGACTGTCCCTCCGCACCGCTCATGGCACCCACGCCGGTGCGTTGACGGCCTGCCTCGCGCCACAAGTCCGTCAGCGAGGCGCCTCGGGGCACGAGCAGTACGGTCCAGCCCGCCTCGCGCAGCATCCGCAGCCGCTCCCCGCTCCGGTCGAGCGGGTCCGGCACATCGGTCGTTTCGCGCTTCCAGGTGTCGCTGTCCAGCAGGAAGGCGATCGCGCCGCCGCTGCGCCTGCTCATCTTCGCGGCCAACGCGGCCTGCTCGTCATCGAGATCGCCCAAGAAGGCCACCAGTAGTCCCTCGTTGCCGCCGCGCAGTACGTCGTACGCACGCGACAGGCCCGCACCGTCCGAGTGGTCGATCACGGCGAGCGTGTCCATCATCAGTCCGGCCGCGTCCGTGGACTCCTGGCTCGCGCCCGCGAACCCCTCCGCGCCCTCGCCAGGCACGGAGCTGCCCGTGTCGGTCAACAGCCTTACCGAGAAGCCTCGTTCGAGCATGTGCACCAGCGTGGACGCCGCGCCCGCCACCGCCCACTCGAAGGCGGAGTCCGGGCCCGCGCCCTGGAAGGCGATGCCCCGGGTGTCGAGCAGCACCGTGCACCGGGCGCGCTGCGGCTGCTCCTCACGGCGCACCATCAGCTCGCCGTAGCGCGCGGTGGAGCGCCAGTGCACCCGGCGCAGGTCGTCACCGTGGCGGTAGCCGCGCGGGATCACGTCGTCCTCGCCCGCCAGCGCCAGCGAGCGCTGGCGCCCGTCGCCGTATCCCTTCGCCTCACCCGCGAGCCGCACCGGCGGAAGGGGCTCCACCCGGGGGATGACCGTCAGGGTGTCGTACGCGGAGAAGGACCGGGTCAGCTCGCACATTCCGAACGGATCGGTCAGACGCAGCTGGAGCGGGCCCAGCGGATAGCGGCCGCGCAGGTCCGAGCGCACGCGGTACGACACCTCGCGTCGGCCGCCTGCCTCTACCCGGTCCAGGACGAATCGGGGGCGCGGCCCGAGGACGTAGGGCACCCGGTCCTGGAGCATCAGCAGCCCGGTGGACAGCCGTGAGACGTTGTCCATCCGTAGATGGACACGGGCCTCGGAGCCGGCGGGCACACGGGAGGGGGACAGACGGCGGCTGCCCGTCACCCGGTAGCGGGTGCGGTACAGCACGGTCGCGCACACCAGGGGCAGCGCCGCCAGCAGGAGCCCGACCCGGAGCAGATCGCTCTGGCCGAGGACGAAGGCGCAGATCGCGGCCGCGATGCCGGCGGCCAGAAAGGAACGCCCGCGGGTGGTCAGCCCGGCGAGCGTGGCCCGCAGACCCCCCTTGTCCTCCCCAGTGGTGTGGGCCGTCCCCCCATGCGTCATCACAGCCTCCGGGGCGGCTGCTGGCCGTAGCCCCGGCCCATCGCGAGGCCGGCCTGCTGCTCGGGCACCGCGGGCACCGGGGTGCGCTGCAGGATCTCCTGGACGACCTGCTCCGCCGTACGGCGGTTGAGCTGGGCCTGAGCGGTGGGCAGCAGGCGGTGGGCCAGGACGGCCACAGCGAGGGCCTGCACATCGTCCGGCAGTGCGTACTCCCGGCCGCAGAGGGCGGCGGAGGCCTTCGCAGCGCGCAGCAGGTGCAGGGTGGCACGCGGCGAGGCGCCGAGTCTGAGGTCGGGGTGCGTGCGTGTGGCGGCGACCAGGTCCACCGCGTAGCGCCGGACCGTCTCCGCGACGTGGACGCCGCGGACGGCCTCGACCAGCTTCACGATCTCGTGCGCGTGTGCCACCGGCTGGAGGTCGTCCAGCGGGTTGACTCCTCCGTGGACGTCGAGCATCTGCAGTTCCGCCTCAGGGCTGGGGTAGCCGATGGAGACGCGGGCCATGAAGCGGTCGCGCTGGGCCTCGGGCAGCGGGTAGGTGCCCTCCATCTCGACCGGGTTCTGGGTGGCCACCACCATGAAGGGGCTGGGCAGTTCGTGCGCCTGGCCGTCGATGGTGACCTGCCTTTCCTCCATCGACTCCAGGAGCGCGGACTGGGTCTTGGGCGAGGCACGGTTGATCTCGTCGCCGATCACGATCTGGGCGAAGATCGCGCCCGGCTTGAACTCGAAGTCCCGACGCTGCTGATCCCAGATGGATACGCCCGTGATGTCCGAGGGCAGCAGGTCGGGCGTGAACTGGATGCGCCGCACCGAGCAGTCGATGGAGCGCGCCAGCGCCTTGGCGAGCATCGTCTTGCCGACGCCGGGAACGTCCTCGATCAGAAGATGGCCCTCGGCGAGCAGTACGGTCAGCGAAAGCCGTACGACCTCGGGCTTGCCCTCGATCACTCCTTCCACGGAACTGCGGACGCGCTCCACAGTGGTGGTCAGATCAGTGAGGCTCGCACGATCGTCATAGGTCGTCACCCGGCCCTCCTCGGCCCGTTCCTTCTACGGGCCGATGCTCTGCGATGCGGACCGGCCCACCCCGAAACACGGACACCACGCGGGGAAGTCCCGCGTGATGCCACATCCGCATTCTTGTTGCGTTGCTGGTCCGTGTCACTCGCCTGTGGATAACTGGCCGCGATATGTCGGCCATACGGCGTTTCGCCATGCTGACACCAGGACGTTCGTCCGAACGAATGTTCGCCGTCCAATGAGGCGAGACGGGGGACGCGACACCGGAACGCGCCGTTACGCGGGATCGATCTCCCGCAGCAGACCCGTCTTCACGTCGAAGACGAAGCCGCGCACGTCATCGGTGTGCAGCAGGAACGGGGAGGTGCGCACGCGCTGCATCGACTGCCGCACGTCCTGGTCCACGTCCCGGAACGCCTCGACCGCCCAGGCGGGTCGCTGGCCCACCTCCATCTCCAGTTCGTGCCGGAATTCCTCGGTCAGGGACTCCAGGCCGCATCCGGTGTGATGGATGAGGACGACGCTGCGGGTGCCGAGCGCACGCTGGCTGATGGTCAGGGAGCGGATCACGTCGTCGGTGACGACGCCGCCCGCGTTGCGGATGGTGTGGCAGTCACCCAGCTCCAGGCCGAGTGCGGCGTGCAGGTCCAGGCGGGCGTCCATGCAGGCCACGATGGCGACACGGAGGACGGGACGGGCGTCCATGCCGGGATCGGTGAACGCGGCCGCGTATCGCTCGTTGGCCTTCGCGAGGCGGTCGGTGACGGTGCCGACCATGGCGCCTTCCCCGGCGGGTACGGATGCAGAAGTCGTCATACCCATGACGTTACTGGTCTCACGCGGTCCGTACCTGCTGTGGGACAGGACAAAGAACGCCACCGTGGGTTGTTGTGACGTAACCCACAGGAGCGGAGAAGTCCCGCCGGGCGGGTGAATCCTCTTGGATCACGTTGCCGTGGTCGCCGGGCCGCGCGACGCGCAGGCCGGTTGATTGACCGCAAGACAGGGTGGACTAAAGTGACGCGAAGCGGGAGGCGAGACGCTCTCCCTGCGGACTGTTCACCCCGAAGATCCCGGCAGTGTGCCGGTTTCTCCCCGCGTGCGCGGCGCGTACGTACGGCTCGGCCTCCTCCCGCTCCTGGTCGGCTGACGCTTCCGGCGCCGGCGGACCTCCCCTTCGCGAGCGGGTGGGGACCCGGCGGTGCGTACCGTCGCGCAGGATCTGAGAGGCCCCCTTGAGTCAGAGTCGACACGTGCCGGTCATGCTCCAGCAGTGCCTGGACATGCTGGCCCCGGCCCTCGCCGAGCCGGGGGCCGTCGTGGTCGACTGCACCCTGGGACTCGGCGGTCACAGCGAAGCCCTGCTGACGCGGTTCCCCGAGGCCCGTCTCGTGGCGCTCGACCGCGACAAGGAGGCGCTGCGCCTGTCCGGGGAGCGGCTCGCCCCCTTCGGAGAACGCGCCTCTCTGGTGCACGCCGTCTACGACGAACTCCCCGACGTGCTCGACCGGCTGGGCGTTCCGCATGTCCAGGGCGTGCTGTTCGACCTCGGTGTCTCCTCGATGCAACTCGACGAGGCGGAGCGTGGTTTCGCCTATGCGCAGGACGCCCCGCTCGACATGCGTATGGACCAGACGGCCGGCGTCAGTGCCGCCGAGGTCCTCAACACCTACCCGGCGGGCGAACTCGTGCGGATCCTGCGCGCGTACGGCGAGGAGAAGCAGGCCAAGCGGATCGTGTCCGCGATCGTGCGCGAGCGCGAGAAGGAGCCGTTCACGAACAGCGCGCGGCTCGTGGAGCTGATCCGGAACGCTCTGCCGCAGGCGGCCAAGCGGACCGGCGGCAACCCGGCCAAGCGCACGTTCCAGGCACTGCGGATCGAGGTCAACGGCGAACTCGCCGTCCTGGAGAGGGCGATCCCCGCGGCCGTGAAAGCACTCGCGGTCGGCGGCCGGATCGCCGTCCTGTCCTACCACTCGCTCGAAGACCGCCTGGTCAAGCAGGTGTTCGCGGCCGGTGCCGCCTCCACCGCACCGCCCGGACTGCCCGTCGTGCCCGAGCGCTACCAACCCCGGCTCAAGCTCCTCACGCGTGGTGCCGAACTTCCCACCGAGGAGGAGGTCGCCGAGAACCGCCGAGCGGCTCCGGCCCGCCTGCGGGGCGCCGAGCGCATCCGCGAAGATGTCGACTGAGTCGGACGGAAGGGGCGGGCGAGTGAGCAGAGGAATCCGGGCGCGCGGGGGTGCGCCGGCCGTCGAGGGACCTCCGCCCCGGCTCAGGACCCCCACCCCGACCCGCCCGAAGCAGTCCTTTGCCCCCGGTGGCCCGTCTCCCGCGTCCTGGTACCGGAGCAAGCGGCATGAAGCGTCGGCGCGGGGGGAGGGCGTGTGAGGAGAAAACCCCAACTCAGGGGGCGGGCCGCCCGGCTCTCGCGGCTCGTCCCGGCGGGCGGTGGCGGCCCCGCCCGTACCCCCTTCGTCCTGCTCGTCGTCCTGCTGCTCGGCGGCGGCCTCATCGGGCTCCTGATGCTGAACTCCGCGCTCAGCGAAGGCGCGTTCAAACTCGCCGACCTGCAGAGGGAGACCAAGAGCCTCACCGACGAGGAGCAGGCCCTCCAACGGGACGTGGACGCCTACTCGGCCCCGGACGCCCTCCAGCGCCGTGCCCACGCGCTCGGCATGGTCCCCGGCGGCGACCCGGCTTTCCTCAACCCCGACGGCACTGTCAAGGGAGTCCCGGGAGCCGCCGCCGCGCAGTCCTCGGCGAGCCCCGCGGCGCTGCGCGCGCCCGAGGCGCTCAACCCGTACCCGAGCCCGACGCCGTCGCAGGGAACGCCCTCGGCGACCGGCTCCACGACCCCGCCGTCCACCCCGTCCGCAGCACCCTCCCCGACCCCCGGCAGGTGACGGAAGTGTCCGACAGGGAACCGCCACGCCGCCGCGTGCCCGGCCCGGCCCGTCCTGTGCGCCCCGAGGCCAGGCGCCGGCCGAGCCCCGGTGCCCGCCCCGCACGCCGCCCGGTCCCGGCCCGCGGTGCCGCCCGGAGCACCATCCGTCTCGGCAGCCCCCGCCCCCGGCTGCGGATGATCGGACTCGCCCTGACCCTGGTGCTGGTCGCCTTCGCGGTACGGCTGCTCCAGGTGCAGGCCGTGGACGCGAGCACGTACGCCGCCAAGGCCGACCAGAACCGGTACGTCGGCCGTACCCTGGCCGCGGTACGCGGCAAGATCACGGACCGTAACGGCGTCGAGCTGGCGACCAGCGTCGACGCGTACGACATCACGGCCGACCCCACGATGTTCACGCCGAAGGCCGCCAAGCAGCCGGACGCCCCGGAGCAGGCCGCCGCGCTCCTCGCGCCGATTCTCGGACAGGACACCGCCGCCCTCACCCGGAAGCTCAAAACCCCGAACACCCGCTATGTCATGCTGGCGCAGCGCCGTACCCCCCAGGTCTGGAACCAGATCAAGGACCTGAAGAACACGCTCGCCGCCAAGACCGAGGCCGGTGCCGTCAGCGTCCTCGCCGGCGTCCTCGCCGTCCCCACCAGCAAGCGCGTCTACCCGAACGGCGACCTCGCCGCCGGGATACTGGGCTGGGTCAACTCCGAGGGCCAGGGCGGCGGCGGCATCGAGCAGCAGCTGAACAAGGAGCTGGCCGGCAAGGACGGCAAGATTCGCTACGCCCAGTCCGGTGGCCGTCTGGTGCCGACCGCGGGCTCCGCCGAGACGCCCGCCGTGGCCGGTTCCGACATCGAGCTGACCATCGACCGCGACATCCAGTGGGCCGCTCAGAACGCCATCACGCAGCAGGTGCAGAAGTCCGAGGCGGACCGCGGCTACGTGGTGGTGCAGGACTCACGCACCGGCCAGATCCTCGCCCTGGCGAACGCGCCCGGCTTCGACCCCAACGACCTCTCCAAGGCCAGTCCGGCGGCCCTGGGTAACGCGGCCCTCCAGGACGCGTACGAGCCGGGCTCCACCGCCAAGGTCATGTCGATGGCCGCCGTGCTGCAGGAGAACGTCGCCACCCCGATGACCCATGTCACCGTGCCCAACCGGCTGCACCGTGGCGACCGGCTCTTCCAGGACGACATGGACCACAAGACCTGGTACCTGACGCTCAACGGCGTCCTCGCCAGGTCCAGCAACATCGGCACCATCCTGGCGGCCGGACAGCTCGGCAAGACACAGGAGGAAGCCAACCGGTCCCTCTACTCGTACATGCGCAAGTTCGGCATCGGCGGCCCCACCGGACTCGGGTTCCCCGGCGAGACGAAGGGCATCCTCGCGCCGCCCGACAAGTGGTCCACGTCGCAGCAGTACACGATTCCTTTCGGCCAGGGCGTGTCGATCAGCGCGGTGCAGGCCGCCTCCGTCTACTCGACCATCGCCAACGGCGGCGTCCGTGTCGAACCCACCCTGGTGCGAGCCACGAAGGGCCCTGACGGACGCTTCGCGGCGGCGCCGAAGCCCGGGAAGACCAGGGTCGTCAGTGGGAAGACGGCGACGACGCTGTCCCAGATGCTGGAGTCCGTGGTGGACGACGAGCAGGGCACCGGCGTCAAGGCACGGATCCCCGGCTACCGGGTGGCGGGCAAGACGGGAACGGCGAACCGAGTGGATCCGGCCACCGGCAGGTACCGCGGTTACACCTCTTCCTTCGCCGGTTTCGCCCCCGCGGACAAGCCCCGCGTCACCGTCTACTGCGCGATCCAGAACGCCACCAAGGGCAACTACTTCGGCGGCCAGATCTGTGGCCCCATCTTCAAGCAGGTGATGGAGTTCGCCCTGAAGACCCTTCAGGTCCCGCCGACCGGGGCCCGGCCCGCGAACCTCCCCGTCGAGTTCACGCCATGATCAGCACTACTGGAACGACCGACCAGGAACCAGCTCGTGACAACGATCACCCCCGACCCCGGGAATCACGCCTCCTCCGTGCCCTCACTTCGCTCCGGCGGGGGTGTGCCCGGTACGCTCACCGCCGTGCCATACGCTGATCAGTCCCAAAACACCCAGAAGGGCGCTTCCGTGACATATCCGGGGCCGCCGCGACCGGCTCACGTCTCCGCCATTCCCCTTGCGGAGCTCGCTGATCAGTTGGGTGTCGCGAGGCCGGAGAGCCCGGACGGCGCGACCGAGGTCACGGGCATCACCCACGACTCGCGTGCCGTCCGCCCCGGCGACCTGTATGCCGCCCTGCCCGGCGCCCGCCTGCACGGCGCCGACTTCGTCACCCAGGCCACCAGCCTCGGTGCCGTCGCGGTGCTGACCGACCCGACCGGCGCCGAGCGCGCCGCCGCGAGCGGGCTGCCGGTCCTGGTCGTCGACGATCCGCGTGGCCGGATGGGCGAGCTGGCGGCCACGATCTACGGGCGTCCCGGTGACCACCTGCTCCAGATCGGCATCACCGGTACCTCCGGCAAGACCACGACCGCCTACCTCGTCGAGGGCGGCCTGCGGGCGACCCACGGCGGCGGCGCTGGGCCACGAGTGGGCCTGATCGGCACGGTCGAGACGCGCATCGGCGACGAGCGCATCAAGTCGGAGCGCACCACCCCCGAAGCCACCGACCTGCAGTCCCTCTTCGCCGTCATGCGTGAACGCGGGGTCGAGGCGGTCGCCATGGAAGTCTCCAGCCACGCGCTGGTCCTCGGCCGCGTCGACGGCTGCGTCTTCGACATCGCGGTCTTCACCAACCTCAGCCCGGAACACATGGAGTTCCACTCCGGCATGGAGGACTACTACCGGGCCAAGGCGCAGCTGTTCACACAGCGGCGCAGCCGGGCCGGCGTCGTCAACCACGACGACGAGTGGGGCCGCAGGCTCGTGGAGGAGGCCGAGGTCCCGGTCGTCACCTTCTCCGCCGAGGGCCACCCCGACGCCGACTGGCGTGCCGAGGACATCCAGATCGGCCCGCTGGACTCGACTTTCACCGCGGTCGGCCCCGAGGGACGGCGTATCGCCGCGAAGTCCCCCCTCCCCGGCCCCTTCAACGTGGCGAACACCCTCGCCGCCATCGTCGCCCTGGCCGAGGCCGGTCTCGACCCGCAGGCCGCCGCCGACGGCATCGCCGCGGTGCCGGGCGTTCCGGGCCGTCTGGAGCGTGTCGACGCCGGGCAGCCGTACCTCGCGGTCGTCGACTACGCCCACAAGACCGCCGCCGTCGAATCGGTACTGCGCGCTCTGCGCAAGGTCACCGAGGGCGAACTGCACATCGTGCTCGGCTGCGGCGGCGACCGGGACAAGAGCAAGCGTGCGCCGATGGGCGCCGCCGCGGCCCGGTTCGCCGACACTGCCGTGCTGACCTCCGACAACCCCCGCTCCGAGGACCCCCTCGCGATCCTCGCCACCATGCTCGAGGGCGCGGCGTCCGTACCCGTTCACGAACGCGGCGAGGTGCAGGTCTTCGAGGACCGGGCCGCCGCCATCGCCGCCGCCGTCGCCCGCGCGCGACCCGGCGACACCGTGCTGGTCGCGGGCAAGGGCCACGAGCAGGGCCAGGACATCGCCGGAGTGGTCCGCTCCTTCGACGACCGCCAAGTGCTTCGCGAAGCTATCCAGAAGAACCAGGGATGAACTTGTGATCGCCCTCTCTCTCGCCGAGATCGCAGCAGTCGTCGGCGGGCAGACGCATGACATACCGAATCCGTCCGTCCAAGTCACCGGACCTGTCGTGCGGGACTCCCGCGAGGCGGGGCCCGGAAGCCTTTTCGTCGCCTTCGTCGGCGAGCGCGTGGACGGACACGACTTCGCACACGCGGTCGTTCAGGCGGGCGCCGTCGCCGTCCTTGCGTCCCGCCCCGTCGGTGTGCCCGCGATCGTCGTGGACGACGTTCAGGCCGCCCTCGGCGCCCTGGCGCGCCACGTCGTCGGGCGGCTGGGAACGACCCTCGTCGCCCTCACCGGCTCCGCCGGCAAGACCAGCACCAAGGACCTCATCGCCCAGGTGCTCCGGCGCAAGGCGCCCACCGTGTTCACGCCCGGTTCGTTCAACAACGAGATCGGGCTGCCCCTCACCGCCCTCAGCGCCACCGAGGAGACGAGGTTCCTCATCCTGGAGATGGGCGCCCGCGGTATCGGCCACATCCGCTACCTCGCCGATCTGACGCCGCCGAAAATCGGTGTCGTGCTCAACATCGGGACCGCGCACATCGGCGAGTTCGGCGGCCGCGAGCAGATCGCCCAGGCGAAGGGCGAACTCGTCGAGAGCCTGCCCTCCTCGGACGCCGGCGGCGCCGCGATCCTCAACGCCGACGATCCACTGGTACGGGCCATGGCAGCCCGTACGAAGGCGAAGGTGATCCTTTTCGGAGAGTCCGACGAAGCGGACGTACGCGCCGAGAACGTGAGACTCACGGACAGCGGACAACCCGCCTTCAGGCTTCACACACCCTCCGGTGCAAGCGATGTGACCATGCGCCTGTACGGTGAGCACCACGTGTCGAACGCGCTCGCCGCGGCCGCCGTCGCCCATGAGCTGGGCATGCCCGCAGACGAGATCGCCGTCGCGCTCTCCGAGGCGGGCTCCCTCTCCCGTTGGCGGATGGAGGTCACCGAGCGCCCGGACGGCGTGACGGTCGTCAACGACGCCTACAACGCGAACCCCGAGTCCATGAGGGCCGCCCTGCGTGCGCTCGTCGCCATGGGCGAGGCCTCACGGGCAAAGGGAGGACGCACGTGGGCGGTGCTCGGCAAGATGGCCGAGCTCGGGGACGAGGCGCTCGCCGAGCACGACGCGGTCGGACGGCTTGCCGTCCGGCTCAACGTCAGCAAGCTCGTCGCGGTCGGGGGCAGGGAAGCGTCCTGGCTGCAGTTGGGCGCATATAACGAGGGTTCGTGGGGTGAGGAGTCGGTGCACGTGTCCGACGCACAGGCGGCGGTCGACCTGTTGCGCAGCGAGTTGCGCCCGGGAGACGTCGTACTCGTGAAGGCGTCCCGGTCGGTCGGTCTGGAGAGCGTGGCGCAGGCGCTGCTCGAGACCGGTGCCGAGGGTGAGGTTGCCGCCCGATGATGAAGCAGATCCTGTTCGCGGGCGTCATCGGCCTCTTCCTGACCCTGGTCGGCACTCCGCTGCTGATCAAGCTGCTGGCCCGCAAGGGCTACGGTCAGTACATCCGCGACGACGGCCCGCGCGAGCATCACAGCAAGCGCGGTACGCCGACCATGGGCGGCATCGCCTTCATCCTGGCCACGATCGCCGCGTACTTCCTGTCCAAGGTGATCACGGGCTATCCCCCGACCTTCTCCGGGCTGCTGGTGCTCGCGTTGATGGCGGGCATGGGACTCGTCGGCTTCCTCGACGACTACATCAAGATCGTCAAGCGCCGCTCGCTGGGCCTGCGGGCCAAGGCCAAGATGGCCGGACAGCTGATCGTCGGTATCGCCTTCGCGGTGCTGGCGCTGCAGTTCGCCGACAACCGCGGTAACACCCCGGCCTCCACCAAGCTCTCCTTCGTGCAGGACTTCGGCTGGACCATCGGCCCGGTGCTCTTCGTGATCTGGGCGCTGTTCATGATCCTCGCGATGTCGAACGGCGTGAACCTCACCGACGGTCTCGACGGCCTGGCCACGGGTGCCTCCGTGCTGGTCTTCGGCGCCTACACGTTCATCGGCGTCTGGCAGTTCCAGGAGTCCTGCGCCAACGCGATGACCCTGACCAACCCTTCGGCCTGTTACCAGGTGCGCGACCCGCTCGACCTCGCCATCGTCGCTTCGGCCCTGATGGGTGCCTGCCTGGGCTTCCTGTGGTGGAACACCTCGCCCGCCAAGGTCTTCATGGGTGACACCGGATCCCTCGCGCTGGGCGGTGCCCTCGCGGGCCTGGCGATCTGCTCCCGCACCGAGCTGCTGCTCGCGCTGCTGGGCGGTCTGTTCGTCCTGATCACCATGTCCGTCGTCATCCAGGTCGGCTCGTTCCGCCTCACCGGCAAGCGCGTCTTCCGGATGGCACCGCTCCAGCACCACTTCGAACTCAAGGGCTGGTCCGAGGTTCTCATCGTCGTCCGGTTCTGGATCATCCAGGGCATTTGCGTGGTCGTCGGACTGGGCATCTTCTACGCAGGATGGGCAGCGGAAAAGTGACCGACTGGCAGGGGAAGCACGTCACCGTCGCGGGGCTCGGCGTCTCGGGTGTCCCGGCGGCCAAGGCGCTGCACGGGCTCGGCGCGGTCGTGACCGTCGTCAACGACGGAGACGACGAGCGGGCCCGAGCGCAGGCCGCGGTGCTGGAGGCGCTCGGCATCACCGTCCGCCTCGGCGACGGGGCAACCCTGCCCGAAGGCACCGAGCTGATCGTCACCGCGCCCGGCTGGCGCCCGGACAAGCCGCTGTTCGCGGCCGCGGCCGAGGCGGGTGTCCCGGTCTGGGGCGACGTCGAGCTGGCCTGGCAGCTGCGCGGCCCGGACGCGGCCCCCTGGCTCGCGGTCACGGGCACCAACGGCAAGACCACGACCGTGCAGATGCTCGCCTCCATCCTCGAGGCGGCGGGCCTGCGCACGGCCGCCGTCGGCAACATCGGGGTCTCGCTCCTCGACGTCGTCCTCGGTGAGGAGCAGTACGACGTCCTGGCCGTGGAGCTGTCGAGCTACCAGCTCCACTGGGCGCCGTCGCTGCGCGCCCACTCCGCCGCCGTGCTCAACCTGGCGCCCGACCACCTCGACTGGCACGGCTCCATGGAGGCGTACGCCGCCGACAAGGGCCGTGTCTACGAGGGCAATCGGGTCGCCTGTGTGTACAACGTCGCGGACAAGGCGACCGAGGGCCTGGTGCGCGAGGCGGACGTCGAGGAGGGCTGCCGGGCGATCGGCTTCACGCTGGGCTCGCCCGCGCCCTCCCAACTGGGCGTCGTGGACGGCATCCTGGTGGACCGCGCCTTCGTCGAGGACCGGCAGAAGAACGCGCAGGAGCTGGCGGAGGTCTCCGACGTCCACCCGCCCGCCCCGCACAACATCGCCAACGCCCTTGCCGCGGCGGCCCTCGCGCGCGCCTTCGGGGTGCCCGCCAAGGCCGTACGGGACGGGCTGCGGGCCTTCACCCCGGACGCCCACCGCATCGCGCATGTGGCGGACCTGGACGGAGTGGCGTACGTCGACGACTCCAAGGCCACCAACACACACGCGGCACAAGCCTCGTTGGCGGCGTACGAGTCGATCGTGTGGATCGCGGGTGGGCTCGCCAAGGGGGCGACCTTCGACGAACTGGTCGCCACGTCGGCACAGCGGCTTCGGGGTGTGGTGCTCATCGGTGCCGACCGCGCGCTGATCCGCGAAGCCCTGGCGCGACACGCGCCAGAAGTACCCGTCGTCGACCTCGAACGGACCGACACTGGTGCGATGCGTGCGGCGGTGCGGCAGGCACGGGGGCTCGCTCGTCCGGGGGACACGGTGTTGCTGGCGCCGGCCTGTGCCTCCATGGATATGTTCGCGAACTACAACAAGCGTGGGGACGCGTTCGCGGAGGCCGTTCGTGAGCTCGGCTCCGCCGACGGCTGACCTGGACCCGCCCGGCCTGGCGACGGCCGGGCAAGTTTGGGAGGGGCGCGTGACTCGGATGTGGCTGGTACCCCGACAGGCAACGCCGCGCTGCGGGGCGTTCTTCCACGGCCTGGCGGGGTGAGTGTCGTGCCTGCCAACCGTTCCGCGCAGCGCGCGCCCAGGCGTCCCTCGGCCCGCCTCCCACGCGACAACCCCGTCGCCCGTCTCGTCAACCGTGCCCGGCGTACCTGGGACCGGCCCCTGACCGCCTACTACCTGATCCTCGGCGGCAGTCTGCTGATCACCGTGCTGGGTCTGGTGATGGTCTACTCGGCCTCGCAGGTCACCGCGCTGCAGTTGTCGCTGCCCGGGTCGTTCTTCTTCCGTAAGCAGTTCCTCGCGGCCTCCATCGGGGCCCTGCTGATGCTCGTGGCCTCGCGGATGCCCGTGAAGCTGCACCGGGCGCTGGCGTATCCGATGCTGGCGGGCTCCGTCTTCCTGATGGCCCTGGTGCAGGTTCCGGGGATAGGGATGGCGATCCACGGCAACCAGAACTGGATCTCACTCGGCGGCTCCTTCCAGATTCAGCCCAGCGAGTTCGGCAAGCTCGCGCTGGTGCTCTGGGGAGCCGACCTGATCGCGCGCAAACAGGAGAAGCGGCTTCTCACGCAGTGGAAACACATGCTGGTGCCGCTCGTGCCCGTGACGTTCATGCTGCTCGGGCTGATCATGCTGGGCGGCGACATGGGCACCGCGATCATCCTGACCGCGATCCTTTTCGGGCTGCTGTGGCTGGCGGGCGCGCCCACGCGGCTCTTCGTGGGTGTGCTGGCGGTCGCCGGCGCGATCGGTGTGTTCCTCATCAAGACCAGTCCGAACCGGATGGACCGGCTCGCCTGCATCGGTGCCACGGACCTCGGCTCCGACGGGACCTGCTGGCAGGCCGTGCACGGAATCTACGCCCTGGCGTCCGGCGGATTCTTCGGTTCCGGCCTGGGTGCCAGTATGGAAAAATGGGGTCAACTCCCCGAGGCACACACCGACTTCATCTTCGCCGTCACTGGTGAGGAGCTGGGCCTCGTGGGGACGTTGTCGGTGCTCGCCCTCTTCGCGGCTCTAGGCTATGCGGGTATCCGCGTGGCCGGACGCACGAAGGACCCCTTCGTGAGGTATGCCGCGGGAGGCGTGACGACCTGGATCATCGCTCAGACGGTGATCAACATCGGTGCGGTGCTCGGCCTGTTGCCGATCGCCGGAGTTCCCCTCCCGCTGTTCTCCTACGGGGGTTCCGCCCTGCTGCCGACCATGTTCGCCATCGGGCTGCTGATCGCCTTCGCGCGTGACGAGCCCGGTGCGCGGGCGGCGCTTGCGAGGCGGCAACCCCGCTTTGGTAGAAAGCGGGCGGGAGGCGCCGTACTCAAACGGGGGCCTCGGAGATGGAACACGATGCGACGGCGTGCCTCGGTGGCGCGCTCGTCCGGAGAGCGGTGAATTTCGGTGCATGTCGTACTCGCTGGTGGGGGGACCGCCGGCCACATCGAGCCCGCGCTCGCCCTCGCGGACGCCCTGCGCAGGCAGGATCCGACGGTGGGGATCACGGCCCTGGGCACGGAGCGTGGCCTGGAGACCCGGCTCGTACCCGAGCGGGGCTACGAACTCGCGCTGATCCCGGCCGTCCCCCTGCCGCGCAAGCCGACCCCCGAGCTGATCACGGTCCCCGGGCGGCTGCGCGGAACGATCAAGGCGGCCGAGCAGATCCTGGAGCGCACCAAGGCGGACGCCGTCGTCGGCTTCGGCGGCTACGTCGCCCTGCCCGGCTACCTGGCGGCCAAGCGCCTCGGCGTCCCGATCGTCATCCACGAGGCCAATGCCCGCCCCGGCCTGGCGAACAAGATCGGCTCGCGGTACGCGGCCCAGGTCGCCGTCTCCACCCCGGACAGCAAGCTGCGCGGCGCCCGCTACATCGGTATCCCGCTGCGTCGCTCCATCGCCACCCTGGACCGCGCCGCCGTGCGCCCGGAGGCACGCGCCGCGTTCGGGCTCGACCCGAACCTGCCGACACTGCTGGTCTCCGGCGGCTCGCAGGGCGCCCGGCGGCTCAACGAGGTGGTTCAGCGGGTCGCCCCCTACCTCCAGCAGTCCGGGATCCAGATCCTGCACGTGGTCGGCCCGAAGAACGAACTGCCGCAGGTGCAGCAGATGCCGGGAATGCCACCCTATATCCCGGTACCGTACGTGGATCGGATGGACCTCGCGTACGCCGCGGCCGACATGATGCTCTGCCGCGCGGGTGCGATGACCGTCGCCGAACTCTCCGCCGTCGGACTCCCGGCCGCCTACGTCCCGCTGCCCATCGGCAACGGCGAACAGCGGCTGAACGCCCAGCCGGTCGTGAAGGCCGGCGGTGGACTGCTGGTCGACGACGCGGAACTGACGCCCGAGTGGGTTCAGCAGAACGTCCTGCCCGTGCTCGCCGATCCGCACCGGCTGTACCAGATGTCCCGTGCCGCCAGCGAGTTCGGCCGCCGGGACGCCGACGACCTGCTCGTCGGCATGGTGTACGAGGCGATCGCCTCGCGCCACCGCTAGGGACGCATGAGGGAAGGCAGGGAGCGTGGCCGGACCGACGACCGCCGAGCGCGGCGAACGGCAGAAACAGAAGTCCGGCCCGTCCCGGCCGCCCCGTCCCGGGCGATTGCCCCGTCGTCGTATGCTCATCATCCTTTTGCTGGCAGTGGCGTTGGTGGGTGGCGGCTCCATCTGGCTGCTGTACGGCTCACCGTGGCTGCGCGTGGAGCGCGTGTCGGTCTCGGGGACGGGTGTTCTGACCAAGACGCAGGTCCGCGAGGCGGCCGGTGTGTCGATCGGATCGCCGTTGATGTCCCTCGACACCGATGCGATCGAGGCGCGGTTGCGCCGGAAGTTGCCCCGAATCGACTCGGTTGACGTGGACCGCTCCTGGCCTCACGGGATCAGGCTGAAAGTGACCGAGCGGACCCCGGTGCTGATCGTCGCAAGCGGTGGCAGGTTCACCGAAGTGGACCGCGAGGGCGTGCGGTTCGCCACGGTTTCGCACCCTCCCAAGGGTGTTCCCGCACTGGAATGGGCACTGCCCCGCTCGGGCGGCCCGCGCCGCTTCGGCACCGACCGGCTGACCCGCGAGGCAGTCCTCGTGGCGCAGGCCGTTCCGGCCGCCGTGGCGCGGGACACCCGGGCCGTCAAGGTCCGTTCGTACGACTCCATCTCGCTGGAGTTGAGCGGCGGACGGACCGTCATGTGGGGAAGCGGTGAAAAGGGTCGGGCCAAGGCGGTCACGCTGACAGCGCTGATGAAAGCGGCTCCTGACGCCCGGCACTTCGACGTCAGCGTCCCCACATCCCCTGCGTCATCAGGGAGTTGACGTGCATCCGTGCAGGCCAGCACCCTGGTTGGGCACCGCTACGGCTGATCACATAGGGTGAAAAGAAAAACGGGAGGTTCGGCGTGTTCGTTGAACGTGCGCCACTTGTCGACTTAGTGTCCTGTCCGGAAGAGTCCAGAGAACAGGCACACTGGTAACCCTAAACTTCAGCGTTAGGGTTCGGGTCGGCGTTCGGACCGTCCCATTCGGCATCCGCCGTCGGACCACGGGGGCACCCGGGGGACGACGGCAACGTAATTCGAGGCGAGAGGCCTTCGACGTGGCAGCACCGCAGAACTACCTCGCAGTCATCAAGGTCATCGGTGTCGGCGGCGGTGGTGTCAATGCCATCAACCGGATGATCGAGGTCGGTCTCAAGGGCGTCGAGTTCATCGCCATCAACACCGACGCGCAAGCTCTGTTGATGAGCGACGCCGACGTCAAGCTCGACGTCGGCCGCGAACTCACCCGTGGTCTCGGCGCCGGTGCCAACCCGGCCGTCGGCCGCAAGGCCGCCGAGGACCACCGCGAGGAGATCGAGGAGGTCCTCAAGGGGGCCGACATGGTCTTCGTCACGGCTGGTGAAGGCGGTGGCACCGGCACCGGCGGCGCGCCCGTCGTGGCCAACATCGCCCGCTCGCTGGGCGCCCTCACGATCGGCGTGGTCACCCGCCCGTTCACCTTCGAGGGGCGGCGCCGCGCGAACCAGGCCGAGGACGGCATCGCCGAGCTCCGGGAAGAGGTCGACACCCTCATCGTCATCCCGAACGACCGGCTGCTGTCGATCTCGGACCGTCAGGTCTCCGTCCTCGACGCCTTCAAGTCGGCCGACCAGGTCCTGCTCTCCGGTGTTCAGGGCATCACGGACCTCATCACCACCCCTGGCCTGATCAACCTCGACTTCGCCGATGTGAAGTCCGTGATGTCCGAGGCCGGTTCGGCCCTCATGGGCATCGGCTCGGCCCGCGGCGACGACCGCGCGGTGGCCGCCGCCGAGATGGCGATCTCCTCGCCGCTGCTGGAAGCGTCCATCGACGGCGCCCGTGGCGTGCTCCTGTCCATCTCCGGTGGCTCCGATCTCGGCCTGTTCGAGATCAACGAGGCCGCCCAGCTTGTCAGCGAGGCCGCGCACCCCGAGGCCAACATCATCTTCGGCGCGGTGATCGACGACGCCCTCGGCGACGAGGTACGGGTCACCGTGATCGCCGCCGGCTTCGACGGCGGCCAGCCCCCGGCCAAGCGGGACAACGTCCTCGGGTCGTCCTCGGCCAAGCGCGAGGAGCCGGTCCGGCCCACGGAGAGCCGTTCGAGCTTCGGCTCGCTCGGCAGCGTCACGCCGAAGGAAGCGCCGGAGCCCGCCCCGGAGCCGGTGAGCGAGATCCCGGTCACCCCGCCGCCGATCCCGCAGTCACGGACCTACTCGGACAGCGCCGCCGAGGAGCTGGACGTCCCGGACTTTCTCAAGTGATAGGACAGCGCGACACCGTGAGCGGCGCGCACTTCGCCTTCACCGACCGGTGGGGTGGGGTGAGCGCCGCTCCGTACGAAGAGCTCAATCTCGGCGGAGCGGTCGGCGACGACCCCGAGGCCGTCCGCACCAACCGCGAACTGGCCGCCAAGTCGCTGGGGCTCGACCCGGCCGGGGTGGTCTGGATGAACCAGGTGCACGGGCCGGACGTGGTGGTGGTGGACGCCCCCTGGGGTGAGGAGCCGGTGCCCGAGGTGGACGCGGTGGTCACCGCACAGAGTGGACTGGCTCTCGCCGTGCTCACCGCCGACTGCACGCCCGTCCTGCTTGCCGACCCCGTCGCCGGGATCGCGGCCGCCGCGCACGCGGGTCGGCCCGGCATGGTCGCCGGAGTCGTCCCCGCCGCCGTACGCGCGATGATGGAACTGGGTGCCGATCCGTCCCGGATCGTCGCCCGCACGGGACCCGCCGTCTGCGGCCGGTGCTACGAGGTGCCGGAGGCGATGCGCGCCGAGGTGTCCGCCGTCGAGCCGGCGGCGCACGCCGAGACGGGCTGGGGCACTCCCGCGGTCGATGTGACCGCCGGTGTGCACGCACAGCTCGAACGACTCGGGGTGTGCGACCGGGCACAGTCGCCGGTGTGCACACTCGAATCGGGCGACCACTTCTCGTACCGCCGCGACCGGACCACAGGGCGGCTCGCTGGCTATGTCTGGCTGGACTGATGGGGCATGACGGACCGTAAGACTCAACTCGCCGCGAATCTGGCGCAGGTGGAGGACCGCATCGCGGCCGCGTGCCTGGCCGCCGGGCGGAAGCGGGAAGAGGTGACGCTGATCGTGGTCACCAAGACCTATCCCGCCAGTGATGTGCGAATCCTCTCGGAACTCGGTGTGCGTCATGTCGCCGAGAACCGCGACCAGGACGCGGCGCCCAAGGCGGCCGCGTGTTCGGATCTGCCGCTCACCTGGCACTTCGTCGGTCAGTTGCAGACCAACAAGGTGCGATCCGTGGTCGGTTATGCCGGTCTCGTGCAGTCCGTCGATCGTGCGCGGCTTGTGACGGCACTGTCGACGGAAGCCGTGCGGGCCGGGCGCGAGGTGGGTTGCCTCATCCAGGTCGCACTTGACGCGGGGGCGAGTGGACGAGGAGAGCGCGGAGGTGTGGCACCCGCGGGAATCGGCGAGTTGGGCGACCTCGTCGCGAACGCTCCTGGGTTGCGGCTGGATGGTCTGATGACCGTAGCGCCGCTCATAGGAGAGTATGCGGGGCGTCAACAGATGGCGTTTGAGCGGCTGATGGATTTGTCGACTGACCTGCGCCGAGCCCATCCGGCTGCAACCATGGTGTCGGCAGGGATGAGTGCGGACCTCGAGCAGGCCGTGGCCGCCGGGGCGACACATGTGCGCGTCGGTACTGCGGTACTCGGAGTCCGCCCCAGGCTCGGGTAACGTCGCCAAGAAGTCGGACCACAGCAGAAAATATGGTCATTACCGCCGATCGGCGGTCATAACGACCTCGTGGATGGCGGGCACTTGGCAGTCGTCAGCCGATCCACCACAGAGCGGAGGACTCAGAGCATGGCCGGCGCGATGCGCAAGATGGCGGTCTACCTCGGCCTCGTGGAGGACGATGGGTACGACGGCAGGGGATTCGACCCCGACGACGACTTCGAGCCCGAACTCGACCCGGAGCCAGAGCGGGACCGCCGGCGGCATGAGCCGTCGCACCAGTCGCACCAGGTGATTCAGTCCCAACGGGACGAATCGGTACGCGTCGTTCAGCCGCCGGCGCAGCGCGATCCGGTGTCCCATTCCGCTTCGCTACCCGCGGAATCGGGGCGTCCGGCTCGCATCGCGCCCGTGGCATCCATCACACAAGAACGCCAGAGTCTGGAGAAGAGTGCCCCGGTGATCATGCCCAAGGTCGTGTCCGAGAGAGAGCCCTACCGGATCACCACGCTCCACCCCCGGACCTACAACGAGGCCCGTACCATCGGGGAACACTTCCGTGAGGGCACTCCGGTGATCATGAATCTGACCGAGATGGATGACACGGACGCGAAGCGACTTGTCGACTTTGCGGCCGGCTTGGTGTTTGGTCTTCACGGAAGCATCGAGCGGGTGACGCAGAAGGTGTTCCTGTTGTCGCCTGCTAACGTCGATGTCACGGCGGAGGACAAGGCCCGTATCGCAGAGGGCGGGTTCTTCAACCAGAGCTGAGACGCACAATCGGAAAGCCGCACGGGAAACAGGGGAGAGGGAAGCACGGATCATGGGCGTGTTCCTTGAGGTCGTCTACATCGCGCTGATGTGCTTCCTCGTCGTGCTGATTTTCCGGTTGGTCATGGACTACGTCTTCCAGTTCGCCCGTTCATGGCAACCAGGCAAGGCGATGGTGGTCGTTCTGGAGGCCACCTACACTGTCACGGATCCACCGCTGAAGCTTCTGCGGCGGTTCATCCCGCCGCTGCGTCTCGGAGGCGTGGCGCTCGACCTGTCCTTCTTCGTACTGATGATCATCGTCTACATCCTGATCTCCATCGTGGGCAACTTCGCGAGGTGACTGTGGACGATACGGTCTTGCCGACTGCCGATGACTACGTTGAGGTGAAGAGATGCCGTTGACCCCCGAGGACGTGCGGAACAAGCAGTTCACGACCGTCCGCCTCCGAGAAGGCTATGACGAGGACGAGGTCGATGCCTTCCTCGACGAGGTCGAAGCCGAACTGACCCGGCTGCTCCGGGAGAACGAGGATCTGCGCGCCAAGCTGGCCGCCGCCACGCGTGCCGCCGCGCAGAACCAGCAGAACATGCGCAAGCCGCCGGAGGGCCAGGACCAGCCGCCGCAGGGTATGCGAGGTCCGGGGGCCCCGGTGCCCGCCGGGATATCGGGCCCGCCGCAGCAGCAGATGGGTGGCCCCATGGGTGGCCCGCCCCAGCTGCCGAGCGGTGCCCCGCAGCTGCCTGCCGGCCCCGGAGGCGGTCAGGGTGGTCCCCAGGGACCCGGCCCGATGGGTCAGGGACCAATGGGTCAGGGACCAATGGGTCAGGGGCCGATGGGGCAGGGGCCGATGGGTGGCCAGCCCCCGATGCAGCAGCAGATGGGTGCCCCCATGGGCGGCCCGATGGGCGGCGGCCCCATGGGCGGTCCCGGGATGCCTGGCCAGGGTCCCGGTGGCGACAGTGCCGCGCGTGTTCTCTCGCTGGCCCAGCAGACCGCCGACCAGGCGATCGCCGAGGCTCGCTCCGAGGCCAACAAGATCGTCGGCGAGGCTCGCAGCCGTGCCGAGGGTCTGGAGCGCGACGCCCGGGCCAAGGCTGACGCCCTGGAGCGGGACGCGCAGGAGAAGCACCGCGTCGCCATGGGCTCCCTGGAGTCCGCTCGCGCCACGCTGGAGCGCAAGGTCGAGGACCTGCGCGGCTTCGAGCGCGAGTACCGCACGCGCCTGAAGTCGTACCTGGAGTCGCAGCTGCGCCAGCTGGAGACCCAGGCCGACGACTCGCTGGCCCCGCCGCGCACCCCGGCCGCGGCCTCCCTGCCGTCGCCGTCGGCGCCGTCGATGGCCCCGGCGGGCGCGAGTGGCCCGTCGTACGGGGGCAACCAGTCGATGGGCGGTTCCCCGTCCCCCGCTGCTCCGTCCTTCGGTGGCCAGCAGCAGATGTCGCCGGCGATGACCCAGCCGATGGCGCCGGTGCGCCCGCAGGGCCCGTCGCCGATGGGCCAGGCCCCCTCGCCGATGCGTGGGTTCCTCATCGATGAGGACGACAACTGACGGTCATGCACAGGCCGTAGATATCGGCAGCGTTCAGGGCGGGGCCCCGGATTTTCGATCCGGGGCCCCGCCCTTGTGCCGATGCCCCGGGCCGGTGCTGTGTGTGTTCGGGCGGGGGAGCGGTTGTGCGTGCGTACGCAACGCCGAAGGCCCGGGCCCGCCAAGGAATTTGGCGGGCCCGAGCCTTCGTGTGTGCCGTTACGCCTTGCGCAGGCGGAACGTCAGGGTCAGAGACTCGTCGGTGAACGGATCACCGTACGTTCCGTCCGCCTCGCCCTGGGCGAAGTCCGTGGCCAGGACCTCGTCGGCGATCAGGCCGGAGTGCTCGGTCAGGGCGGCGATGACCGCCGGGTCCGTCGCGGTCCAGCGCAGCGCGATGCGGTCGGCGACGTCCAGGCCGCTGTTCTTGCGCGCCTCCTGGATCAGCCGGATCGCGTCGCGGGCAAGGCCGGCCTGCCGCAACTTCTCGGTGATCTCCAGGTCGAGGGCGACCGTCGCGCCGGAGTCGGACGCCACCGACCAGCCCTCGCGCGGGGTCTCCGTGATGATCACCTCGTCGGAGGCGAGGCTGACCGTCTCGCCGTCGAGCTCCACCGACGCCGTGCCCTCACGCAGGGCCAGGGACAGGGCGGCCGCATCCGCGTTCGCGATGGCCTTGGCGACGTCCTGGACGCGCTTGCCGAAGCGCTTGCCGAGCGCACGGAAGTTCGCCTTCGCCGTCGTGTCGACCAGCGAGCCGCCGACCTCGCTCAGCGATGCGAGCGCCTCGACGTTCAGCTCCTCCGTGATCTGCGTGTGCAGTTCGGGGTCCAGCGCCTCGAAGCCGGTGACCGCGACCAGTGCCCGGGACAGCGGCTGACGCGTCTTGACACCCGACTCCGCGCGGGTGGCGCGGCCCAGCTCGACGAGACGGCGCACCAGCACCATCTGCTTCGAAAGCTCCGGGTCGATCGCGGACAGGTCCGCCTCCGGCCAGGACGCCAGGTGCACCGACTCCGGGGCGCCCGGGGTCACCGGCACCACCAGGTCCTGCCACACCCGCTCGGTGAGGAACGGGGTGATCGGCGCCATCAGCCTCGTGACCGTCTCCAGGACCTCGTGCAGTGTGCGCAGCGCCGCCTTGTCACCCTGCCAGAAGCGGCGACGCGAGCGGCGGACGTACCAGTTGGACAGGTCGTCGACGAACGCCGACAGGAGCTTGCCGGCGCGCTGGGTGTCGTATCCCTCAAGGGCCTGGGTCACCTGGTCGGTGAGCGCGTGGAGCTCCGACAGCAGCCAGCGGTCGAGGACCGGGCGGTCGGCCGGAGCCGGGTCGGCCTCGCTGGGCGCCCAGTTCGAGGTGCGGGCGTACAGCGCCTGGAAGGCGACCGTGTTCCAGTACGTGAGGAGCGTCTTGCGGACGACCTCCTGGATGGTGCCGTGGCCCACGCGGCGGGCCGCCCAGGGGGAGCCGCCGGCCGCCATGAACCAGCGGACCGCGTCAGCGCCGTGCTGGTCCATCAGCGGGATCGGCTGCAGGATGTTGCCCAGGTGCTTGGACATCTTGCGGCCGTCCTCGGCGAGGATGTGGCCCAGGCATACGACGTTCTCGTACGACGACTTGTCGAAGACCAGGGTGCCGACCGCCATCAGCGTGTAGAACCAGCCACGGGTCTGGTCGATCGCCTCGGAGATGAACTGCGCCGGGTAGCGGGACTCGAACAGTTCCTTGTTCTTGTACGGGTAGCCCCACTGCGCGAACGGCATGGAACCCGAGTCGTACCAGGCGTCGATGACCTCTGGTACGCGTGTGGCCGTCTTGTCGCACTGGGGGCAGGCGAAGGTGACCTCGTCGATGAACGGGCGGTGCGGGTCCAGCTCCGACTGGTCGGTGCCGGTCAGCTCGCTCAGCTCCGCGCGGGAGCCGACGCAGGTGAGGTGGCCGTCCTCGCAGTGCCAGATCGGCAGCGGGGTACCCCAGTAACGGCTCCGCGACAGCGCCCAGTCGATGTTGTTGGTCAGCCAGTCGCCGAACCGGCCGTGCTTGACCGTCTCGGGGAACCAGTTGGTCTTCTCGTTCTCCTCGAGGAGACGGTCCTTGACGGCCGTGGTGCGGATGTACCACGACGGCTGTGCGTAGTAGAGGAGCGCGGTGTGGCAGCGCCAGCAGTGCGGGTAGCTGTGCTCGTACGGGAGGTGCTTGAAGAGCAGACCGCGCTGCTGCAGATCCTCCGTGAGCTTTTCGTCCGCCTTCTTGAAGAAGACGCCGCCGACCAGTGGGACGTTCTCCTCGAAGGTGCCGTCGGGGCGCACGGGGTTGACCACGGGCAGACCGTAGGAGCGGCAGACCTTGAGGTCGTCCTCACCGAAGGCGGGGGACTGGTGGACCAGACCCGTACCGTCCTCGGTCGTCACGTACTCCGCGTTCACCACGTAGTGGGCCGGTGCCTGGAACTCCACCAGCTCGAACGGACGCTGATACGTCCAGCGCTCCATCTCGGCGCCCGTGAACGTCTGGCCCGTCGGCTGCCAGCCCTCGCCGAGGGCCTTCTGGACGAGCTGCTCGGCGACGACGAGCTTCTCCTCGCCGTTCGTCGCGACGACGTAGGTGACCTCGGGGTGCGTGGCGACCGCGGTGTTGGAGACCAGGGTCCACGGGGTCGTGGTCCACACCAGGAGCGCGGCCTGGCCGGCGAGCGGACCGGAGGTGAGCGGGAAACGGACATAGACCGACGGGTCGACGACCGTCTCGTAGCCCTGCGCCAGCTCGTGGTCTGACAGGCCCGTGCCGCAGCGGGGACACCAGGGGGCGACGCGGTGGTCCTGGACCAGCAGGCCCTTGGAGAAGATCTCCTTGAGCGACCACCAGACCGACTCGACGTACTCGGGGTCCATGGTCCGGTACGCGTCGTCCAGGTCGACCCAGTAGCCCATGCGGGTCGTCAGCTCGGCGAAGGCGTCGGTGTGGCGGGTCACGGACTCGCGGCACTTGGCGTTGAACTCGGCGATGCCGAACGCCTCGATGTCCTTCTTGCCGCTGAAGCCCAGCTCCTTCTCGACCGCCAGTTCCACCGGGAGGCCGTGGCAGTCCCAGCCGGCCTTGCGGGCCACGTGGTAGCCGCGCATGGTGCGGAAGCGCGGGAAGACGTCCTTGAAGACGCGGGCCTCGATGTGGTGGGCGCCTGGCATGCCGTTGGCGGTGGGCGGGCCCTCGTAGAACACCCATTCGGGGCGGCCCTCGGACTGCTCCAGGCTCTTGGCAAAGATCTTCTGCTCGCGCCAGAAATCGAGCACGGCGTGCTCGAGCGCGGGCAGGTCGACCTGGGCGGGCACCTGGCGGTACTGCGTCATGGATCTTCCTCCGGCGGACGTGCTGCCTTCCGTCGGAGGGACGAGAGCCGGGAATTCCGTGAATCCTCCGTGCGCCGTGTGCGGCGCGCTCCCGCGGTACCACCCTCCTTGGCCCTCCGGTGCGCCGTATGCACCGGTGAGCCCCCTCATTGGGGTCGCGATGCCGGTTCTACCGGCCCTGGGGGTCCGCGGGCGGGGCCCACTGTCCAAGGCTTTCTTCCGGCGGCTCCGGGGTGATCTTCACGTCGCGCTCGCCTCCGGGCTTCCACCGTCCCCGGATCGCTCATGGCTGCGTACGCCGCTACTCGTCCCCATCCACGCTTTTCGCTCCGCCCAGTGTACGGCGCCGCACGGACAGCGGCCGACTGGATTTGCCCGTCCCCCGCTCATGGCGTCCCGGAGCCGGCGGTGACCCGAATGGCGAGGCGCCGATGTCCGGATGCCGGGACGCCGGGCCTGGCGGATTACCGGCCGGAGAGCTGGGCACAACGGATGGAGGCTCGCCGCGCGGCCCGCGTGCGGCGAGCGCATCGTGAGCGTGCCCCGTTGCCGCGGGCCAGAAGTCGATTTATCGTCCCAGCACGATTTGCGCGCGAGATCACGGTATGTGAAGGGACCGCGGCCATGGTGGCGAAGAAGATCGCCGTACAGCAGCCGGTGTCCGGCGGATCCACGGGCGCGGACGCCTCCGGCGGTGTGGTGGCCAGGGAGGTGAACGGAACGGCTTCGGGTAAGCGGGCGATCAGGCCCGGGAAGACACCGAAGGCGGCTGCCGCCGGTCCCGTGCGGGGGCCGGGAACCGGAAGGAGAGCGGCGACCGCGAATCCGGGGGCCACGGGCAAGAGAGCGGTGGCCGGGAAGGTGTCGGACGGCGAAGCGAACGCCGGGGAGGCGGCGGGCGCCGTGCGGAAGGCTTCGGTGAGGCCCATGGCGAAGAAGGCGGTGTCCGAGAAGGCGACCCACAAGGAGGTGGCCGCACGGAAGGCGGTGCCCGCGCGGTCCGCAGCCAAGGAAGCGGCCGCCGGGAAGACGGCTTCTTCGAAGCCGGCCGTCAAGAAGTCCGTCTCCAAGAAGGCCGCGGTACCCAAGGCGCCGTCGTCGAGGAGCGCGGTCGGCAGAGCGGCCCCCGCTGCGGAGCCGGGCGGGCAGGAAGGCGGTCCGCAGCGGTCGGCGGCGAGGAAGTCGGTGGCCGGGAAGAGGGCTGCGGCGTCGGGCACGGCCGGCAGGAAGGCTGCTGTGCCCAAGGCCGCGTCTTCGAAGAGGGCGGTCGGGAGAGCAGCCCCTTCGAAGACGGCGGTCGGCAAGAAGGCAGCGGCGACAGGCGCCGCCGCCGAGAAGGCGGCGCCGAAGAAGGCCGTCGCCGGGAAGGCAGCGGTGAAGAAGACGGTCACCAAGGAGGCGGCGGCGAAGAAGGCCGACGCCAAGGAAGCAGTGGCGAAGAAGGCCGTCGCCAAGAAGACGGCACCGGCCGAGGCCGCTGCCAGGGGCGGCACGAACAGCACCCCCGCGAAGAGCGCGGCGAAAAAGAGCACGGCCAAGAAGACCGGCGCGGTCCATGCCGCCAAGCAGACGGGAGCCACGACAGTGGTTGCGAAGAAGACTCCTGGCACGGCCACCGCGGCGAAGAGCACCAGTGCGGTCCCCAAGACACGGTTCGTCGCGGTAGAACCCTGCGACCTGGCGGTGCGCCCCGGTGAGGATCCATGGACTCCCGAGGAGGTGGAGGGAGCACGCGCGGAACTGCAGGCCGACGCGATCCGGCTGCGCGCCGAGATCGACGCCTCCGAGCAGGCGCTCGTCGGCCTCATGCGCGACTCCGGGGACGGTGCGGGTGACGACCAGGCGGATGCCGGCACCAAGAACATCACGCGCGAGCACGAGATGGCTCTCGCCGCCAACGCGCGCGAGATGCTCGAACAGACCGAGCGTGCCCTGGAGCGCCTCGACGCCGGCACCTACGGCCTGTGCGAGAACTGCGGCAATCCCATCGGGAAGGCCCGTATGCAGGCCTTCCCGCGTGCCACGCTGTGCGTCGAGTGCAAGCAGAAGCAGGAACGCCGCTGAGATCCCCTCCTGAACAGATGGTCGGGCGAGGCCGTGTCGTACTCTCGTCCACAGTCAGGCATACCTAGGTTGAAGGACTCACGTGGCAGAGGCGGAGCGCATGATCGGTACGCCCGATACCCCAGACGCGGCAGGGGACGGGTCGGAGCAGTCCGGCGAGCGGCCCCGCTCGGACTCCGCCTCGGCATCCGCGAAGGCTCCGACCGAGGCCCTCGGCGTGGCCGAGCCGGCCCCGGGCGCCGCCGAGCGCCCCCGCGGCAGGCGCCGGATCATGGTCCTGTTCGCGGTCGCCGCCTTCGCCTACGCGCTCGACCTGATCAGCAAACTGATCGTGGTGGCGAAGCTGGAGCACCATGAGCCGGTCCAGGTCATCGGGGACTGGCTGCGGCTCGAGGCGATCCGTAACGCGGGCGCCGCCTTCAGCGTCGGCGAGGCCTACACGGTGATCTTCACGATAATCGCCGCATCCGTGATCGTCGTGATCGTCCGGCTCGCGCGCAAGCTCTACAGCCTGCCCTGGGCGATCGCGCTCGGCCTGCTGCTGGGTGGCGCGCTGGGCAACCTCACCGACCGGATCTTCCGTGCGCCGGGCCTCTTCCAGGGCGCGGTCGTCGACTTCATCTCGCCCAAGCACTTCGCCGTCTTCAACCTCGCCGACTCGGCGATCGTCTGCGGCGGCATCCTGATCGTGCTGCTCTCCTTCCTCGGCCTGGACCCGGACGGAACCGTCCACAAGGACTGAGCACTCCCGGTTGTCCACAGGCTCCTGTCCGGGTTGTCGGCGTCGTCCGGCATACTCGACGGGTGAGCACGCTTCCCGAGATCCGTACCCTGCCCGTGCCCGACGGCCTGGAGGGCGAGCGCGTCGACGCCGCCATCTCCCGCATGTTCGGCTTCTCTCGTACGAAGGCGGCCGAGCTGGCCGCTGCGGGCAAGGTGCTGGTCGACGGCACAGCGGTCGGCAAGTCGGAGCGGGTGCGCGGCGGCGCCTGGCTCGAAGTGGAGATGCCGCAGGCGCCCGCACCGGTGCAGGTGGTCGCCGAGCCGGTCGAGGGCATGGAGATCGTGCACGACGACGACGACGTGGTCGTGATCGTCAAGCCGATCGGCGTTGCCGCGCACCCGTCGCCCGGCTGGTCGGGCCCGACCGTGATCGGCGGTCTCGCCGCCGCCGGGTACCGCATCTCGACCTCCGGCGCCGCCGAGCGCCAGGGCATCGTGCACCGCCTCGACGTGGGCACGTCCGGCCTGATGGTCGTGGCCAAGTCGGAGTACGCGTACACCTCGCTCAAGCGCCAGTTCAAGGAGCGTACGGTCGACAAGCGCTACCACACGCTCGTCCAGGGCCACCCCGACCCGACCAGTGGCACCATCGACGCGCCTATCGGGCGGCACCCGAACCATGACTACAAGTGGGCGGTCACGGCCGAGGGCAAGCCGTCCGTCACGCATTACGACCTGATCGAGGCGTTCCGCTCGGCCTCGCTGCTCGACGTCAAGTTGGAGACCGGGCGCACCCACCAGATCCGCGTCCACATGTCCGCCCACCGGCACCCGTGTGTCGGCGACCTCACGTACGGCGCCGACCCGACGCTTGCCAAGCGGCTCGGCCTGACCCGGCAGTGGCTGCACGCCGTACGGCTCGGCTTCGAGCACCCCGGGGACGGGCAGTGGGTGGAGTTCGAGAGCGTCTACCCCGCCGACCTGCAGAAGGCGCTGGACAAGGTGCGCGAGGAAAGCTGGGGATGAGCCTCGCTCAGCACGCCTTGCGGCGCACCGAGCAGTTGGTGAGCCGCTAGTGCCGCGACGGGGCGAGTGTTGCCTGTTGCGGTATCAGGCGTGCTGCGCGGTCCGCGAGGACGTCTTCGTCGGCGAGCGCACGTAGCGACCCGGAGCCCGCGGCATTCAGAGCGCCGAAGAGCCGGTGAGAGCGGGTGACATGGCAGGCTTGGGGCCTGCCGTGTGAACGTCGAACCTCGCGGAGCGCTGACCGTGGCTCAGTTGGCCCTGTTGCTTCTGATGCTGCTCGGGGCTGTGGTGAGCGTCCCGGTCGGGGACCGGTTCGGGTTGCCGGCACCGGTGCTGATGACGCTGCTCGGGATGGTGCTCGCCCTTCTCGAGTTCGTCCCCAATGTGAACATCCCGCCCGAGCTGATCCTGCCCGCGCTGCTGCCGCCGCTGTTGTATGCCGCGGTGCGCCGGACGTCGTGGCGGCAGTTCGCGGCCAACCGGCGGCCGATCTTCCTGCTGGCCGTGGCCTTGGTGTTCGTCACCACCGTGTGCGTGGCCGCCGTCGCGCACACGGTCGTGCCGGGGCTGCCGGTCGCGGCGGCGGTCGCGCTCGGCGCGCTGGTCGCGCCGCCCGACCCGGTCGCGGCGACCGCCGTCGCGGGACAACTGGGGCTGCCCCGTCGGCTGGTGTCGATCCTGGCGGGCGAGGGCCTGTTCAACGACGTGACGGCGATCGTGCTGTACCACGTCGCGATCGCCGCGGTCCTCAGCGGGACGTTCTCACTGCCGCACGCCCTGCTCGAACTCGCGCTCTCCGCGATCGTCGCCCTCGTCATCGGGCTGGCACTCGGCTGGGCCGCCAACAGGCTGCTGGACCTGCTCGGCGACGCCACCCTGCAAATCAGCCTGACGCTCCTCGTGCCGTACGCGTCGTACGCCCTGGCAGAGGCGCTGCACGGTTCCGGTGTACTGGCGGTGCTCGTCACCGCGCTGTATCTGGCGGAGTACGCCGCCGACCCGGACGACGTGATGATGCGGCTCGCCGGCCACACGTTCTGGGACGTGGTGGACACACTGGTCACCGGCGTCGCGTTCGGGCTGATCGGGCTGGAACTGCACAACGCGATCCGCACCGCGACCGGACGATGGGGCGAGATGCTCGGCTGGGCCGCCGCGGTGGTCGCGGTCGTCGTGCTCGTACGGCTGCTGTGGCTGCTCCCGGCGGCCTGGCTGACCAAACGGCTGCACGCCCGTCGGGACTACGACGAGGACATCCCGATGACCTGGCGCGAGTCGGTCGTGATGTGGTGGTCGGGGATGCGGGGCGTGGCGTCGGTGGCGCTGGTCCTGGCCATTCCCCTGACGACGAACGACGGGGCGCCCTTCCCGGACCGCGACGAGATCGTCTTCATCGCGTTCGGCGTGATCATGGCGACGCTCGTTCTCCAGGGGCTGACACTGCCCTGGCTGGTGAAGCTGCTGGGGGTCCGGGGCGACACCGAGGGCGAGAAGGCTTTCGAACGGGCGCTGGCGATCCGCGCGGCCAAGGCGGCGAGGCGGAGGCTGAAGGAGATCGAGGAGGTCGAGGAGCTGCCGGAGGAGCTGACCGAGCAGCTGGTGCGGCGGGCCTTCGACATCGGTGTGCGGATCAGCCCCGATCTGGGGGAGGAGGAACGGCGCGAGGCGTACGAGCAGCGTGCCAGACGCATCAAGCGGCTGCGCGGGATCCAGCAGGAGATGCTGAGCGCGGCACGGCACGAGGTGCTGGCCGCGCGCAGCGAACCCGGGGCCGACCCGGAGGTCGTCGACCGGGTGCTGCGCCACCTGGACGTGCGCAGCCTGCGCTGACGTCGTGTCCCGTACGCATCCGGGACGGGGCTGCTTCCCCCTGGCTCGGGAAGTGGGCGAAAACAGCGGCCGATCCCTGCCCTCCTTTGTACGATCTGACCATGGCGCGCAACGTGGTGATCAGCGGTGGCGGTACGGGCATCGGACTCGCGGCAGCGCGGGCCTTCGCTGCGGACGGGGACCGGGTGCTGCTTCTCGGGCGGCGGGCGGAGGTGCTGGAGAAGGCCTCGGTGCCCGGGGCACTCACCTACGCGGCCGACCTGAGCGATCCGCACGCCGTGCGCGGGGTCGGCCGGTTCGTGGCCGATGAGCTCGGCACCGTGGACGTCCTCGTCAACAACGCGGGCGGCAGCGGGCGGCTGGAGCCCGAGGCCGACACCGAGGACCCCCTCGAAGCCGTCGCGCACAACTGGACCGTCAGCTTCCGGCTGAACGTGCTGACCTCGGTCCTGCTCACGGAGGCACTGCGGGACCGGCTCGCCTCACCCGGCGGGCGCCTGTTGTTCCTCAGCTCCATCGCCGCCTACCGCGGCTCCGGCAGCGGGGCGTATGCCGCGGCGAAGGCCGCGCTGCACCCGTACGCCTTCGATCTGGCCCGGGATCTGGGGCCGCGTGGCATCACGGTGAACGTGGTCGCGCCCGGCTATGTCGAGGACACCGAGTTCTTCGGCGAAGGGATGGACCCGGCGCGGCGCGATCAGCGCATCGCGGAGACGTCCACCGGCCGCGCCGGTACGCCCGGCGACATCGCCCAGACCCTGCACTGGCTGGCTTCCCCTGGTGCCGGACACATCACAGCGCAGGTGATCCAGGTCAACGGCGGGGCGGAACGCGGACACTGAGCGGCACCGGGCCCGGCTCAGCCCCGGCCGGTCCGCGGCGGCTCGTACACCCTGCGGACCGCTCCGTCGACCCGCACACGGCGATCATCCGCGTGCGGCGGTGGCGTCGCGCTCGCCGTGTTGACCCGCGGCAGCGCGTACGGATGCTCCTCGGTCAGCCAGCGGATGAGCCGTTCGCGGACCGTGACCCGCAGGGTCCAGATGTCGCCCGCGTCCTTGGCGGTCACCAGCGCCCGCACCTCCATGGTGCTGGGCGTCGAATCGGTGACCACGAGGCCGTAGGCGCGGCCGTCCCACTCGGGACACTCGCGCACGATGTCGCGGAGCTTGTCGCGCATCGCCTCCACGGGCGCGGAGTGGTCGACGTGGAAGTAGACGACGCCGGTCATCTGGGCGCTGTCGCGCGACCAGTTCTCGAACGGCTTCGAGGTGAAGTAAGAGACCGGCATGGTGATCCGGCGCTCGTCCCAGGTCCGTACCGTCAGGTACGTCAGTGTGATCTCGTCGACGGTGCCCCACTCCTCGTCCACCACGACCGTGTCGCCGAGACGCACCATGTCGCCGAACGCGATCTGCAGCCCGGCGAAGAGGTTCGAGAGCGTGGACTGCGCGGCGACACCGGCGACGATACCGACGATGCCGGCCGAGGCCAGCAGGGAGGCGCCGGCTGCCCGCATCTCCGGGAACGTCAGCAGCATCGCGGCGACCGCCACCACGCCGACGACCGCCGCCACCACCCGCATGATCAGCGACACCTGGGTGCGCACCCGCCGGACCCGGGCCACATCGTGATGGGCGTGGGCGTAGCGGGTGTACGTCGTCTCGACGACCGCCGCCGTGATCCGGATCACCAGCCAGGCGGTCGAACCGATCAGCACCAACGTCAGGGTCCGTCCGACGCCGACCCGGTGGGCCTCCAGGATCTTCGCCTGGTCGAAAGAGCTCCTCAGCAGGCCCGCGCACAGCACTAGCTGATAGGGGACCAGCCCGCATCGGAGCAGGCCCCACAAGGGCGTTTCGGGGTTCCGGTCGTTCGCCTTGCGCAGCAGGAGGCTCGTGGCCCAGCCGATGAGCAGTGTGAGCACGACGGAGCCACCGACGACGATCATCGGGCGCAGTACGTTCTCCATGGCGTCGAACGTAACCGGTGGAGGGCATTGTGAACATCCGGCCCTGATGTCCGTCCGGTGACACGCTGCGTACAGCGACCGCGGACCCGGCTGGCACCATGGCCTCATGAACATCATGCTCTTCCACTCCACCTACGGACTGCGGCCCGCGGTCCGGGCCGCCGCCGACCGGCTCCGTGCCGCCGGGCACGAGGTGTGGACCCCCGACCTGTTCGAGGGCCACACCTTCGAGACGGTCGAGGAGGGCATGGCCTTCAAGGACGGGATCGGGAAGGAAGAGCTGCTCAGGCGCGCCGTCCTGGCGGCCGCGCCGTACTCGGAGAGAGGTCTGGTGTACGCGGGGTTTTCCTTCGGCGCCGCCACCGCGCAGACCCTGGCACTCGGTGACAACAGCGCGCGCGGACTCCTGCTGCTGCACGGCACGTCGGACATCGCGGCGAACGCCTCGGTGGACGACCTGCCGGTGCAACTGCACGTCGCCGAGCCGGACCCCTTCGAGACGGACGACTGGCTCAGCGCCTGGTACCTGCAGATGGGCAAGGCGGGCGCGGACGTGGAGATCTACCGGTACGCGGGCGCCGGCCACCTCTACACCGACCCCGACCTGCCGGACTACGACGAGGAGGCGGCCGAGGCCACCTGGCGGGTGGCGCTCGGCTTCCTCGACAGCCTGTAGCAGGCACCTTGCGGCGGGCGGGCCTTAGGCCCGCCCGGCCTCAGGGAAGGTCCCGGAGGCCTCCACGACCCGGGACCTTCTCCATTTTTCGAGAAACGGGATTACGACTTGAGTGCCGCGTCGATCGCGGCGTTGAAGGAGCTCACCGTGTCGGGGGCGCCCCGGCCGCTGCTGTCCTTGATGACCTTGCCGTCCATGACGAGCGAGGGCGTTCCGGAGAAGCCGTACTTCTTGGCGCCCACGTCGAACTGCTTGCTCATGACCAGCGCCCACTTGTCGTAGGTGCCGTCCTTCACGGCCTGCTGGAACTCTGTGTTGTCCTTCAGGGCGGAGACCGTGTTCGCCACCTTGATCAGGTAACTGTCGTCCTTGAACTTGTCGTCCGTCTCCTCGGGGTGCCACTTCGTCGAGTAGAGGGCGGACTTGTACTGCAGGAACGCTTCGGGGCTGACGTTCAGAGCGGCACCCAGGGCGCTCAGGGCGTTCTTCGACCCCTCGCCGCCCAGGCCGTTGTCGAGGAAGGTCGCGCCGACGTACTGGATCTTGTACTTGCCCTTCTCCACGTCCTTCTCGATCGTGGAGCCCACGCCCTGCTCGAGCTGGGCGCAGGCCGGGCAGCGCGGGTCCTCGTACATCGCCAGCGTCTTCTTGGCGGTGCTCTTGCCGATGACGACGGTCGTGCCGTCGGCGCCGGTGCTGTTGGCCGGCTTGACGAGCTTCTTGTCCTTCGCGCTCTCCCAGTAGCCGGGCTTGTTGTTCTGTACGACGGCGTAGCCGATGCCGCCGGCGGCGGCCAGGACGGCGACGACCGTGCCCGCGACGATGAGCTGTCGCTTGGTCTTGTCGCGCTTGGCCTGGCGCTCGCGCTCCAGACGCAGCCGCTCACGGGCCGCCGTCTTCGCCGCCTGGTTGTTCCGCTTGCTCATGGGGGGATCTCCATGGGACGCGCGCACGCGTGGTGCGCGGGATGGGTGGGTTACGCAGGGGTGTCCGGTGCTCGGATGCCTCAGACCGAGGCGGCCGAGGGCGGCGGACCCCGCAGCCCCAGGGAGTGCACGAAGAGACGGTTACGGACGACGGCGACGCGGTGTGCGGGGCGCGGCGCCCGGCAGACCGGGTCGAGCAGCCGTACCGCCACTGCGGCGACTGCGATCAGCAGCGGCCGGAAGGTGGTCGCGGCCACCGCGCGCAGCAGTTGGGCAAGCGCCCGCTCTCCTCGGCGCAGCCAGGCGGTCGCCAGGAGCCCCACGCCCACATGGGCGGCGAGCAGCAGCCAGGCGGTCGCCGGGTCGGCGTGCGTGAGCAGCGCCGCGACGCGGTCGGTGCCGCCCGTGAGCGGGGTGCCCACGCTCCTGCCGCTGCACAGGACGTCCAGGCCGACCGAGCGCAGTGGGCCGGTGACCGGGCCGCCCGCGCTGCCGTAGCAGGCGTGCTGGCCCGTGGTGAACACCGTGTCGGCGGCCAGTTCCAGCGGGATCAGCAGGGCGGCGATCTTCCCGAAGCCGCGCTCACGGCCCGCCAGCGCGTACGCCACGACGAAGACGGTGATGGCGACCGCGGCCACCGTCCCCAGCGGCAACGGGACCTCCGACAGCAGCACGTGCGACGCGGTGCTGAGCGTCACGACCACGGCCGTGAACAGCGCCGCGCGTACGGCTCTGAGCTGGATCCCGGATATGTCCATAGCGGGGAGAGTGTCCCACGCGCTCCCGTAAGGGCTCCTTAAAGGATTGCCATGCGTTACGGGAGCGTTGTGCGGGAGTGATCGAGAGAGCTCACAGGCCGGGGATCCGGCCGTCACGGAACAGGTCGACGAAGATCTGGTGGTCGGCACGCGCCCGTGCGCCGTACTCGTGAGCGAAGTCCACCAGCAGGTCCGCGAAGCCGGCCTCGTCGGCGGCGATCGCCGCGTCGATGGCCCGCTCCGTGGAGAAGGGCACCAGGGACTCGCCGGCACGGTCGTCCGCCGCCGCGTGCATGGTGGCGGTGGCCCGGCCCAAGTCGGCGACCACCGAGGCGATCTCCTCCGGGTCGTCGAGGTCGCCCCAGTCGAGGTCCACGGCGTACGGCGACACCTCGGCGACCAGCCGTCCCGCGCCGTCCAGCTCGGTCCAGCCCAGCCACGGGTCGGCGTACGACTGCAGGGCGCGCTGGGAGACCACCGTGCGGTGGCCCTCGTGCTGGAAGTGCTCGCGGATCGCCGGGTCCGTGATGTGACGGGAGACGGCCGGGACCCGGGCCTGCTCGATGGAGATCACCACGTCGTCCTCCAGGGCATCGCTGCTGCCCTCCAGGAGGATGTTGTACGACGGCAGCCCCGCGGACCCGATACCGATGCCGCGGTGGCCGGCGACGTCCTTCACGCGGTACGACTCCGGGCGCGCCAGCGACGACTCCGGCAGCGTCTCCAGATAGCCGTCGAAGGCCGCCAGCACCTTGTAGCGCGTGGCCGCGTCCAGCTCGACGGAGCCGCCGCCCGGAGCGAAGCGGCGCTCGAAGTCGCGGATCTCGGTCATCGAGTCCAGCAGCCCGGAGCGGGTCAGCGAGCGGGCGTCGCGCAGCGTGTCCAGCAACGGCCCCTGGGCGGTCTCCAGGGTGAAGGGCGGCACCTCGTCGCTCTTGGCCCCCGTCGCCAGGGCGTGGATGCGCTCGCGGTAGGCCGCCGCGTAGAGGCCGACCAGGCTGCTGATCTGCTCGTCGCCGAGGGCCTTCCCGTACCCGATCAGCGCCACCGAGGCGGCGAAGCGCTTCAGGTCCCAGGTGAAGGGGCCGACGTACGCCTCGTCGAAAGCGTTCACGCTGAAGACCAGGCGGCCCGTGGCGTCCATGTACGTGCCGAAGCTCTCGGCGTGCAGGTCGCCGTGGATCCACACGCGCGAGCTGCGCTCGTCAAGGTACGGGCCGCCACGCTTCTCGGCGTCGAGGTCGTGGTAGAAGAGGCACGCCGTGCCCCGGTAGAACGCGGAGGCGGAGGCCGCCATCCTGCGGAACGTCACGCGGCACGCGGCCGGGTCGGCGGCGAGCAGCTCGCCGAAGGCGGTGTCGAAGACGGTGAGGATCTCCTCGCCGCGGTGCTCGGCGCTGAGCTGCGGAACCGACATCGCTGGGTGCCTCCAGGTGCAGGTGATGCATGACGACGGGAACGGATCTTCGCGCTCTTCCAACGGACGACGGTACGCGTGAGTGCCCCACACCCTCGTACGGAGACACGGGGGACAGGACACGTGTCCGGAGGTGCACCGCGCCACGGTATCCACATCGGATGTCGGTGCCGAGGCATAGACTTCGAGGCTGTCCCCCGGACTGTCCGCAGCCCGTGGACCCCGTCGAGGTGCGCCCGCCCGTCGCCCGACCACGCCCCGGAACGCGGCGCGACGCACCGCACACGCCCGCCCGTCACCCGACCACCGCCCCTCAACGAGGCGCTTCGCGCCCCACCTGCCATTTGGAGGCTCCAGCCGTGTCAAAGCCGCCGTTCACGCACCTGCACGTCCACACCCAGTACTCGCTGCTGGACGGTGCCGCGCGGCTGAAGGACATGTTCAACGCCTGCGCTGAGATGGACATGACGCACATTGCCATGTCCGACCACGGCAACCTCCACGGGGCGTACGACTTCTTCCATTCCGCGAAGAAGGCCGGGATCACTCCGATCATCGGAATCGAGGCGTATGTCGCCCCCGAGTCGCGGCGCAACAAGCGAAAGATCCGGTGGGGCCAGCCGCACCAGAAGCGGGATGACATCTCCGGTTCGGGTGGTTACACCCACAAGACGATCTGGGCGGCGAACAAGACGGGGCTGCACAACCTCTTCCGGCTCTCCTCCGACGCCTACGCCGAGGGCTGGCTGCAGAAGTGGCCGCGTATGGACAAGGAGACCATCGCCCAGTGGTCCGAGGGGCTCATCGCCTCCACCGGCTGCCCCTCCGGCGAGCTGCAGACCCGGCTGCGGCTCGGTCAGTTCGACGAGGCCCTGAAGTCGGCCGCCGAGTACCAGGACATCTTCGGCAAGGACCGTTACTTCCTGGAGCTGATGGACCACGGCATCGAGATCGAGCGCCGGGTCCGCGACGGCCTGCTGGAGATCGGCAAGAAGCTCGGCATCCCGCCGCTGGTCACGAACGACTCGCACTACACCTACGCCCATGAGGCCGGTGCCCACGACGCCCTGCTGTGCATCCAGACCGGCAAGAACCTCTCCGACCCGGACCGCTTCAAGTTCGACGGCACCGGCTACTACCTGAAGTCCACGGACGAGATGTACGCCATCGACTCCTCGGACGCCTGGCAGGAGGGCTGCCGCAACACCCTTCTGGTGGCCGAGCAGATCGACACCACGGGCATGTTCGAGAAGCGCGACCTCATGCCCAAGTTCGACATCCCCGAGGGCTACACCGAGGTCACCTGGTTCAAGGAGGAGGTCCGCCGCGGCATGGAGCGCCGCTTCCCGGGCGGCGTCCCCGAGGACCGCCAGAAGCAGGCGGACTACGAGATGGACGTCATCATCTCGATGGGGTTCCCGGGCTACTTCCTCGTGGTCGCCGACTTCATCATGTGGGCCAAGAACAACGGCATCGCGGTCGGCCCCGGCCGAGGCTCCGCGGCGGGCTCGATCGTCGCCTACGCCATGGGCATCACCGACCTCGACCCGATCCCGCACGGTCTGATCTTCGAGCGGTTCCTCAACCCCGAGCGCATCTCGATGCCCGATGTCGACATCGACTTCGACGAGCGTCGGCGCGTCGAGGTGATCAGGTATGTGACGGAGAAGTACGGCGCCGACAAGGTCGCCATGATCGGCACGTACGGCACCATCAAGGCCAAGAACGCGATCAAGGACTCCGCGCGCGTGTTGGGCTACCCGTACGCGATGGGCGACCGCATCACCAAGGCCATGCCCGCCGACGTCCTCGGCAAGGGCATCCCGCTGTCCGGCATCACCGACCCGAACCACCCGCGCTACTCGGAGGCCGGCGAGGTGCGCGGGATGTACGAGAACGAGCCGGACGTGAAGAAGGTCATCGACACCGCCAAGGGTGTCGAGGGCCTGGTGCGGCAGATGGGCGTGCACGCCGCCGGCGTGATCATGTCCAGCGAGACCATCACCGATCATGTGCCCGTCTGGGTCCGGCACACCGACGGCGTCACCATCACCCAGTGGGACTACCCGAGCTGCGAGTCGCTCGGCCTGCTGAAGATGGACTTCCTCGGCCTGCGCAACCTGACGATCATGGACGACGCCGTCAAGATGGTGAAGTCCAACAAGGATCTCGACATCGACCTGCTGGGGCTGCCGCTGGACGACCCCACGACCTTCGAGCTGCTCCAGCGCGGCGACACGCTCGGCGTCTTCCAGTTCGACGGCGGCCCCATGCGCTCGTTGCTGCGGCTGATGAAGCCGGACAACTTCGAGGACATCTCCGCCGTGTCGGCCCTGTACCGGCCGGGCCCGATGGGCATGAACTCCCACACCAACTACGCGCTGCGCAAGAACGGCCAGCAGGAGATCACACCGATCCACCCGGAGCTGGAGGAGCCGCTCAAGGAGGTCCTGGACGTCACTTACGGCCTGATCGTCTACCAGGAGCAGGTGCAGAAGGCCGCCCAGATCATCGCGGGCTACACACTCGGCGAGGCCGACGTACTGCGGCGTGTGATGGGCAAGAAGAAGCCCGAGGAACTGGCGAAGAACTTCACCATCTTCCAGTCCGGTGCCCGCAACAAGGGCTTCAGCGACGAGGCGATCCAGGCCCTGTGGGACGTGCTGGTCCCGTTCGCCGGCTACGCCTTCAACAAGGCGCACTCCGCGGCGTACGGGCTGGTCTCCTACTGGACCGCCTACCTGAAGGCGAACCACCCCGCCGAGTACATGGCGGCCCTGCTGACCTCGGTCAAGGACGACAAGGACAAGTCGGCCGTCTACCTCAACGAATGCCGCCGTATGGGCATCAAGGTGCTTCCGCCGAACGTCAACGAGTCCGAGTCCAACTTCGCCGCCCAGGGCGACGACGTGATCCTCTTCGGCCTCTCCGCCGTCCGCAACGTCGGTACCAACGTCGTCGAGTCGATCATCAAGTGCCGCAAGGCCAAGGGGAAGTACGCGTCCTTCCCGGACTACCTCGACAAGGTCGAGGCGGTGGTCTGCAACAAGCGCACCACGGAATCACTGATCAAGGCCGGTGCCTTCGACACCATGGGCCACACCCGCAAGGGCCTGACCGCGCAGTACGAGCCGATGATCGACAACGTGGTCGCGGTCAAGCGCAAGGAGGCCGAGGGCCAGTTCGACCTCTTCGGCGGCATGGGCGAGGAGCAGAGCAGCGAGCCCGGCTTCGGCCTGGACGTCGTCTTCACCGACGAGGAGTGGGACAAGACGTATCTGCTCGCCCAGGAGCGGGAGATGCTCGGTCTCTACGTGTCCGACCACCCGCTCTTCGGCCTGGAGCACGTGCTGTCCGACAAGGCCGACGCCGGCATCGCCCAGCTCACCGGCGGCGAGCACGCGGACGGCGCAGTGGTGACCATCGGCGGCATCATCTCGGGCCTGCAGCGCAAGATGACCAAGCAGGGCAACGCCTGGGCGATCGCCACCGTGGAGGACCTGGCCGGCTCCATCGAGTGCATGTTCTTCCCGGCGACCTACCAGTTGGTGTCCACCCAACTCGTCGAGGACGCCGTGGTGTTCGTCAAGGGCCGCCTCGACAAACGCGAGGACGTGCCGCGGCTCGTCGCGATGGAACTCATGGTCCCGGACCTGTCCGCCGCGGGCACCAACGCGCCCGTGGTGCTCACCATCCCGGCGATGAAGGTCACCCCGCCGATGGTGAGCCGCCTCGGCGAGATCCTCAGCCAGCACAAGGGCGACAGCGAAGTGCGGATCAAGCTCCAGGGGCCGCGCAAGACGACCGTCCTGCGACTGGACCGGCACCGGGTGAAGCCGGACCCGGCGCTCTACGGCGATCTCAAGGTCCTGCTCGGCCCGTCCTGTCTGGCTGGCTGATCACCTAGAGCGGCAAGGCATGTGAGGGGCGCACCCGTTGTCGGGTGCGCCCCTGCGCGTGTGCCCGGGCTTCAGCAGCCCCACCGGCCGGGGTCCGGGGTCATGGTCCGGAAACACATCACGCGCCCGAATTCCGGCCTCAGTTGTGGCCGAAGCGCTTCTGCTGCTTACGAGCAACATCCGCGGGGCCGCCCTGGGTCTGCGTGACCGGGGACTGGTGCGCCTCCGGGGCGGACCGCTCTGCCGGCTCCTGTGCCTTCTCGGTCTGCGAGGAACGGCTCTGGGGGGCGGTCTGCTTGCGGTTCTTGTTCTTGGCCATGGTGATGCCTCCTGTGCGGGGTCTAGGGGCCAGGGCCGGGACCAGATTCACACAGGCCGACAACAGGCGCATGTCGGACAATTACCGTGTGTGACAAGGGTTGTCGGGGCAATCTGTCCCGATACGCCACGCCGATGATCGAGTTCGGGCCGTTAACCTCGCCGCGGTCGGGCAGACTCGAAGCAAGCCCGAAGCAAACCTCCCGGAAAGAGGGTGGATCGCGTGGACCGCTGCATCGTCCTGGTGGACGCCGGGTACCTGCTGGGGGCCGCCGCCAGCCTGCTCGCCGGGGAGCCCTCCAGGTCGCGGATCACCGTCGACCACGCCTCCCTCATCATGGGGCTGCGTGAGCGCGCCGAGTCCGAAACGCAGCGGCCGCTGCTGCGCATCTACTGGTTCGACGGCGCCCCCGACCGCCTGCCGCAGCCGGAGCACCGCAGGCTGCGTGTGATGCCCCGGGTGACCGTGCGCCTGGGCGCGCTGACCCGCAGCGACGGGCGGTGGGCGCAGAAGGGCGTCGACGCCGCCATGCACGCCGAGCTGACCGAGCTGGCCCGTAACCGCGCGTGCTCGGACATCGTGCTCGTCACCGGGGACGGGGATCTGCTCCCGGGCATGATGGCCGCGAAGGAGCACGGGGTCGCCGTGCACCTGTGGGCCGTGCAGGCCGCGGACGGCGACTACAACCAGTCCGAGGACCTGGTCGCCGAGGCCGACGAACGCAGGGTGCTCGACCGGGCGTGGATCACCAGGGCCGTACGGGCCAAGGAACTGGGCGGGGTGTGCGCGCCCCCGCCGGCGCCGCGTCCGGAGATCGCCGCGATCCTGTCGGCGCCGCTGCCCGAGTCGGCGCTGGCGGCCGCGACGGAACGGCCCGCCGAGGAGCCGGAGCACACCTCGCCGGCCGCCGCGCAGAACGGCGTCCAGGAGCGGATGCCGACACCCAAGGGCGTACCGACACCGAAGGACCTGGCGGCCCTGCGGGCGCCCGGGACGCACGCCGTGCAGCAGCCTGCCGGGGCGACGCTGCGGTGGTCGTCCGACAAGGGGTGGGTGGACCGGCCCGCGGCGGAGTCACCCGAGGCCGCCTTCCTGCCGACGCTGGCCCAGTTGACGACCGCCGAGCAGCGGTGGGCCGACCGGGAGGAGGACATCACCACGGTCGGTGGTGACCCCTACGAGGTGGGACAGGTCTTCGCGCGACGGTGGATCGGGCGACTTACCGACCCGTCGCACCTGCAGAGACTGTCGGGCATGTATCCGCGGGTTCCACACCGCATCGACGGCGAACTGCTGCGGTACGCGGCCCGCTTCGGGTTGCTCGCCCACAAGGATGACCAGATCGACGAGCACGACCGGTACGCGATCCGGGCGGGCTTCTGGCGGGAGATCGACCAGCTCACGGCGTCGGAGCATTCCCCGACCGGCGACTAGGGCCGTCTGTCGGGGCATCGGGCCCCGGCAGGCGACCAGCCCCGGGAACCGTTCACCGCGCGGCACCCCGTACCCTCGTCCCTTGTGAGTACGCGCAGGGCACAGACGAATCCGCTCAGTCGTGGGGTCGTGTGCGCCGTGCGCGGGCTGACCAAGACCTATCCGGCGGTACGCGGCCGGCGGGGCACGCCCGGGACGCCCGAGGTGCGGGCCACCGACGACGTGCGGCTGGACATCCGGCGCGGTGAGGTCTTCGGCCTGCTCGGACCGAACGGCGCCGGCAAGTCCACCCTCGTGCGCCAGCTGACCGGGCTGATGCGGCCGGACCACGGCAGCGTGGAGATCCTCGGACACGACATCGTGCGCCACCCCGAGCGTGCCGCGCAGATCCTTGCCTACCTCGGACAGGAGTCCACGGCGCTCGACGAGCTGACCGTCTCGCTCGCGGCCGAGACCACCGGGCGGCTGCGCGGGCTCGACCTGCGCCAGGCGCGCGAGGAGCGGGACGCGGTCCTCGACGAGCTCGGGCTCGCGCCGATCGCCTCACGGCCCCTCAAGAAGCTCTCGGGCGGTCAGCGTCGGCTCGCCTGCTTCGCCGCCGCACTCGTGGGGGAGCGGCCCCTGCTGGTGCTCGACGAGCCCACCACCGGTATGGACCCCGTCGCCCGGCGTGCCGTCTGGGCCGCCGTGGACCGGCGGCGTGCGGAGCGCGGGACGACCGTCTTGCTGGTCACCCACAACGTCATCGAGGCGGAGACGGTCCTCGACCGGGTCGCCGTTCTCGACCAGGGCCGCGTCATCGCCTGTGACACCCCTGCCGGGCTCAAGGAGCGGGTCGCCGGCGAGGTGCGTGTCGAACTCGTGTGGCGCGAGCGGGCGCCGCTGGAGGTGCCCGAGGTCGGGGCACTGCGCGCCCGGGCCGTCGAGTCCGGGCGCCGCTGGTCGCTGCGGATGGCTCCCGAGGAGGCGCGCGCGGCCGTCGCCACCGTGACCGGGGGCGCCGCCTTCGCCGCCCTCGACGACTTCACGCTGGCCACGCCGAGCCTGGAAGATGTCTATCTGGCGCTCGGGGGCAGCGCTCAGGGGCTGGTGAAGGCATGAGCGCGCGGATCGTCGTATCCGTGGGGAGCGTCGCGTCCAGGGGGGACGGAGCGGTGGCAGAAGCGAAGAGGAGCAGCACGACGTGAGTGTCGTACCCGCCAAGGTTCTGCCCGGCGCCCAGGCGGCGGTGGGCGGTGTCGGGGACGAGGCGGTCCTCGGGCCGAGGGCGCGCCTGTGGCCGTCACTCGCCGCCGTGTACCGGGCCCAACTGTCCCGGGCGCGGGTCGCGCGGATCCCGTTGCTGTTCGTGGCGACCTTCCAGTCGATCGGCATCATGGTCATGATGCGCGGGGTCGTGGACGGCGGAGGCGACGCGCGGTCGGTGGTCGCCGGATCGTCTGTGCTGGTGGTCGCCTACGTCGGGCTGAACCTACTGGCACAGTACTTCGGCCAGCTGCGGAGCAGCGGCGGCCTCGACCACTACGCCACGCTGCCGGTGCCGGCCGCCGCGGTGGTGCTGGGGGCGGCGGGGGCGTACGCCTCGTTCACGGTGCCCGGGGCCGTGGTGACCGCCGTCTTCGGGAGTGTGCTTTTCGGGCTGCCGATGGCCCACCTGTGGGTGCTGGCGGCGGTGATCCCGCTCTCCGGGGCCGCGTTGTCCGGGCTCGGGGCCGCCCTCGGACTGCTCGCACCACGACCCGAACTGGCCACACTGCTCGGGCAGTTGGGCATGTCGGCGGCACTGCTGCTGGGCGTCCTGCCGGCCCACCGGATGCCGGAATCCGTGCAACTCGTGCGGGACCTGCTGCCGTCCACGTACGGTGTGGAGGCGTTTGCCCGGACCTTTGACGAGCACCCGGACTGGGCGGCCGTCTTCGGTGACCTGGCCGTGTGCGGCGTGGTCGGGGTGGCCTCGCTCGCCCTGGCGACCTGGGCGTACCGCAGGGCGGCCGTCCGATGACGCCGCCGACCGCCACGCCTGGCAGGATGTGAAGGTGACCGCTCCGTTGAATCCGCCTCCGCCGCATGAACAGCGCCCGCAGTCTTCTCCGGACGACGCGTGGCAAGCGGCGTTCGCCCCGCCGATGGCGGGGCCCGCCCCGCACGGCGCCACGTCCCTGTACGGGGACGGCGGGCCCGGGATGAGGACCGAGATGCGGGAGGCCGCCGTCATCGCGGTGTGCGTCGCGCTCGCCGGGGCGCTCCTCGGTGCGCTGTGGTCGTGGCTGGCGCCGAGTCTGCCGCTGGTGGGGAGCTTGGTCAACAAGAACTGGGTCGTCTACCTGAAGGACTCCGAGGGGGAGCAGGCCATCGGGGTGGACGCCACGTTCACGCTGCTCGCGCTCGGCTTCGGACTGGTCAGCGCACTGGTCGTCTTCCTGGTCCGGAAGCGCGGCGGGGTGCCGCTGGTGGTGGCGCTCGGCGTGGGCGCACTGCTCGGTTCGCTGCTCGCCTGGCGGGTGGGGATCTGGCTGGGGCCCACGCAGGACGTGGTCGCGCATGCGAAAGCCGTGGGCAAGGGGGTGACGTTCTCCGCGCCGTTGAAACTGGGGGCGAAGGGGGCGTTGCTCGCGTGGCCGATCACCGCGCTGGTGGTCCACCTCGGGCTGACGGCGCTCTTCGGCCCGCGGGATCCGCATCCCTACGCACCACCGTATTCGGCCCCACCACCGCCGGTATGAGCGAGAACCTCCTTCAGCGCCGGAGCAGCCGAGGGGCTGTCCGGCGCCGGAGTGGTGGCGTGGTCACGCCGGGCGGTGGCCGTGATTCGCGTGGCCCTTCTTCATGCGCCATTTACGCTTGCGCGTCCTCTTCGACATATTTCCGTACTAGCTGAGGACGGGCCGTTCGTCGAGTGGTCAGGCCCGTCCGATCGGGGCCAGGGCCGCTTGCGTGAGCTTCGCCAGGTCCGCCGGGGACAGTTCCACTTCCAGGCCCCGGCGGCCCGCCGAGACACAGATCGTGGCGTGTGACGACGCCGACTCGTCCAGAACCGTGCGCAGCTTCTTGCGCTGGCCCAGGGGCGAGATGCCGCCGCGTACGTAGCCCGTCGTGCGCTCGGCGAGCGCCGGGTCCGCCATCGCCGCCCGTTTGCCGCCCACGGCCGTCGCCAGTGCCTTCAGGTCCAGGGAGCCCGCCACCGGGACCACTCCGACCACCAGCGCGCCGTCCACGTCCGCCACCAGTGTCTTGAAGACCCGGTCGGGGGAGACCCCCATCGCCTCGGCCGCCTCCTCGCCGTAGGAGGGGTGCGACGGATCATGGTCGTAGGAGTGGACCGTGAAATCCACCCCGGCCGCCGCCAGCGCCACCGTCGCCGGGGTCCCTCCCTGCTGTTGTTTCTTCGACTTCTTGGCCATAGGTGTCTGCGTCCTCCCGGACGGTCGAATCGGCTCCTGCCTCAGTTGAGGCTCGTCGGACCCCGCGTCAGGTCCGACGCCGGCAACGACGGCAGGCTGCGGATGATCGCCGTCTCCGCGCGCAGCAGTTTCAGCTCGTCACGGAGGCGGGAGGAGGTGTCCGGCGCCTGGAGCAGCCGCTGTTTCGTGGGCGTGTCCAGCATCACCGCGGCTGCCACCAGGTACGACACCACCGCCGGTTCGTCCGGCAGTTCCGTGCCGGTCGACAGGGACCTCTCCCGTGCGCCCGCCAGCCGCTTCTGGTACTGGCGGAACGCCCGCAGCACCCCCTCGGCCAGCGCGCCCGCCTCGTCGCCCGGCTCCTCCGGCAGCTCCTCCAGCTCGGCCGTCAGATAAGCGCCCGACGCGTCCACCGAGAGAAGGCGGACCCGCGTGGTGCCCGTCGCCAGCACCTCGAACGTGCCATCGGTCCGCTCCCGGATCGTCGCCGCGTCCGCGATACAGCCCACCGAGTGGAACGCCTTGACCGGGTCGGGGCCGAAGCCCGCCGCGGGCCCGCGGGAGGACAGGGGGGTCGGGTCCGGCATGCCGGGCGCGCTCGGCGCGACCTCGTGGCCGTCGCGGATGGCCACGACGGCGAAGCGGCGCGGTTCGTCCTCGGGGGTCTTCAGCAGGTCGCGCATCAGGGCGCGATAGCGCTCCTCGAAGACGTTCAGCGGGAGAACGAGCCCCGGGAACAGCACGGAGTTCAGCGGGAAGAGTGGGAGCCGGACGGTGGTCACGACCCGAAAGCCTAATGGTCCCGGGCGGGCGTGTGTCCGGCGTGCCCACTCCACGGAAGGCGGATGCCCGCGCTGCGCGTCGCTCAGCCGCGCCGCAGCAGCCTTGTCGCCCCCGCCGCGACCGTCGTCGCCAGGGTCCAGCCGAGCAGGATCACCGCCGTCGACGCCCACTGCCAGCGTCCGCTCAGCTGCCACTGGCCCGCCTGGCCGAGGTCGATGACCGGCAGCAGGAGGTCCAGGGCGAGCAGGGAGGGGTTCCACGCCGGATGCCCGTCCTTGTTGACCGGTGGATGGCTCGCGTGCGAGAACGCGATCGACGCCGCCGCCCACAGCACCGCCATCCACACCGCCGCTCGGCCGGGCCGGTAGCCGTAGGCGACGGTCCAGTCCTGCGCGTACCCCCACAGCTTGGCCGCGAGCGGGAGTGTCTCCCGGCGCCGTCGCTGCTTGGCGAGCAGCACCTCGCGCGCGTCCTCGTCCTCCCCGGAGTTGCGCAGCACGGCCGCCAGCCGCTCGTACGGCTCCGGGTTGTACTCGGCGGTCGCCGCCGCCACCCACTCCACGCGCCGGGCGAGCGGGAAGGCGTCCTGCGGGATGAGGCTCTCGTAGGCGAAGCCGCCCATGTGCAGGTTGCCCAGGCTCGGCCAGCTCGTCCACCGGTCGACCAGGTTCACCGTCCGCGCGCCCGACATGACCACCTTGCCGTGTTCGGGCCGCTCGCCGAGGAAGCGCAGCTCGGGCGTCTGGACCCGGCGCAGCGACAGCTCCTGGTCGTCGTCGAGGACGAACAGGGCCCGCTCCAGGTCGACGGCGTCCCCGAACCGTCCGTCGTCCAGCCGGATGCCGCCCCGGCACTCGAACCGCTGCACCCGGGTCCCGCGCGCCGGGGTGGTGCCGCTGGTCAGCAGCGGATTACCGACGGCCGCCGGGGTCAGGTACAGCGTCCGCTCGACGGTCAGCTGAGGGGCGTTCAGCGCCAGCCGTGTGTACGGGTTGGTCAGCCGCGCGCCGCGCAGGCTCAGCGAGACACCGACCTTGGCGCTGCGCAGGCTCAGTTCGCCGTGCGACTCGAGCATCTCGGCCTGCAGGTCCTGTCCGACCGTCAGCCCGTCCGCGGTGATCGAGCGCCCGCGGCGGTCGCGGTAGACGACGGCCTGGTTGAGCAGGAGGTCGGTGCCGATGTGCGCGTCGGTGAGCCGTACGCCGCCCTGGAACCGGCAGCGCGGCAGATGCAGATCGCCCTCCGTCTGCACCCGCGCCGCCTCCAGCCGAGGTACCGAGCAGTTCACCAGCCGCAGGGTCGTGAAGCGGGCTTCCGGCAGGAGGATCTCCTTCTCGAACCGGCAGCCCTTCAGCTCCACGTACGGCACGACCGTGCCGCCCGCGAGATCCAGCGTGTCCGTGATCTGTACGCCGGTGAGCTTCAGCGACGAGACCCGTCCCGTCAGCGCGGGCGGTCCGTCCAGCAGCAGCCACGCCACCATCCGCGCCCGCACGCTGCGCTCGGGGCCCCAGGGGTGGCCACCGTGCGGATCGTCCACGGTCGCGTCCCCGACGCGCAGGTCGTACACGCTGCCGTTGCGGAAGGCCTGCCACATCCCGGCCTCGGTGGCGGTCAGGTCGTCCGGCAGGTCCACGGCGTTGAGGCCGGCACCTTCGGTCACTGCTTTTCCTTCTTCCCCGGCTACTCGTGGGTTGTGTACGACCGTTCATGCCCGCTGTGTGACGGGTCGAACGCGATGGGTGAATGGGATCTTCCGGGTCGTTGTACCGGCCACCGGGATCCGGCCACGTTCCGTGCTCCGGGCACCACCGGATCCGGCCATCGCGCCGGGTTCCGCGGCTGGGACACCCCCGCCCCGCTCGGGCCCGGCTGCGACACGCGCGGCCCGTCCCGGGGCGCGACCTTCGCCTGGTGTGCCGGGGCGCTGTCCGCGTCGGCCGTGCTGCGGCCCGTGTCCCGCCGGTCGCCGCCGCACAGTGCCCCGGGTCACGGACGCCACCGGCGTGTCCACACCACGTATCAGCCATTGATACGGCCGTCCGGCCTTTGCGCGCAGTCTGCGAGAATTGGCCCTGTGATCTCCCGAATCGATCTGCGCGGCGACGCCCTCCCCGAGGGCCTCGCTCTGCGTGACCTGCTGCCCCGAGCGGACTTCGACGTATCGGCCGCCCTGGAGAAGGTGCGTCCGATCTGCGAAGCCGTGCATCATCGGGGCGACGCGGCACTGATCGACTTCGCGGAGAAGTTCGACGGCGTACGGCTCACGTCCGTACGGGTCCCGGCTGAGGCGCTCAGCAAGGCGCTCGACGGCCTCGACCCGGCCGTGCGCGCGGCCCTGGAGGAGTCCATCCGCCGCGCCCGTATCGTCCACCGCGAGCAGCGTCGCACCGCCCACACCACCCAGGTCGTGCCCGGTGGCTCGGTCACCGAGAAGTGGGTGCCCGTCGAGCGTGTCGGGCTGTACGCGCCCGGCGGCCGGTCCGTCTACCCGTCCTCCGTGATCATGAACGTCGTGCCCGCACAGGAGGCCGGCGTCGAGTCGATCGCGCTCGCCTCCCCGGCCCAGGCCGAGTTCGACGGCCTGCCGCACCCGACGATCCTCGCCGCCTGTGCCTTGCTCGGCGTCGACGAGGTGTACGCGGCGGGCGGCGCGACCGCGGTCGCGATGTTCGCGTACGGCACCGAGTCCTGCCCGCCCGCCAACATGGTCACCGGCCCCGGCAACATCTGGGTCGCCGCGGCCAAGCGCTACTTCACCGGCAGGATCGGCATCGACACGGAGGCCGGTCCCACCGAGATCGCGATCCTCGCGGACGCGACCGCCGATCCGGTGCACGTGGCATCGGACCTGATCAGCCAGGCCGAGCACGACCCGCTGGCGGCCGCCGTCCTGGTCACCGACTCGGTCGAGCTGGCCGACGCGGTGGAGAAGGAACTCCAGCCGCAGGTCGAGGCGACCAAGCACGTCGAGGACCGGATCCGCCCCGCCCTCGCGGGCAAGCAGTCCGCGATCGTGCTCGTGGACGGCGTCGACGAGGGCCTCAGGGTGGTCGACGCGTACGGCGCCGAGCACCTGGAGATCCAGACGGCCGACGCCGTCGCGGTGGCCGACCGGGTACGGAACGCGGGCGCGATCTTCGTCGGCCCCTGGGCGCCGGTCTCGCTGGGCGACTACGCCGCCGGTTCCAACCACGTGCTGCCGACCGGCGGCTGCGCCTGCCACTCCTCCGGTCTGTCCGTCCAGTCCTTCCTGCGCGGCATCCACATCGTCGACTACACGAAGGACGCGCTGGCCGAGGTCGCCCATCACGTGGTGACGCTGTCGGAGGCGGAGGATCTGCCGGCGCACGGCGCGGCGATCAAGGCAAGGTTCGGTTGGAAGGTGCCTGAGAGCAAGTGAGTTTCGGAATCGACGATCTCCCCGTACGGGGCGAGCTGCGCGGCAAGTCTCCCTACGGCGCCCCTCAACTGGACGTCCCCGTACGGCTGAACACCAACGAGAACCCGTACCCGCTGCCCGAACCGCTGGTCGAACGGATCGCCGAGCGTGTGCGCGAAGCCGCCCGTGGCCTGAACCGCTACCCGGACCGGGACGCGGTCGAACTGCGCACCAAGCTCGCCGAGTACCTGACGAAGACCGGGGGACACCGGGTCACCGCCGCGAACGTCTGGGCGGCCAACGGTTCCAACGAGGTCATCCAGCAGTTGCTGCAGACCTTCGGCGGACCGGGCCGCAGCGCGATCGGCTTCGAGCCGTCGTACTCGATGCACGCGCTCATCGCGCGCGGCACGGGTACGGGCTGGATCTCCGGTCCGCGCAGCGAGGACTTCACGATCGACCTGGCCGCCGCCACGCAGGCGATCGCCGAGCACCGGCCGGACGTCGTCTTCATCACGACCCCCAACAACCCCACGGGGAACGCGGTACCCGCGAAGACGGTCCTGGCCCTGTACGAGGCCGCTCAGGCGGCCAAGCCGTCGGTGGTCATCGTGGACGAGGCGTACATCGAGTTCAGCCACGGCGACTCGCTGCTGCCCCTCATCGAAGGTCGGCCGAATCTCGTCGTCTCGCGGACCATGTCCAAGGCGTTCGGTGCCGCCGGTCTGCGCCTCGGTTACCTCGCCGCGCACCCCGCCGTCGTGGACGCCGTCCAGCTCGTACGGCTGCCGTATCACCTGTCGGCGATCACCCAGGCGACCGCCCTGGCCGCCCTGGAGCACACCGACACGCTGCTGAAGTACGTCGAGCAGCTGAAGTCCGAGCGGGACCGGCTGGTCACCGAACTGCGGGCGATCGGCTGCGAAGTCACCGCGTCCGACGCGAACTTCGTGCAGTTCGGACGGTTCGCCGATGCCCAGGAGGCATGGCGCGCGATTCTCGACCGGGGCGTCCTGGTCCGGGACAACGGAGTACCGGGGTGGCTGCGGGTGTCCGCCGGAACCCCGGAGGAGAACGACGCGTTCCTCGACGCGGTACGTGAGTTGAAGAAGGAGCAGAGCGCATGACTCGCGAGGGTCGCATCGGAAGGATCGAGCGGACGACCAAGGAGACATCGGTCGTCGTGGAGATCGACCTCGACGGCACCGGCAGGACCGAGATCTCGACGGGTGTCGGCTTCTACGACCACATGCTGGACCAGCTCGGCCGCCACGGTCTGTTCGACCTGACCGTGAAGACCGAGGGTGATCTGCACATCGACTCGCACCACACCATCGAGGACACCGCCCTCGCGCTGGGCGCCGCCTTCAAGCAGGCGCTCGGCGACAAGGTGGGGATCTACCGCTACGGCAACTGCACCGTCCCGCTCGACGAGTCGCTCGCCCAGGTCACCGTCGACCTGTCCGGCCGTCCCTACCTCGTGCACACCGAGCCCGAGAACATGGCGCCGATGATCGGCGAGTACGACACCACGATGACCCGGCACATCCTGGAGTCCTTCGTCGCCCAGGCCCAGATCGCGCTGCACGTGCACGTGCCGTACGGACGCAACGCGCATCACATCGTGGAGTGCCAGTTCAAGGCCCTCGCGCGGGCCCTGCGTTACGCGAGCGAGCGCGACCCCCGAGCCGTCGGTATCCTCCCCTCCACGAAGGGCGCGCTGTAAAAGCCATGAATGGTCTCTCCACCATCCTGATCGTCGTCGGTCTCTTCTTCGCCGGCGGTGTCTACTCCTTCGCCAAGCAGAAGATGCCCAGGAGCCTCATCGTGCTGCTGTCGATCGGCGCGGGGATGTGCCTCGTCGCGGGTGTCCTGCGGCTGGAGGTGTGGAATTGAGCACCCCGGTCAGCAAGCGGCGGGTCGTGGTCTTCGACTACGGCTTCGGCAACGTCCGCTCCGCCGAGCGCGCCCTCGCGCACGCTGGAGCCGACGTCGAGATCACCCGCGACTACGACCAGGCCATGAACGCCGACGGCCTGCTGGTGCCCGGTGTCGGCGCCTTCGCCGCCTGCATGCAGGGACTGAGGCAGGCGCGCGGCGACTGGATCATCGAGCGCCGCCTGGCCGGCGGGCGGCCGGTGATGGGCATCTGCGTCGGCATGCAGATCCTGTTCGGCCGCGGCATCGAGCACGGTGTGGAGAGCGAGGGCCTCGACGAGTGGCCCGGCACGGTCGGGCCGCTCCAGGCCGACATCGTGCCCCACATGGGCTGGAACACCGTCGAGGCACCGGCGGGATCCGAACTGTTCGCCGGTCTGGACGCGGACGCGCGCTTCTACTTCGTCCACTCCTACGCCGTCCACGACTGGCAGATGGAGACGCACAGCCCACTGATGCAGGCCCCCAAGGTGACCTGGGCGACGCACGGCAAGCCCTTCGTGGCGGCCGTGGAGAACGGCGCCCTGTGGGCCACGCAGTTCCACCCCGAGAAGTCCGGCGACGCCGGAGCGCAGCTGCTCACCAACTGGATCGGAACCCTGTAGACCATGGCCAAGCTCGAACTCCTCCCCGCCGTCGACGTCCGCGACGGCCAGGCCGTCCGTCTCGTGCACGGCGAGTCCGGCACGGAGACCTCGTACGGCTCTCCCCTGGAAGCCGCCCTCGCCTGGCAGCGGGCGGGCGCCGAGTGGCTGCACCTGGTCGACCTGGACGCCGCGTTCGGAACCGGTGACAACCGGGCGCTCATCGCCGAGGTCGCCGGGGCGATGGACATCAAGGTGGAGCTGTCCGGCGGCATCCGGGACGACGACACCCTGGCCGCCGCCCTGGCCACCGGCTGCACGCGCGTGAACCTCGGCACGGCCGCCCTGGAGAGCCCCGAGTGGGTCGCCAGGGTCATCGCCGAGTACGGCGACAGGATCGCGGTCGGTCTCGACGTACGTGGCACGACCCTGCGCGGCCGCGGCTGGACCCGCGACGGCGGCGACCTCTACGAGACGCTGGACCGTCTCGACAAGGAGGGCTGCGCGCGGTACGTCGTCACGGACATCGCCAAGGACGGCACGCTCCAGGGCCCGAACCTCCAGCTGTTGAAGAACGTCTGCGCCGCGACGGACCGTCCAGTGGTCGCCTCCGGCGGAGTCTCCTCGCTCGATGACCTGCGGGCGATCGCAGAACTGGTACCGCTCGGTGTCGAGGGCGCCATCGTCGGGAAGGCCCTGTACGCGAAGGCATTCACCCTGGAAGAGGCCTTGGAGGCTACGTCTTGAAAAAGGACACAGTGTCATGACGTCCGAAGCCGTACGGCGCGTGCAGAGCGAAAGTCCCTGGGAGGAGACCTTCGGGTTCGCGCGCGCCGTCGCGGCGGGCGATCGCGTCCTGGTGGGCGGCACGAACGCCTTCAAGGGCGATGTGCTGTACGGCGAAGGTGACCCGTACGAGCAGGCCAAGGTGGCCCTCACCAGCGCGATCGAGGCGATCGGCGAGTTCGGGCTCGGTGTCGAGTCCGTGATCCGGACCCGGATGTACCTGGCCCATACGCGGGACGTCGACGAGGTGGGCCGGGCCCACAACGAACTGTTCGACTCGGTGCGCCCCGCCGGGACCTTGCTGGTCGTGGAGGGTTTCGTCGACCCGCGCATCCTGGTCGAAGTGGAACTGGAAGCCTTCAGGGGCTAGTGCCCCGGGGCAGTGAGCAGTGTAAGGAGCCGTGGATTCATGACCCTGGCGGTCCGAGTCATCCCCTGCCTGGACGTGGACAACGGCCGGGTCGTCAAGGGCGTCAACTTCCAGAACCTGCGCGACGCGGGTGACCCCGTCGAGATGGCCAAGGTGTACGACGCCGAGGGCGCCGACGAGCTGACGTTCCTGGACATCACCGCGTCCTCGGGCAACCGCGAGACGACCTACGACGTGGTGCGCCGCACCGCCGAGCAGGTGTTCATCCCGCTCACGGTCGGCGGCGGCGTCCGTACGGCCGAGGACGTGGACCGGCTGCTGCGGGCGGGCGCCGACAAGGTGGGCGTCAACACGGCCGCGATCGCCCGCCCCGACCTGATCCGGGAGATCGCCGAGCGCTTCGGCCGTCAGGTGCTGGTGCTCTCGGTGGACGCGCGCCGGACCGAGTCCGGGAACTTCGAGGTGACCACCCACGGCGGCCGCCGCGGCACCGGCATGGACGCGGTGGAGTGGGCGCACCGGGCGGCCGAGCTGGGCGCCGGCGAGATCCTGCTCAACTCCATGGACGCGGACGGCACCAAGGACGGCTACGACCTGGAGATGATCACGGCTGTACGCAAGCACGTGACGGTCCCTGTCATCGCGTCCGGCGGCGCGGGCAAGCTGACCGACTTCCCCCCGGCGATCGAGGCGGGCGCGGACGCGGTGCTGGCGGCGTCGGTGTTCCACTTCGGGGACCTGCGGATCGGCGAGGTGAAGCAGACGCTGCGGGAGGCGGGCCACCCGGTGCGGTGAGGCTGCGCTCGGCTTGAGCCCCGGTTGCCCCTTGGCGGGTGACCGGGGCTCTGCTGTGTGTGGGCGCGGGTCCGCTGATACGAAGTTCCAGGCAGATACGAAAGAGAAGTTGCGCAAAATTTGTTGTGCAACTTTCCTTTCGTATCTAGGGTCGTGTGCATGGCAAGCAAGGAGAACCGCAGGGTCACCGATCTGGGCACGCTCAAGGCGCTGGGTCATCCGCTGCGCATGAAGCTCTACCGACTGCTGTTCGTGGCCGAGGCGGCGACCGCGTCCCAGCTCGCCGAGCAGGTGGACGAGGCCGTCTCCCTGGTCAGCTACCACTTGCGCAAGCTCGCCGAGCACGGGCTGGTCGAGGAGGCCGAGCCGCGCAGTGAGGACGGCCGGGAGCGCTGGTGGCAGCCCGCTTCGCAGGGGGTGATCATCCGGGACGAGGACTTCCGGGACGCGCCGGAGAAGGTGATGGCGCACCTTGCCGCCTCACGGCTGTTCCTGGACCAGCGTGCCGACATGTACCGCGCCTTTCTCGACGAACGCGCCCACTGGGGAGCCGACTGGAACGAGGCCGCGCACGACTCCGAGTCGCTGTTGCGGCTGACCGCTCCCGAACTGTCAGAGCTGAAGCGGGAGTTGCTGGACCTGCTGAAGAGATACGACGAACAGGGGCGCGCCCGTGAGGCCGCCGGCGACACCGAGGGGCGCGAGAACGTGGCCCTGCACACCTACGGATTCCCGTTCCGCGTCTGAGAGGACCCGCCCCCGTGGCCACCACCGCTTTACCTCCGGCCGCCGTGAAGCGCCCCGCCCACCGTGACGGCAACGTCCTGCGCTGGCTCTCCGCCTACACCGCGTCGATGGTCGGCGACAACGTCTACTACCTCGCCCTCTCCTGGGCGGCCGTCAGCGCCGGAACGCCCGCGCAGGCCGGAATCGTGACGGCGGTCAGTGCCCTGCCCAGGGCACTGCTGATGCTGGGCGGGGGAGTGGTCGCCGACCGGTTCGGGCCGCGGAAGGTCGTCATCGGCAGCGACGCGGTGCGCTGCGTGGCCGTTCTCGCGGTGGCGGCCCTGCTGTTCCTGACCGGGCCGGGGCTGTGGCCGCTGACCCTGCTGGCGCTGCTCTTCGGGACCGTCGACGCGGTGTTCGTGCCCGCCGTGGGGGCCCTGCCCGCACGGGTGACGAGCCGGGACCAGCTCGCCCGGGTGCAGGGCATGCGGGGTCTGGCAATCCGGTTCGCGAGCGTTGTCGGCGCTCCGCTCGGCGGGCTCGGTGTCGCGTTGGGCGGCGCCGCTGCCGCCTTCGCGATCGCCGGAGCGCTGATCGCCGTGTCGGTGCCGCTGCTCGTCTCCCTCCGCCTGCGCGAGCTGCCCGCGGACGAGAACCGCTCCCGCGAGAAGACCGCCTGGCGCGACCTCGCGGCGGGCTTGGGATACATCCGGCACCACCGCGTCCTCGCCCCGCTGATGCTGGCCATCGCCCTGGGGGACCTCGGCTTCGTCGGCCCGCTCAACGTGGGCCTGACCCTGCTGGCCGACGAGCGCGGCTGGGGCGCCTCCGGCATGGGCTGGGTTCTGGCGGGATTCGGCACCGGGGCGGGTGCCGCATCCCTGCTGCTCGCCGTGCGCGGACGGCTGCCGCACGCGGGACGGGTGATGGCGGGCACGATCCTCGCGGGCTCCGTCGCGATCGGCGCCCTCGCCTACGCCCCAGGAGTCGTCACCGCCGTCGTGGTGGCCATGGCCGTCGGCCTCCTCGCCGGCCTGAGCGGCGCCCTGTGCGGGGCGCTGCTCCAGACCCAGACCGACCCCGCCTACCTGGGACGCGTGACCGCGGTCTCGAGCCTCGTCAGCCTCGGCTTCGCGCCGCTCAGCATGCCGCTGTCCGCAGCCGCCATCGGAGCCTGGGGCACCGGCCCCGTGTTCGTCGTCAGTGCGGCCGTCTGCGGGCTGGGCGGGGTCGTCGCGCTGGTGGTCCGAGACCTGCGCCGCGCCGAACTTCCCCGATGAACGGACCGCTCAGAAGCCCAGTTCCTTCGTCTCCCGCGCCTTCGTGACGGCGTCCTCGTCGCCCTCCAGTTCCACGTCCGCCGCCCCCTGCCGCCCGAGCGCGAACATCAGCAGTTCCGAGGGCTCGCCGGTCACCGTCACCACCGGCGCGCCCCGGTGCGCCACCGCCGTCTGTCCGTCCGGACGACGCAGCACCAGGCCCGCGGGCGCGCGGCGGCCGGTCAGCCGGGCCATGCGTTCCAACCGCGACCACAGCGCGTCCTGGAACACCGGGTCCAGCTGGCGCGGCGTCCAGCCGGGCTGCGCCCGGCGCACATCCTCGGTGTGGACGTAGAACTCGACGGTGTTCGACATCTCGTCGATCTGCTTCAGCGTGAACGGTGAGAAACGCGGCGGGCCCGTACGGATGAGCTGGATCAGCTCCTCGTACGGCTTGGCGGCGAACTCGGCCATCACCCGCTCCAGGCGCGACGCGAGCTGCTTGATGAGGAGACCTCCGGCCGCGTCCGGGCGGCGCTCGCGCACCACCACGTGCGCGGCGAGGTCATGGGTGGTCCAGCCCTCGCACAGAGTGGGGGCGTCCGGGCCGGCGGCCTCCAACAGATCAGCGAGGAGAAGCCGTTCACGCTTGGCATGGGTCGACATGCAGTCAGCGTACGACCGGGGAGACGGTCCGCCCACTGGACGGCGGCGAGGCGCACCGGTGTGGCGCGGCACAATGGGCGGTATGACCAGCACGCCTCCGCCCAGCACGCCCAGCGGCCTGGCCCCCGAGATCGCGGCACGCCTCAAGCGCAGCCCCGACGGGCTGATCCCCGCGATCGCCCAGCAGTACGACACCGGTGAGGTGCTGATGCTCGGCTGGATGGACGACGAGGCGCTGCATCGCACACTCACCACCGGCCGGTGCACGTACTGGTCGCGCAGCCGCCAGGAGTACTGGGTGAAGGGCGACACCTCCGGTCACGTCCAGCACGTGAAGTCGGTCGCCCTGGACTGCGACGCCGACACCGTACTGGTCAAGGTCGACCAGGTCGGAGCCGCCTGCCACACGGGCGACCGCACGTGCTTCGACGCCGACGTGCTGCTCGCGGACGTCGCCCCCGGCGCGCCGGCGGATCAGTAAGGTCAGCGGCCATGGACCTCGAGACGTTCCGCAAGCTGGCCACCGACCGCCGTGTCATCCCGGTCACGCGCAAGCTCCTCGCCGACGGCGACACCCCCGTCGCGCTCTACCGCAAGCTCGCCGCGGAACGCCCCGGCACCTTCCTGCTGGAGTCCGCAGAGAACGGCAGGACCTGGTCCCGTTACTCCTTCGTGGGCGTCCGCAGCGCCGCCACGCTGACCGAGAAGGACGGCCAGGCCCACTGGCTCGGCACCCCGCCCGTCGGCGTCCCGGCCGACGGCGACCCACTGGCCACGCTCCGCGCGACCATCGAGGCCCTGCACACGCCCCACCAGGAGGGCATGCCGCCCTTCACCGGCGGTATGGTCGGCTATCTGGGCTACGACATCGTGCGCCGCCTGGAGAAGATCGGCCCCGGCGAGCGCGACGACCTGCGGCTGCCCGAGCTGACCATGCTCCTCACCAGCGACCTCGCCGTCATGGACCACTGGGAGGGCTCGGTACTGCTGATCGCCAACGCGATCAACCACAACGACCTGGACACGGGCGTCGACGAGGCCTACGCGGACGCCGTGGCCCGCCTGGACGCGATGGAGGCCGACCTGTCCCGCGCGGTCGCCCAGCCGCCCGCCGTGCTCCCGCCCTCCGAACTGCCCGAGTACACCGCCCGGTGGGGCGGCCAGGACTTCCGGGACGCCGTCGAGGACGTCAAGGAGCGCATCCGCGCGGGCGAGGCCTTCCAGGTCGTCCCCTCACAGCGCTTCGAAACACCGTGCACGGCAAGTGCGTTGGACGTCTACCGGGTCCTGCGGGCAACCAATCCGTCCCCGTACATGTACCTGTTCCGCTTCCCCTGCGGGGACGGCGACGCCTTCGACGTCGTCGGCTCCAGCCCGGAAGCGCTGGTCAAGGTCGAGGACGGCCGGGCGATGGTCCACCCCATCGCGGGCACCCGGCACCGCGGCACGACCCCGCAGGAGGACCAGGCCCTCGCCGAGGAGCTGCTCGCCGACCCCAAGGAGCGGGCCGAGCACCTCATGCTCGTCGACCTGGGCCGCAACGACCTGGGACGGGTCTGCACACCCGGATCGGTCGAGGTCGTCGACTTCATGTCCGTCGAGCGGTACTCGCACGTCATGCACATCGTCTCCACCGTGACGGGCCGGGTCGCGCCGGGCCGTACCGCCTTCGACGTCCTGACGTCCTGTTTCCCGGCCGGCACGCTCTCCGGCGCGCCCAAGCCGCGCGCCATGCAGATCATCGACGAACTCGAGCCGTCCCGGCGGGGGCTGTACGGCGGCTGCGTCGGCTACCTCGACTTCGCGGGCGACTCGGACACCGCCATCGCCATCCGCACCGCACTGCTGCGGGGCGGCACGGCCTATGTCCAGGCGGGCGCCGGTGTCGTCGCCGACTCCGATCCGGTCGCCGAGGACCACGAGTGCCGCAACAAGGCGGCGGCGGTGCTGCGGGCGGTCCACACGGCGAACCGGCTGGGTCGATGAGCCACCCGGCGTGACCCGGGAGAAAAGGCAGCAGGGGCCCCCGGGTGAGGGTTCGTCCGCGGTTCGGGCGATAGTGGAGTACGTGACTGCCGTACCCGACACCCGATCCGAGGCCGCCGCCCCCGTCCGCTCCGGCCGCCGCAGCCTCGCCCTCGCCCTGCTGTGCGGGGCGGCCGGCTCCGCCGTGGCGCTGCTGTCCTCCCGGCAGGGCTGGTCGGCGGGGACCGTGACGGTGGCCGGCGGCGACTTCCCGCTCAGCGCCAAGGGCAGCGACGTCACGGGCGTGCCCGCGGCCCTTGCCATAGTCGGCCTCGCCGCGCTCGTCGCCGTCTTCGCCGTCCGCAGAGCCGGGCGCGTCCTCGTCGCCGGACTGCTCGCACTCTCCGGCGTCGGCACCATCGCCGCGGCGCTCCAGGGCGTCACCGACCACTCGGCGCTCGACGAGAAGGCGGCGCGGACAGCCGGTGACACCGCCGCGACGGCGTCCGCGCTCACGCACACCGCCTGGCCGTACGTCGCGGCCCTCGGCGGCGCCCTCATCCTCGTCGCCGGACTGCTCGCCCTGCGCTACGGACGGCTGTGGCCCGCGATGTCCGGCCGCTACGAACGAGGCGGCACCCCGCGGCCGCGTCGGACGGGGCCCGCCGATCCGGACCGCCCCGAGGACCTGTGGAAGGCGCTCGACCGGGGCGAGGACCCCACGGGCGGGTGATCGCCCGTCCGGCGCGCGACGGGTGACCCCGCGGTCACCGCCTGCGTGCGGGTACGGGACAATGGGCGCCGAGCCTCTGACTCACACACGTACAGACAGCTACTGAGGAGCAAGTCATGGCGGGCAGCTACCACCACGGTCGGACCCCGGCCGCCTGGACCGGTGTCATCATCGCCTTCATCGGTTTCTGTGCCGCGGGCGCGTTCATCGTGATGGCCGAGCCCGTACCCTTCTGGATCAGCGTGGGGATCACCCTCCTCGGTGCCATCGTCGGCGGCGTCATGCGCCTGATGGGGTACGGCCAGGGCGAGAAGGGGGACTTGCTGAAGCAGGTCGCGAGCGCGGAGCACTGAGCCCTCCGCATCATCCGTACGGGAGGCGGCCAGGGGCGGTGAGCGCCCGGGCCGCCTCACGTGTTCCCGGGCGCGGTGGGCGGGCCGGGCACCAAGCGGGCAGAATGCGAGACGTGAACCCCGCATCCCGCTGCGTGACCCCGCTCCCCAGGGCCAGTCTGCTCAGGCGGACCGCCGTTCCCGCCGGGGTGCTCGCAGGTGTCCTCGGGGCCTTCGCCTACGTCGGGGCGGTGGATCCCAACCAGCCCGGGCACTACCCCGTCTGCCCGCTGCTGCGCTACACCGGCGTGTTCTGCCCCGGCTGCGGCGGCCTGCGCAGCGCGCACGCGTTCGTGCACGGGGACTTCCTGGCCGCGCTCCAGGACAACGCTGTGGCCGTCGGCGGCTATCTGCTCTTCGCGATGGTGTGGACCGTCTGGATGGTCCGCGCGATGCGGGGACGGCCGCTGCGGATCGACCTCGGGCCGGTGCACCTGTGGAACCTGGGCGCTCTGCTGCTGGCCTTCACCGTTGTCCGGAACCTGCCGTTCGGTGGCTGGCTGCACCCTTGATCAGCCCGGGAACGTCCAGGTAGTGGGGTCGGCGTCAGTCGGATGTGAGGCCTAGGCCTTCCTCCGGATACCATCACAGTGACCGCCGGTTTCGTCCGTTCGGGCGCTCCCGGCGGACCGAGGCTCAGCCGACTGAGCCGCTTGAATCCTCAACCGTCAGGAAGGGGGCCGCTCGCGTGAGTGTGCTCGACGAGATCATCGACGGAGTCCGTGCCGACCTCGCGGAGCGGCAGGCACGCGTCAGCCTCGACGAGCTCAAGGAGCGCGCGGCGAAAGCCCCCGCGGCCAAGGACGGTGTCGCCGCCCTGCGCGGGGACGGCGTCAAGGTGATCTGCGAGGTCAAGCGGTCCAGCCCGTCCAAGGGCGCGCTCGCCGCGATCGCCGACCCCGCGGGGCTCGCCGCGGACTACGAGGCAGGCGGCGCGGCCGTCATCTCCGTCCTGACCGAGCGGCGTCGCTTCGGTGGCTCACTGGCCGACCTGGAGGCCGTGCGGGCCCGGGTCGACATCCCGGTGCTGCGCAAGGACTTCATCGTCACCTCGTACCAGCTCTGGGAGGCGCGGGCCTACGGCGCGGACCTCGCGCTGCTGATCGTCGCCGCACTGGACCAGCCCGCCCTGGAGTCCCTCATCGAGCGCGCCGAGTCCATCGGGCTCACGCCGCTCGTCGAGGTGCACGACGAGGAGGAGGTCGAGCGGGCGGTGGACGCCGGAGCGAAGGTGATCGGGGTCAACGCCCGGAACCTCAAGACCCTTGAGGTCGACCGCTCGACGTTCGAGCGGATCGCCCCCGAGATCCCCGGGTCGATCGTGAAGGTCGCCGAGTCCGGGGTCCGCGGACCGCACGACCTGATCGCCTACGCCGAGTACGGCGCCGACGCCGTGCTCGTGGGCGAGTCGCTGGTGACCGGCCGCGACCCGAAGACGGCGGTCGCCGACCTGGTCGCGGCCGGCGCACACCCGGCACTGCGGCACGGCCGGGACTGACGCCCCGGTAGAGTTGACGACGAGATGCTTTCGATCACCGTGGCGACTGGGGAAACACACCCCAGGGACCCGTATGCCCGCCTCGCCCGCGGGTGCCGGCCGCGTGGCTGCCGTGCACCCGCGCGCCGGGTGCACGGGCGACGGGTGCGGTACGTCATCGGTGACGAGCCGGGCCAGGTCAACGGGATGCGATGGCGTCGCCCACGTGCGCGCCAGTCACCTGCCACGGACTGACCCGGGTGTGCCCGGTCGGACCGAGGTGACCTGTAGCCGCCGGGCCCACGCGATCTGTTCCCGTGGGTCGGCACCGTCGGTCCCCGCGGCCGTGATCGTTCGCCATCCCGGCGACGACATGTGACCGCAGCGGTCACCACACCACAGGGCGACAGGCTCCAGGGACAGCGCGCGCACGCGATCGACGTCACCTTCAGTCCGACCGACCCCGGGGCTTTCGCCCCTGCGAGGTAACCGCATGCCCAGCGAATTCTTCATTCCCGACCCGGAGTGCCAGGTGCCCAGCGCCGAAGGCTACTTCGGCGCGTTCGGCGGCAAGTTCATCCCGGAGGCCCTCGTGGCCGCCGTGGACGAGGTCGCCGCCGAGTACGAGAAGGCGAAGGCCGACCCGGAGTTCGCCCGCGAACTCGGCGATCTGCTCGTCCACTACACCGGCCGGCCCAGCGCCCTCACCGAGGTGTCGCGGTTCGCCGAACACGCCGGTGGCGCCCGCGTCTTCCTGAAGCGGGAGGACCTGAACCACACCGGCTCCCACAAGATCAACAACGTGCTCGGTCAGGCCCTGCTCACCCGGCGCATGGGCAAGACCCGCGTCATCGCGGAGACCGGCGCCGGCCAGCACGGCGTCGCCACCGCCACCGCCTGCGCCCTCTTCGGTCTCGACTGCACCATCTACATGGGCGAGATCGACACCGAGCGCCAGGCACTCAACGTGGCCCGCATGCGCATGCTCGGCGCCGAGGTCGTGGCGGTGAAGTCCGGCAGTCGCACCCTGAAGGACGCGATCAACGAGGCGTTCCGTGACTGGGTCGCCAACGTCGACCGCACCCACTACCTCTTCGGCACCGTGGCCGGTCCCCACCCGTTCCCGGCCATGGTGCGCGACTTCCACCGGGTGATCGGTGTGGAGGCGCGGCGACAGATCCTGGAACGCACCGGGCGCCTGCCCGACGCCGCCATCGCCTGTGTGGGCGGCGGCTCCAACGCCATCGGGCTCTTCCACGCCTTCATTCCCGACACCTCCGTACGTCTCATCGGCTGCGAGCCCGCGGGCCACGGCATCGAGACAGGTGAGCACGCGGCCACGCTCACCGCCGGTGAACCCGGGATCCTGCACGGCTCCCGGTCGTACGTCCTGCAGGACGACGAAGGGCAGATCACCGAGCCGTACTCGATCTCGGCGGGCCTGGACTACCCGGGCATCGGCCCCGAGCACTCCTACCTCAAGGACAGCGGCCGGGGCGAGTACCGCGCGGTCACCGACGACGCGGCCATGCAGGCCCTGCGCCTGCTGTCCCGCACCGAGGGCATCATCCCGGCCATCGAGAGCGCCCACGCGCTCGCCGGCGCCCTGGAAGTCGGCCGGGAGCTGGGCAAGGACGGGCTGATCGTCGTCAACCTGTCCGGGCGCGGTGACAAGGACATGGACACGGCCGCCCGGTACTTCGGCCTGTACGACACCGACGCGTCCGTTGCCGCCGACGCCGACAGCGACACCGCCGAGATCGAGGGAGACGCCAAGTGAGCGCAGCCGCAGTGACCGGTGGAAGGGTCCGACTGCTGACCGACACCCTCGCCGCCGCGAAGGCGGAGGGCCGGTCCGCACTCATCGCGTACCTGCCGGCCGGCTTCCCGACCGTCGACGGCGGCATCGCCGCGATCAAGGCCGTCTTCGACGGCGGCGCCGATGTCGTGGAGGTGGGCCTGCCGCACAGTGACCCCGTCCTCGACGGTCCCGTCATCCAGACCGCCGACGACATCGCGCTGCGCGGCGGCGTCCGGATCGCCGACGTCATGCGCACGGTCCGCGAGGCGCACGCGGCGACCGGTAAGCCGGTGCTCGTGATGACGTACTGGAATCCGATCGACCGCTACGGCGTGGAGCGCTTCACCGCCGAACTGGCCGAGGCGGGCGGCGCAGGCTGCATCCTGCCGGATCTGCCCGTGCAGGAGTCCGCCCAGTGGCGCGAGCACGCCGAGAAGCACGGGCTTGCGACGGTCTTCGTGGTCGCGCCCAGCAGCAAGGACGAGCGGCTCGCCGAGATCACCGCGGCGGGCTCCGGTTTCGTCTACGCGGCCTCGCTCATGGGTGTCACCGGCACCCGCGAGACGGTCGGCACGCAGGCCAAGGACCTGGTGCACCGCACCCGGGCGACCACCGAGCTGCCGGTCTGCGTCGGCCTCGGCGTCTCCAACCCCACGCAGGCCGCCGAGGTCGCCGCCTTCGCCGATGGAGTGATCGTCGGCTCCGCGTTCGTGAAGCGAATGCTGGACGCGCCGGACGAGAAGGCCGGCCTGGAGGCCGTACGGACGCTGGCGGGTGAACTGGCCGAGGGCGTCCGCCGCAGAGCATGACATCCCTCGATCCTCGCTTGAACGGGCGAATCCCGGATATGGCGGACAAATAGCTCACTCGAACGGGTGGACCTGGGGCCGGGGAGGCGCGCTGTGCCTCCCCGGTTCGTTCTGCCGGATGTGAGCGAGAAGAACCGTGAGGGAAAGCGCGCCGCCCGTGACCGGCTGGCGGTGCAGCGCGAGAAGCAGAAGGCCGCGGAGAAGCGCCGGCGGGGGGTGATCGTAGGGGGCGCGATCGTCTGTGTCCTGGCCCTGGCGACAGTGGGCGGCGTCCTGGCGGCGAACGCCGGCAAGAGCCGCTCCTCCGGCCCCACCATCGGGCCCTCGGGGGCGACGGGCAAGGACGGCCTCGCGATCCCGGTCGGCAAGGACTCCGCCAAGTCGACCCTCACGGTGTGGGAGGACTTCCGCTGCCCGGCGTGCCGGTCCTTCGAGACGGTCTACCGCCCGACGATCCACGAACTGGTCGACGCCGGAAAGCTGAGAGTCGAGTACCACCTGGTCACGCTCATCGACGGGAATCTGGGCGGCAGCGGCTCGCTCCACGCGGCCAACGCGGCGGCGTGCGCGCAGGACGCCGGAAAGTTCTGGCCCTACCACGACGTGCTGTACGACAACCAGCCCAAGGAGACCGCGGACACCTTCGCGGATCACACCAAGCTGATCGCGCTGGCCGGCAAGGTGGGCGGTCTCGACACGCCGACGTTCCAGAAGTGCGTCAAGGGCGGCAAGCACAACGGCTGGGTGACGAAGTCGAACGGCGCGTTCCAGAGCGGCGGCTTCACAGGCACGCCGACGGTGCTTTTCGGCGGCAAGAACATCTACGCGGACCAGTCGATGACCCCGGCGCGGCTCAAGCAGATGGTGGAGGCGGCGAACAAGACCTGAGGTCTGCCGTGACCAGTGGTGCCCCCAGCGCCGGTGGGCGAATTCCAGGGGTCGTTGCAACACAGGTGATCAACTGGCTGTGGCCAGGAGCTTAGCGAGGCGCTCGGCTGGGGTTTCCCAGCCGAGCGTTT